>JAJDET010000368.1 GCA_029259655.1 Planctomycetota bacterium
GCTCGTTCACGATGGAACGGATGATGCGAGTGGTGGCTCGAAGCTGGAGCGCGTGGTTGGTTGGGGGACACCAGACGCTTCCGAGCTGGAGTGACGCCATCTTTGCCAGTGCACGCGCATCGGCCTTGTCGGTCTTGGCGCGAACGAGTCCCCCCTGCACGTAGCCTTTCACTGCAGCGGGGTTGAGGTAGACGACGTCGAAGCGCTTCTGCTTGAACGGGGTCACGCTCATCGAGGGGCCAGAGAGCACGCTCGACCAGGGTTCAGCGATAGCGCTGCTCGGTCAGTCGGGGAAGGTCGACCAGCAGCCGGTACGCCTCGATCTGAGCGCGAAGAACACGGATGACGCCGACGATGCTCCGCGCCTGGGCCGTGGCCTCCTTCCTGTGGCCGTTGGCTCCTCCGTGGTGGATGTCGGTGAGCACGCCCTCCAGCAGGGTCAACTCGAGGTCGAGGAGCGCCAGGTGGGCGAGCTCGGGGTGAGCGCGGCGGGCATCCGGGCCCGGCGACCAGGCGCTCACGAGGCCCCCGCACGTCCGAAGACCTTCAGGAACAGCTCGTCGTCGAGCCTGGGGAGGTCCTGCTCCACGGCGGCGGCGAGGAGATCGGCGCCGATGTTGCACATCACTCGGGGGTTTCCGGCCGAGTGCTTCACCAGGACCTCTTTCAGGGAGTCGGTGACGAGCCCCGGGTTGCCGGAGCGCTCCAGCAGGTGCTCCAGGAGCTCGCGCAGCTGCGCCGCCTCCAGGGGCTGGAGCACGAGTCGAGTCCGGATGCGGCTGCCGAGGGGCTGGAGCTCGCGCGCTCGGAAGCGTTCGGGCAACCGGGAGTCTCCTGCCAGGACGACCGTGAGCAGGTAGCGCGAGTCGAAGGCCACGCTGCCGAGAAGCCGCAGTTCCGACAAGCAAGCCGTTGGCATCTCCTGCCCCTCGTCGACCAGCAGGACCGGGTGCCGCAGATGCGTCTGGAGATGGCTCTCCCAGCGGCTTCGAAGGGCCCGGAAGCCCCCGTACCGGTTGGCTGGCGTGAGATCGACGGCGAACACGCGGCCCAGCTCTCGGTAGAAGTCGCTCGGGCTGCTCTGGGGCCGCTCCATCACTCCGATCACCAGGTCGGGGATCGCTGACAGCCGGCCAGAGAGGGCCTGGAACGCCTTGGACTTCCCGGAGCCGACCGCCCCGGTCAGCATCCCGAAGCCGCCGCTGCGGGTCAGGTTCTCGACCCGGCTGGCGAACAGGTCGAAGCCGGGGGCCGACCAGATGTCCTCCATCGGGATGTCCGGGTTGAACGGGTTGTACTTCAGCCCGTAGCGGGCGCGCAGGCGGGGATCAGTCATGTCATCTCCACATCGTCGAGGGGAAGGAAGCCAGGCGGCATTCCGTCGGCCGCGTAGGCCTCCAGGAGGGCTGCCAGGTGGGCCGGGTGGGTCTCGACCTCATCCGGCGGCGTCGGGTCGGGCTCGGCGAGGGGGCGACGTGCGCCCGAGGCGTTCGCTTCGAGGTCCTGGGGCACGACGCGCGCGAGCACATCGCCGGTTCGCGGGTCGACCAGCCAGGCCTGCGAGAGGTCCCACCTCCGGAATCGGACGGTAAGCCGGATCAGCGCGCGAAGATGAGAGGGGACCTCGAAGCGCACGCTGCAGAGGGAGAGGGTCCCGTCCGAGCGTCGTTGCTTGCGGGTGACCTTCTGGGTGAACGCCCGGGTGAGCACGTCGCCCGATGGGGGCGGCCGTTCCACGCTCTTGGCCTTCGTCAGGCGCTCCAGCGGGGACATCTTGAGCTCGTCGTGACGCTCGCGGTGGTACTCGCCCTCCACCCACGCCTGTGTTGCCCTGTTCAGCGTGGCGAGGTCGAGCGGGTCGATGTTCTCGAGGAGAGGCATGAGCTGGCTCTCGACCGTGCCCCAGAACGCCTCGCTCTTCCCGTTCTGATGCGGGCTGTAGGACAGCGTCCCATTGTCTTCGATGCCCAGATCCTCCAGTCCCTGCCGGAACTCTGCGGAGGTCATGGCGCCCCCGTTGTCGTGGAGGACTGCACGAGGAAGACCACGCTTGAGGATGGCCTGTCGCAGGCCGTGCACGAGCCTCTGGGTGTCCTCCTCGAGGTACCACTGGACGTGGCAGACCACGCGGCTGTGGTCATCGAGGAACGCGACGAGCTGGGGCTTCACGTAGGTGCCGTCCGCCAGGACGATGCGTCGTGAACCCTCGTGGAAGTCGAAGTGCCAGAGCGCATGGGCGTACGGCATCTCGAACTGACGAACCTCCCGTCGGGCCCGGCGTTCAGCGGCCCGCTTCTGGCCCTCTGTCCTGGGCTTGCGCTGTCGCGACCATCCCTGGCGACGAAGGGTTCGACGCACCGTGGCGTAGCTCGGGACGACCGCTCCCAGGTGCTCCGCGCGGCGGATCTCGGCCGCGAGGTTCTTGTGATGGAGCCTCGCCGTCCAACTCGGGTGGTTGCGGTACTGAGTCTCCAGCGTGTCGAGGAGGAGACCGTGGATGATCTTCGAGCTTCCGCGGTCGCTGCGCGCATCGCTCATGAGGGCGGAGACGGGGTCCGTGGCGTTCCTCGCGATGTAGAACCAGCTCTCGATGGTGGAGAAGTGGAAGGTCGCGAGCCGGCCGTCCGGGAGCTTCCAGGTTCGGCTGGCGAGGTCGCGGATGGCGGACGCGAGGCCACCGAGGCCCGGTGGGTCCACGAGCAGGTCGCGGACCACGGCGAACCGCATGAGAGCGAGCTGTCTGGGCTTGTCGTCCACGAGGGCCTCCTGGGCGGTGGGGTGACCGTAGGAGGACCTGCGGAATCGCGGGACCGGGCATCTTCTGCGTGGCGGACAACCCCCTCGTGGAGCGCGTCGTTCAGAGATCGGGGACGATCCGGCAGGCGTCCACGAGGGCGGCCTCCGGGGACTTCAGCACGAGGAGAGCGGCGGGCACGTCGTCGTCGCGAACGGTGGCGGGTAGGCGTCCCCGGAACCGCTGCCAGTCGGGATGACGCGGCAGGCCATCCAGGAAGGCCCGCATCCACCGGCCGATGGTCTTGGCGGACACCCCGAAGAGCCGCCGGAGACGGGCCATGCTGTGGTGCGCACGATCCCGCTGACGCGCGGCGACCACGAGCAGCAGGATGGCCTTCAGGTAGACGCGTCGTCCGCTGAACAGAACAGACCTCGGGAGGACCCGACGTCGGCAGCGGCCGCAGCAGAGCCCCCAGCGGACACAGAGTTCATCTGGTAGATCGAACCCTCGCGGCTTGCGGGCCCACGTGCCCCAGTGAAGCGGCCCGGAGCACGAGCAGCGCGCCTCGCGTGCTTCGCAGGCCAGCTGGTAGTCGAGTGCGCCGAGGGCGCGAAGGACACTGTCCGGAGGAACCGCTACGGGATACATGAGCCTCGCCTTGGGATACGAGGCGAGGGGTCCCGCAGGTCAGACGCCAATCGAACGAGCGGGACCCCACCTCGTGCCCGGATGATCACCCTCCACGAGGGCCCTGGCGAATCCTGCTCATGGTCACGTTCGGCGAGGGCGGGATCCGCGGCACCCTGGCAGAGTGTGCTCTTCAGCCATGGGACTGCCCTGGATGAGTGAGTGCCCGTTCAAGGTCGTGAGTCCCATGTTGGGTAGGCTGGCATCGGCAGAGCCGTGTACGATCTCGGCGGCGGTTCTGCCGGTGATGGCCCAGTGCAGCTTGTTCTGAACGGTGGAGAAGAACTCCCGCGTGATGGGTGCAGTGCGGTCGTAGTCGGCGGCCAGGGCGTAGAGGTCGGTGATCTTCTGGTAGAAGCGGCGCTCACTCGCAC
>JAJDET010000369.1 GCA_029259655.1 Planctomycetota bacterium
TCGAGATCGAGCTCGATCCCGAGGCCGCGGCGTTGATCGCGTCACGCAGCCGCGGCACGCCGCGCGTGGCCAACCGTTTCCTGCGTCGCGCGCGCGACCTCGCGCAGGTGCGCGGAGAGGACGTCCTCGACCTCGGGCTCGCGGACGAGGCGCTGGAGCGGCTGGGTGTGGACGCGAACGGTCTGGAGGAGATGGACCGACGCATCCTGCGCTGTCTGGCCCGCGATCCGAGCCGCGCCGTCGGTTTGAAGACCATCGCGGCGTCGGTCGACGAGAGCGAGGACACGATCGAAGAGGTCTTCGAGCCGCACCTCCTGCGTCTGGGACTCCTCGACAAGACCGCACGCGGTCGGGTCATCACGCCGCGCGGGACGCGAGCGCTCGGTCTGTCCGCCTCCGGGGAAGAGCTCCTGTTTCCCGGATGAGGGCACGCAGAGCTACGCTCGCCCTCGCCCTCGTCCTGGTACCCGCCGGAGCCTGCACCGTCCCCGAGTGGAGCCGCGCGAGCCCGTCTCCGGCGCCCTCGTCCGGGGAGTGGACGCGGCCATCGGTTGCACGGACCGCCGCACCGACCGTCGGACCGCCGGATCCCGCGCAGAACGAAGTGGCCGTCCGTCTCGACAGCCTCGAGAACCCGGCGCGCATCGAGCTTCGACAGGGAGGTTCGGACCTCGTCATCCGGAGGGAAGGATCCGAGGTCGTGGCGACGGACGGGCGGCGCGGGCCCTGGATTCTCGTCCGGGAGAGCCCCGGCAGGATCGACCTCGACGGACTGAGCTACACGGGATCCCTGCTCGTCGCACCCGACGTGGGTACGGGCCTCTCGGTGGAGAACCGCGTCGACCTCGAGGACTACGTGCGCGGCGTCGTGGCCGGCGAGCTGTCGATCTGGTCCGCACCGCCCGCCCTGCTCGAAGCGCAGGCGATCGCAGCGCGGAGCTACGCCCGCTCCCAGCTCGTCGGTCGCCCGGGCAAGCCGCCGCGCGGCGTGCTCTCGGACACCACGCGCGACCAGGCCTACCGCGGCGAGTACGTCCCGTCGGAGAGCGCTGCGTCCGCGGAAGTCGACGCGCGGTTGCGCGCCGCCGTCGAGACCACGCGCGGCATCGTGCTGAGCCTCGGGGGCCACACGCTCGACGCCCGCTTCCACGCCGCGTGCGGCGGAACCACGGCGGCTTTCGAGGGGGTCTTCGACGAGCCGGATCCGGGTGGGATGGCCCCCGTCTCCTGCACACCCTGCAGGCGGCTGGCCGAAGCTGGGGACGCGAACGTCGCGTGGACCTTTCGCGCCGATCCGGCGGCGGTGCGAGGCGTCGCGGCCGCACTCGACGTCGGAACACGCCTGGTCTCCATCCAACCCGCCCGGACGAACGATCACGGGCGCTGGATGGAATCGAACGTCGTCGGCGATCGCGGGAGCGCCCTCGTGAGCGCGACGGAGCTGCGCCGGCTCTTCGGATGGACGAACCTGAAGAGCGCGTGGATCACCTCGACGCCGGCGAGCTCCTCCTCCACCGAACGGATCGTCTTCGAGGGCCTCGGACGCGGCCACGGCGTCGGGATGTGCCAGACCGGCGCCCGCAGGCTCGCCGAGGCGGAGTTCGGCGCGGCCGACATCCTGGCGCACTACTTCCCCCGCGCGCGCTTGTCGCGCGTCGTCAAGAGGTAGGGCGTCGGTGTTCCGTTTCCGGACCGAATCGAGCTGTTCGACCACTAGTGCACGGACGGGTGTGTTCGACACGCCGCACGGCTCCGTCGAGACGCCGGCCTTCATGCCCGTGGGGACGCGCGCCGTGGTCAAGGGCTTGCGGTCCGAGGAGCTGGTGTCGCTCGGAGCCCGGATGGTGCTCGCGAACACCTATCACCTGCACCTCCGCCCGGGTGAGGACATCATCGCCGAGCTGGGCGGGCTCCACACGTTCATGAACTGGAGCGGCCCGATCCTCACGGACTCCGGTGGCTATCAGGTCTTCAGCCTCGAACACCTCGCGTCGATCGACGACGACGGCGCGACCTTCCGCTCGGTCGTGGACGGCGCGACCGTGCGCTTCACACCCGAACGAGTGATGGCCATCCAGCGTGCGCTCGGCGCCGACGTGGTCATGGCCTTCGACGAGTGCCCGCCCGATCCCAGGGACCGCACGCGGGTCGAGCGTGCGACGAATCGCTCGATCGAGTGGCTCGAGCGCTGCGTCGGAGCCTGGCACGACCACGGAGGTGTCGAGTCGGGGCAAGCGCTGTTCGGGATCGTGCAGGGCGGCGTCTTCGAGGACCTGCGGCGGCGTTCGGTCGAAGCGACCTGCTCCCACGACCTCCCCGGCTACGCCGTCGGCGGCGTCAGCGTGGGCGAAGGACGCGTGGACGCCATGCTCGCGGTGGACGCGAGCGTGCCGCTGCTCCCGGCGGATCGACCCCGGTACCTGATGGGCGTGGGCACGCCCGAGGACTTCGTGGAGTCGGTGGCCCGGGGCGTCGACCTCTTCGACTGCGTGACCCCGACGCGCCACGGCCGGACGCACCAGGCGTTCACGAGCGAGGGGCGCCTCAACCTCCGAAACCAGCGCTTCGCCCGGGACCCGGCTCCGCTCGAGGAGGGCTGCGACTGTCCGACCTGCGCGGGCTACAGCCGCGCGTACCTGCGGCACCTGTGCACGACCCGCGAGATGCTGGGTGCGATCCTGCTCACGGTCCACAACCTGCGCACGTTCCACCGGCTCATGGAGGAGATCCGCACGGCCATCCGCGAGGATCGGTACGAGGAGCTCCGGGCCCGGGTGCGCGGCAGTCAGCCGCGCTTGTAGTCCGGGCACTTGTAGGCGTTCGGGCGCTCCGGCCGCATGCACGCGGTCCCGTAGTCGTAGCGACAGGTGTCGCACAAGGGCGCGCCTCCGCCGACGCGCCGGAGGAGCGCGCGGAGGAAGGCGAGTAGTCGGGACACGATCGTCTCCTGGCGGCGCTCAGCCCTGGGCGAGGATCTCGATGCGGGCGAGGTCCATGATCTCCATCCTGTCTCCGCCGGCGCCCGGCGGCAGCGGGAGGATCTCGCCGCGCACGCCCACATCGAACCCAAGGAAGAGGTCGAGATCGTAGCGGCCGCGCGTGCAGACGATCTCGCACACGTCGCGCCCGGCCCAGCGCAGGAAGTAGCGCGTCTGATCGCCGAACGTCCGACGCTCGAGCAGTCCCCGCTCGTCGAACCGGTGGCGATAGGGATCCTTGCGCCGTGCCTCATCCGCGATGTCCATGCGGATGCGGTCACCCTCCTCGCGCAGACGTGTGCGCTCGGCGTCGCGAGCGGCCTCGATGTCGGCGCGCAGGCTGGCCGTCGCCTCGAGCGCGGCGACGGCCTCGAGCCGCGCCTCGACGAGCCGTGCGACGGTCGGCTCGGGCGAGAGCTCGAGCACCGCGCCGTAGGCGATCCGCACGAGACCGAAGTCCGGCTTCGCGGACGCCTTCTCGCGGTCGAAGGCCGCGTGCGCCCTGCCCAGCGCCTCGCGGGTCGCCTGGGCGCGAAGCGCGGGCTCGCTGGCCGGCGCACCCGTGTTCGCACCGGTCGACGCGTCGCGGGCAACGACGAGCGGATCGCGCGCGCGGTTCCAGAGCGCGAGCCCGTCCTCGCCCGGTGCAAGGTCGACCAGGCTCTTGGCCCGGATCCACGCCCAGAAGCCCGGCGGCGACCAGATGTGCGTCCAGCCGCGAGCCTCCTCGGTGAACTCCAGCGGCGTCGGCAGAGTGCGCACGCGGTCCCCCGCGTAGAGCTGGCCCACCGGGAAGTTGTTCACTCCCGACGATGGAAGCGCGCGCACGTTCACGCCGTTGCGCGTGATCTCGACCACGTCCGCGACGTCGGTCGCCGTGACGTACTCCGAGTGCACCCAGGCCGTGAAGCCGCCGCGGACCTCGACCTTCACCCAGCCGGAGTGCTCGCCGTGGACGCGGACGAGCGCGCCCTCTTGGACGTCGAGCAGCACGCGACCGTTCGTGTCCGGAACGTTCCTGAGTGCGGCGGTCTTGTCGCCGACGCGCGCGAAGCGCGTCGAGCCCACTTCTTCCGCCTGCGACGTGTCACGCTTCTCCGGCGCTCCGGCGTCCTGAGCCGCAGCCACCGTCGAGAGAGCGGCGAAGAAGGCTCCCGCGACCCCCAACACCCAGCCGGAACGGGTCCGAATCGCGTTCATGATCGCCTCCTTGGTTGTCCAACGCCGTGTCGAAGGCATCCTAGCGGCGTGCCGAAGGCCGATCCACACTCCCGGCGGGGCGAAACCAAGAGATGAACGACGACCCGCTCCTCTTCCCGTACATGGTCTGGGCGCACACGGAGTCGTTCGTCTCGCCCTACAGCCTGGCGCAGTCCGGCATGCCTGCGCCGGACCCCGCGGTCCTCGGTGCGGCCCCCGAGATCGACCTGTCGCCCCCCGCCGCCGACGCGCTGCCGGAGGTCCGCGCACGCCTCGCGCGTCTCTTCGGGCTCCCCGCGGAGCGCGTGTTCCCGACGGCGGGCGCCTCGGGCGCCATGCAGCTCCTGGCCCAGCGCTACTTCGCCCCCGGCGTCCGCGTGGTCACGGAGATCCCCTCCTACGAGCCCTTCCGCGCCCTCCCCACCCGCCAGGGCGCCGAGCTCCGCATCGTCGAGCGACGGCTCGAGGAGGACTGGTACCTCGACCCGGCACGCGTGGAGCGGGAGCTCGCGGGCGCCGGACGCGGCCACGTGTTCGTGACCAATCCCCACAACCCGACCGGTGCTTGCCTCGGGGAGGAGGAGATCCGCTCCCTCGCGCGGGCGGCAGCGGCCCATGGAGGGGTCCTGATCTCGAACGAGGTCTACATGGAGTTCGCGCGCCCCGACGAGCGGGTCCACGCCTTCGCACTGGCCGAGAACGCGATCTCGATCGGCAGCCTGACCAAGGCCTACGGCCTGGGCGCGCTGCGTGTCGGCTGGATGCTCCTGGGCGAGGGCCTCGCCGGCGAGCTCCCGCACCTCCTCGACCTCTCCTACCTGGATCACGTCGACCTGCCGACTCCCTCCCTGCGCCTGGCCGCCCGAGCCCTGGACCGCCTCGAGGATCTCCTGGTCCCCGTGCGCCGCTTCGAGACCGAGTGCCGCCCCTCGCTGGTCACCTGGCTGGAGGAGAGCCGCCAGGTCGTGGGCCTCCCGCCCCGGCTCGGGCTGGCCGCCTTCCCCCGGGTCGAGGGCGTCCCCGACACGCGAAACCTGGCCCGCCACCTGGCCGCATCCTCTGGAGTCGACGTCGTCCCCGGGGAGTTCTTCGGGGCCCCGGGCCACGTCCGGGTGGGCTACGGCGTCCCCCGCGAGACCCTGGTCGAGGGGTTGGCAAGGCTCGAGGCAGGCATCCGCGAGTATCCGGCCCGGGTCTCCGGCGCCTCCTGACCGAGACCGCCCGGGAAGTCCCCAACGCCTTTGTCCACGGCGGATTGTGCCGCCCAGCCCCTCCACGCCGCGGTCCCGGGGCCGGGAAGCCCCCGCGCGGGGGATAGTCTTCGGCATCGTGCCCTCTCCCCGATGGCCGGTTGGGGAGGCTCGAGCGGGCGGTCCGAAAACGGGTCCGCCCGACACCCCTGGTGTCGGCCCCGCCGTGCGAAACCGCGGCGGGGCCGGCCCGCTCCCCTCCCCCCGGGGCGCGCCCGAGGTATCCTCTGGGCTGGACCTTGAAAGGCCCCTCACACCCCCTAGAAGGGCCGGTCCTCCCCGCCATGCGAACCTTCCTGCGCTCGAAGATCCACCGCGCCACCGTCACCGAGGCCAATCTCGACTACGTCGGGTCCGTCACGATCGACGCGACCCTGATGGAGACGGCCGACATCCAGGAGTGGGAGAAGGTCCTGGTCGTGGACATGACGAACGGCTCCCGCCTGGAGACGTACGCCATCCGCGGCGAGCCCGGGTCCGGCGCCCTGGAGATCAACGGTGCGGCGGCTCACCTCGTGAACCGCGGCGACGAGGTCATCCTGATGACCTTCGAGCTGGCCGAGCGGCCGAGCGAGCCGCGCTGCATCCTCGTCGACGGCGAGAATCGCTTCGTCAGGTTCCTGACCGAACGCCCTCAGACCGTCCCGAGCTTCTGACGCGCGGCCTCGACGGCGCGGGCGCAGAGCTCGCGCAGAGGTAGCCCGGTCTCCCGCGCGAGCTCGGCCACGTCCTCGTACTCGGCCGCGAGGTCCCCCACTGCGAGCGCTTCCGGCGCGTGCGGCCGCCGACGGCGTTTCACGCGGACTCTTCTCCCGAGGAGCTCGACGTCGATCCACTCGCGCGCGCACTCCGTGCGCACGCTCTCCGTCCAGCGCAGTCCGAACGTGCTCGTGTGGTCGAACGCGATGCGCTCGAGCTCGCCGCGCTCCTCCGGTCGGACCAGGCCGCCGACGAGCACGCCCGGCCTGTCCTTCTTCATCGAGAGCGGCGTCGTCCACACGTCCAGGGCACCGGCCGCGCGCATGCGCTCGACGGCGAAACCGAGCTCCTCCCCGGTCGCGTCGTCCACCTGGAACTCGAAGACGAGCACGCGCATCCCGGGAGCGCCGCTCGAAGCGCCGAGCGACACGCGCACGAGGTTCGCGGGCCCCTGCGAGGGATTTCTCGTCCCGGCTCCGTAACCGACGCGATCGGCCGTGAACTCCGCGAGCGTCTCGAAGTCCGCGAGCTCGGCCAGGAGCGCGGCGCCGGTCGGAGTCGTTCGCTCGCCCTCACCGCCGGTACGGACGGGGATCCCGAGCAGGAGCTCCGCCGTGGCTGGCGCGGGGACCGGGAGCTCGCCGTGCGCCGTCTGGACCGTGCCCTCCCCCAGCAGGAGGGGCGTCGCGGCGACACGCTCGACGCCGAGGCGCTCGAGCGCCAGCGCTGCACCGCACACGTCCACGAGCGTGTCGACGGCGCCGATCTCGTGGAAGTGAACGGACTCCACGTCGACTCCGTGGATGCGCGCCTCGGCCGCGGCGATGCGCGAGAGGACCGCCTCGGCCTGCGAACGCGCCGCCGCCGTGAGCGAGGTGCGTCCCATCCGTTCCACCAGATCGGAGAGGTGCCGGACGCTGCCCGTCTCCGGGGTCGAGACGCCGAGGTGGAGCGCGCGCATCCCGCCGCGCTGAACCTCGGTGAGCGAGAGGTCCGCCTCGCCGGGGACCAGCTCGTCGGCGAGCGCCCGCAACTCGTCGATTCCGAAGCGCGGATCACCGAGGTCGCAGAGCGCCGCGAGGAACATGTCCCCGGCCATGCCTCCGAAGGGCTCGACGAACAGTGTGGTTCCCGCGCTCACACGGGAGAGCGTAGCACGCGCCCGTCGTCGGCACCGGCCCGGGCAACGGCCAGGACTCCGACCCGTCGGGCGCCGAGACGGCGAAGCACGCGTGCACACTCGGAGACGGTCGCACACGACGTCACGACGTCGTCGACCAGCCAGACGTCGCGCTCCAGGACGCGCTCGCGTGCACCCCGTCGCGCGGCGAAGGCGCCGCGCACGTTCGCCGCCCGCGAGGCAGTCCCGGCCGAGCCCTGCGGAGCCGTGCTGCGCAGCCGCGAGAGGACGGGCGCCACCGAACGGTGCGCCGCGCGCGCGGCCGCGCGAGCGAGCCGCTCGGCCTGGTCGTAGCCGCGCTCGATGCGACGCCAGCGATGGAGCGGGACCGGCACGAGGAGCTCGTCCACCTGCCCGTCCTGCTCGAGGTCGAGCCGCTCCCCGAGCAGGGCGCCCAGCGGTTCGGCGAGATCGACGCGCCCGCCGTGCCTCAGCGCGAGGACCCACGCACGCACGGACTCGTCGCGATAGTCCGCGAGCACGACCGCGCGGTGGAACGGAGGCGAGCGCCGGCGGCAGGAAACGCACTTCGCGCCGTCGGGGAGCACGGGCGCGAGCCCCGCCGCACAGCGCCCGCAGCGCGGCGGGGCCGGCTCGGGCGGGAGCGGGTGCTCGGAGCACGCCAGGTCGTTCCCCGCGTACCCGCCGCACAGGCGGCAGCGCGCTGGATGGAGAGCGTCGAGGAACGGCTCCACCACCGACGACCAGACCCGCCCGCGTTCCACGCCCGAAGGACGTGCGGGGAGCGTTCCGGTTACCCGAGCTCTTCGTCGCCGGCCGCAGCCGGCTGAAGGCGTGCCGCTTCGCCGCGCTCGGGCTCGAGGATCCCGAGCCGCTGGCGCAGGCGCGCGACGTAGGACTGCACGGTCTCGTCGCTGCGCGTCTCGAGCCCGAGCAGCTCGCCCACCTCGCGCGCGAGCTTGACCTCGGTCTCGAAGTCGAAGGGGTGCCGCATCAGATAGCCGCGCACGTAGTGGCGGAAGAGCGCGTGGCTGGTCCACCACCCGAGCACCTCGAAGACGACCGCCGAGAGGATCACGAGTCCGAACCAGGTCCACGGCGGGCCGGCCTCGGTCCCGGAGTCGCTGAGCTTGCCGATGACGGCGAGCACGAATCCTGCCAGCAGGTAGACGAACCCGAGCGTGACCTGGACGCGGTGGAAGATGTACTCCCGGATCGGCCGCAGCTCGCGCTTCTCGCCGCGGAAGAGCTCCTCGACCATCGTGCGCGGGTGGCGGAAGAGGATCGCGTTCGCGAGCAGGAACGAGCCCAGGATGCACATGACCCACCCGACGACTTCCCAGTCGGGTCGCTCGAGCAGCGCCGCCGCGGGCTCGGTCAGGAGGGAGAGCTGCATCCGGTCACGGTAGGCGGTCCGTGCGCCGCCTTCAAGCACGCCTCGATTCGGTTCCGCGAGGTGCCGTGGGGAGCCGTGAGCGTCGCCTCGGGGCGCACCATCGTCACGGACGGCTCTGGGACCGGCGCCGGCGACCACTACAATCCCGGCATGACAGAGCCCGATCGAGAGCTCGTCCGCTCGACGGCGCGCTTGGCACGGCTCCAGATCGACGAGGGCGAGGTCGAGAGCCTGGCCGCGGACTTCGCGCGCATCCTCGACTCGTTCCGCGATCTGGCCGAGGTCGACGTCTCCGACACGGAGCCGATGCTCTCGGCCACGGAGCTCCGGAACGTCTTGCGCCCGGACGAGCCGCGCCCCTCGCTCGCACGCGAAGACGTGTTGTCGTCGGCACCTCGCCGGCGTGACGACTACTTCGGAGTCCCCAAGACGGTGGAGGGCTCGTGAGCTCGGACACCGCCGCGCTCGTCCGCGCGCACGTGAGCGGCGATCGAACGGCGGTCGAGACCGCCGAGGAATCGATCGCCGCCGCCGAGGCGCACGCGGAGCTCGGCGCGTTCCTCTCGATCGACCGCGAGCGGGCCCTCGAGCGCGCCGCCGCGCTCGGCGACGCGCTCGCCTCCGGGACGGAGCCGGGACCCCTGCACGGAGTCCCGATCGCGTTCAAGGCGAACATGTGCCGCGAGGGCGTCGAGACCAACTGCGGGAGCAAGATCCTGGCCGGATACCGCGCGCCCTACACCGCGACGGCGGTGCAGCGCATGCTCACTGCGGGCTGCGTTCCGATCGGGACGACGAACATGGACGAGTTCGCGATGGGCTCGTCGGGCGAGAACTCCGCGTACTTTCCCGCTCGGAATCCGTGGGCACACGAGCGCATTCCCGGAGGCTCGTCGAGCGGCAGCGCCGCGGCCGTCGCCGCCGGGATCGTCCCGCTGGCGCTGGGCTCCGACACCGGCGGGTCGGTGCGGCAACCGGCGGCGCTGTGCGGCATCAGCGGCTTCAAGCCGACCTACGGGCGCGTGTCTCGCTACGGGCTGGTCGCCTTCGGCTCGTCCCTGGACCAGATCAGCCCGCTGGCGCGCAGTGCGCAAGATCTCGAGCTCGCGATGCTCGTGCTCTCCGGGTCGGACCCGCTCGACTCCACGTGCCTCGACCTCGGTCCCGTCCAGCCCGAGCCGGAAGGCTCGCTCGCGGGCCTGAAGCTCGGCGTGCCGAGGGAGGCCTTCGCCGACGGGCTCGACGAGGGCGTGCGCATCCGGCTCGAGGAGGCCATCGCGCAGCTCTGCGAGCTCGGTGCGGAGCGCGTCGACGTCTCGCTTCCCCACGCCCGGCTCGCGGTCCCCACCTACTACGTCGTTGCCACAGCGGAGGCGTCGAGCAACCTCGCGCGCTACGACGGCGTCCGGTACGGGCCCCGGGTCGACGGTGACGGGACCCTCGACGGCATGATCTCGGCCACGCGCGAGGCCGGTTTCGGCGCCGAGGTGAAGCGCCGCATCCTGCTCGGGACCTACGTCCTGTCGTCCGGCTACTACGAAGCCTGGTACGGCCGGGCACAACGCGTACGCGCGAAGATCCTCGCGGACTACCGGACTGCCTTCGAAGCCTGCGACCTGCTCGTCGGTCCGACCTCCCCCACGCCCGCCTTCCGTCTGGGCGAGCGCTCCGAGGACCCGGTCGCCATGTACCTGTCCGACGTGTTGACCGCCCCGGTCAGCCTGGCGGGACTCCCGGCGGTCAGCGTTCCGGCCGGCTTCGTGGAAGACGCGGGCGAGACGCTGCCTGTCGGAATGCAGATCACCGGACCCGCTCTGTCCGACGCGCGCGTCCTCTCGACCGCACGCGCATGGCAGGCGGCGACGGACCACCACCTCGCCCGACCCGGGACCTTCGCGGAGAGGGCAGAGGCGTGAGCGTCTTCGTCTCGGAGCGCACCGGCGCACGCTGGCAGGCCGTCATCGGGCTCGAGGTGCACTGCCAGCTCAAGACCAGGACGAAGCTCTTCTGCGGGTGCGAGAACGCGTTCGGCTCCCCGCCCAACACGAACGTCTGCCCGGTCTGCACGGGCCAACCCGGAGCGCTGCCCGTCCTCAACGAGGAGGCCCTGGCGCTCGCCGTGCGGGTCGCGCTCGCGCTCGGCTGCGAGGTCGCGTCCCGGAGCAAGTTCGATCGCAAGAACTACTTCTACCCCGACCTCCCGAAGGGCTACCAGATCTCGCAGTTCGACCGGCCCTACTGTGTCGGCGGCGGGATCACGCTCACCTCGGGGAAGCGCGTCGACCTGACCCGCATCCACATCGAGGAGGACGCGGGCAAGGCGATTCACGACCGCGGGCCCGACACCCTCGTCGACCTCAACCGAGCCGGCGTCCCCCTGATCGAGTCGGTGACCGAGCCCGAGATCGCGAGCGCGGAGGAAGCGCACGAGTACCTCACGGCTCTCAAGGAGATCCTGCAGTACGTCGGAGCCAGCGACTGCGACATGGAGAAGGGGTCGCTGCGCTGTGACGTCAATGTCTCCGTCCGGCACGAGAGCGAGACGGAGCTGCGCACGAAGGTGGAGCTCAAGAACCTGAACTCGTTCAAGAACGTGGTCGCTTCCATCGAGCACGAGATACCCCGTCAGGTCGAGGCCTGGGAGGATCCGGATCCCGCGCGCCACCCGGTGCAGGAGACGCGCCTCTTCGACCCCGGGCGCGGCGTGACGCGCACGATGCGGTTGAA
>JAJDET010000370.1 GCA_029259655.1 Planctomycetota bacterium
AGGTTGTCGCTCCCGAGGATCAGGAAGAGCTCCCCCGTGTTCCCGGCCTCCGCCCGCGTTCGCGAGAGCTCGCGCACGGTCTCGATCGTGTAGGACGGCTCGCCGCGCCGGAGCTCGAGCGCGCTGACCGCGAAGGCGGGCTCGCCGGCCAGGGCGAGCTCGAGCATCTCGAAGCGCTGCTCTGCGCTCGCGTGCGGCCCCGCGTCCTTGTGCGGTGAGCGCGCGGCCGGGACGAACAGGACGAGGTCGAGGTCGAACGCGCGGCGCGCCTCGCGGGCGGCGTGGAGGTGGCCCGCGTGGACCGGGTCGAACGTCCCGCCGAAGACGCCCAGCCGAGGGGCCGAGAGCAGGGCCTCGTCGACCGCGCTCCTCTCCGGGTCCATCACCCGGGCTCCGCGGACCCGAGGATCGCGCGCACGGCCCGGGTCAGCTCCCCCCGCGGAACCTCCCGTTGCTCGCGCCGCACCATGTCCTTGATCGTGACGGCACCGCGCGCGAGCTCGTCCTCGCCGATCAGGACGGCCAGGAGGTGCCCGACCTTCCCCGCGACCTTCATCTGAGCCTTGAGCCCGCGCTCCTCGAGGTCGAAGGTCGCGCCGATGCCGGCGGAACGCAACTCCTCGGCGATCGCGAGCGCCTCGCGCCGCCCGGCCGCGTCGGCAGCGACCACGTAGGCCTCGGGAACCGATTCCGGGAGGTCGTCGAGCAGGCCGAGCTCCCCCAGCACCAGGAGCGTCGGCGTGAACCCGATCGCGAACCCCACGGCCGCGAGGTCGGGCCCGCCCAGGTCGCGCACGAGGTGGTCGTAGCGCCCGCCGCCGCACAGGGCGCTGCGCGCACCGAGCGCCGGATAGTGAACCTCGAAGACGGTGCGCGTGTAGTAGTCGAGCCCGCGCACGATCCCGGGATCGACGACCACGCTCCGCCCGAGGCTCTCGAGCAGCGCGCCGACCTCCTCGAAGTGCCCGCGGTTCTCGGGCGACAGGAAGTCGAGGATCCCGGGCGCTCCCTCGTGCAGCGCCTGGCAGTCGGGGTTCTTGCAGTCCAAGACGCGCAGCACGTTGCGCTCGAAGCGCGAACGGCACAGGTCGCAGTGCCGATCCATCTTCGGCGCGAGGAAGGCCCGCAGCGCAGCGCGGTACGCATCCCGGTCCGCGCCGTCCCCCATGGAGTTGAGCCGCACCTCGAGCCCCTCGATCCCGAGGTCCTCGAAGAAGCACGCGGCGAGGTGCACGACCTCGACGTCCGCACGCGGATCGAGCGTCCCGATCACCTCGACGTCGAACTGGGTGAACATCCGGTCGCGGCCCTTCTGGGGTCGTTCGTAGCGGAACATCGGGCCGACGGTGAAGAGCTTCTGCACCGGCGCCCGCTTGGCGTAGCCCGCCTGCAGGTAGGCGCGCGCGATGCCGGCCGTCCCCTCGGGCCGGAGCGACAGGGATGTGTCGCCCTTCTTCAGGGTGAACATCTCCTTCTCGACGATGTCGGTGACCTCGCCGACCGAGCGGGTGAAGAGCTCGGTCTCCTCGAGCAGGACGGGTCGGATCTCCCGGAAGCCGCGGCTCCTGGAGAGCCGCCGCGCGGCGCCCTCGAGGCGGTCCCAGGCCGGGGCCTCCTCGGGCAGGACGTCGCGCATCCCACGCGGGGCGCGCCAGGGCTCTCTATCTCGTGTGGACGGGCTCATCGCGTCGGGCCCCGGCGACCGGGGGCGGTCCGGGGCGGGCCTCGTTGACCGCGCCCGGCCCCCCCCACTAGACTGTCGCGCAATCTTCGGCCTGGAAGGGACTTGCGTAAAGCCTCGGGTCGTCCCGGATTCGCGTTTCCGCGACCGCTGCGGGAACTAGGAAGGGGACCGACCCGCCTCCACCCCCGCTCCCCATGAAACGGACCCCGCTCTTGTTCGCCGTGGCGCTCCTGGCGCTGTTCGCTTCCTGCCATACGGCGGACACCCGCTACAACCACTGGCGGCTGGAGGGGCTGACGCCGCGGGTGGCCTATCACTTCCTGCGCTACGACACGAACAGCGGCGTCCCCTACCGGGTCCACGCCAACCAGCAGCGCCAGGACATCAACATGACGATCCGGCGCCACGTCTTTAACGACAACCCGCTGAACCCCTTCCAGCAGAAGTCGGCCTGGCAGCCCCCGCACAAGGTCTTCAGCCCGCTGCCCGACCCGATCCACTTCTTCCACCTGTCGAGCGTCGCAGTCGGCAGCGCGTTCCTGGGAGCCGGCGGCCCCTTCTTCATCTTCCCCATCGAGGTCATCCCCGTGATGTTCGAGGACGGCGGCTGGGAAGAGATCTGGAGCGGCATCGGCGCCACGATCCGCGGCGAGGAGGTGGGGTACCCCGAGCCGCCTCCGACCTCCGAGTTCCGCGTCAAGAACGCCTGAGGAGTCGGGCGGCCTCGTCCACCGCCCGCTCGAGCTCGCCCGCCGCTTCGCCGGGAGCGGCGATCCAGGTGATGTCCTGGAACTTGCGGAACCAGGTTCGCTGCCGGCGCGCGAACTGGCGCGTGCGGAGGCGGATCGTCTCCTCGAGCTCGGGGCGTGTGAGCTCGCCCGCGGCGTGGGCCAGGACCTCGCGGTAGCCCAGCGCCTGGATCGCCGTGGGGCCGAAGCCGACGCCCTCGGCGATGAGGACGGCCTCCTCGACCCAGCCGGCGCCCAGCATGTCTCGCGCGCGGCGCTCGATGCGCTCGTCGAGCGCGGCGACGTCGAGCTCGAGACCCAGGAGGTGCCGCGGGCGGCCGGCCGACTCCAGGGCGGCCGCGTCGCGCCATTCGCGCTGCCACTCCGACAGGCGCCGCCCGGTCTGCTCGAGCACCTCGTGTGCCCGCACGACGCGTCGCTCGTCGTTGGGGTGGATGCGGCGCGCGGACTCGGGATCGACCCGGACGAGCTCGGCGTGCAGCCCGTCGGAGCCGACCTCGCGCGCGCGGGCCACGAAAGCGCGGCGGAGGTCCAGGTCGGCGGGTGGACCCTCGAACAGGCCGTGCGTCAGGGCCTTGAGGTAGAAGCCGGTCCCGCCGACGAAGAGCGCGGGGACGCCGCGGGCGGAGAGGTCCGCGAGGGCTGTACGGACATCCTCGAGGTAGCAGCGCGCGTCGTAGCGCTCGTTCGGCTCGGCGCAATCGATGACGTGGTGCGGTGCATGCAGCAGGGTCGCGCGGTCGGGCTTCGCCGTACCGACGTCCATGCCGCGGTAGACCTGCATCGAGTCGACCGAGACGATCTCGGCCCCGAGGCGCTCGGCCAGGCCGATGGCCACCGCGGTCTTTCCGGTGGCCGTGGGTCCGACGAGGGCCTGGAGGAGCTCGGGAGGGTCGGGCGACACGATCGGAACATTCTCCGCCGCTCGGGCGCCACGTTCCACGAACCTCCCCCGTAGGCTGTCGTCATGGTCACAGCGCTGGTCCTCGCCGCCGTTCTCCTCGTCCAGGACGCCCCCCCGCCTCCCGCTCCTCCGGCGATCGATGCCGCGGCGCGCGAGATCTGGGAGCGCGCCTGCAACGCCGCCCTCCGGCGCCCGTCGCGCGCGGCGGAGCCGGTCCGGTCCTTCGATCTCTCGTTCGAGGTGCTGTATCGCGGCGACACCGGGTCCCAGGACATCAAGCCTCGCGTGCGCTGGCTCGCGGGCTCGCGCGAGGAGCGCAGGCCCGACTTCGTACGGTTCGGGATCTCGAAGAACCGCGAGGTGGGGCTCGGTCCGGACGGGTACTGGCTGCGAGAGGACGGGAAGGCCGTCGCGCTGGTGAACAGCCGGGACTACACGGAGGACCGCCGTCAGCTCGACCAGCTCCTGCTCGTGGTGCGGAACTTCGTCGCGCTGACGCAGCCCGGCAACCTCGACCTGCGCGAGCTCTCGCTCCTCGAGGACGCGCCGGAGGAGATCCCGCGCCGCCACGACCTGGGCAAGGTCCTGCGCGTCAGGGACAAGGACGGGGAGAGCAAGCTGAAGCGCGATCGCCTGGTCTGGATCGAGCTCGTGAGCCCCGACTTCCAGCTCGCAGTGGCCGATCGCTTCGATCCGTTCGCGGAGCGCGCCCTGTGCCGCGTCCGCCTCGGTGTGGACCGGGAGACGTCGCTCGCGATCGTCGCGATCCTCGAGGACACGGAGCGCAAGGTGGCGCCGATCCTCCTCTACCTCGACGACCACAAGGGCCTCGACGACCTGCACGTTCCGCGCAAGATCCTGGTCTACGGCTTCGAGCCGGCCGGCGACGGCGCACTGGTCGTCGCCGCGAAGCCGGGGCAGGAGCTCTACGTCCAGGGCGGAACCGTGCGCGCGGAGCTCGAGCCGGACGAGTTCGCGGCACACCGCTGAGACGCCTCCTCCCTACCGCCGGTGGAACGCGCGCTCGAGGTCCGCGAGCGTGAACCGCACGCGCGTCGGGCGACCGTGCGGGCACGTCTGGTCGTGCTCGATCGCGCTCGCGCGCTCGAGGAGCGCCCGGATCTCCGATTCGCCGAGCTCGTCCCCCGCCATGACCGAGCTGCGGCACGCCGTCCTGTGCAACACGTCCTCGAGCAGGTCCGCGAGCGTGGGCGCCTCCCCGCGCTCGCGCAGAGCCGCCAGCGCGCCCTCGACCAGCGCCTGCGCGTCCGGCCGCGGGAGGCGTGCGGGCAGGCCGTGCACCGCGAGCGTCGTCGGCCCGAAGACGGCCACGTCGATCCCGATTCCGGCCAGGAGCTCGGTGTGGTCGCTCGCGAGCGCGACGTCCGCGCGATCGACCTCGACCAGCTCCGGGACCAGATAGCGCTGCACCTCGAGGCGTTGTTCGGAGAGCTCGCGCCGGAGCTCCTCGAAGGTGACTCGCTCGTGGAGCGCGTGCTGGTCGACGACCTCGAGGCCATCGGGCGTCGCACGCGCGATGTAGGTCTTGTCGACGACGACGTACGGACCCGCGAGCTCGTCGCGCGCCTCCCACGGATCCACCCCCTGCCCGGGCGCGCGAGCGGGTGCGTCCTCGATCGGCGGGAGCTCGAGCGGCTTGCCCGCGACCTCGCGAACGACCAGCGGATCGCGTGAGGACCCCGGATCCGGCAGCCGCGGCGCGGACCCGGCCGGCGGGCGCCACTCCCCGCGGCGCTCTAGCGACGAGAGCAGCCGGCCGCCCGGTGTCGCGGCGTCCGTCTGGCGCACGGCTTCCGCCAGCGCATTGCGCAGGAAGCCGAAGAGCCGGCGGTCATCGCGGAACCGCACCTCGGACTTCGTGGGATGGACGTTGACGTCGACGCGCGCCGGGTCCATCGCGAGCGACAGGAATGCCACCGGGTGGAGCGGGCCGTCGAGGAAGCCGTGGTAGGCGTCCCGCAGACAGCGGATCAGGACCTTGTCCCGCAGGAAGCGGCCGTTCAGGAACCACATCTGTCGCCCGGTGTCGCGACGCGCGAAGCGCGGAGGCGCGACGTAGCCTTCGAGCCGCGTGTCACCGTCCTCGGCCGCGACCGGCACGAGGGCGTCCGCCAGCTCCGCGTCGAAGGTCCTCCGGATCCGCGCGCGGAGATCCATGTCCGCCTCGACGTCGTAGACGCGCTTCGCGCCGTGCGTCCCGACGACCGCGACTCCCTCGTGCGCGAGTGAGAGCCGCTGCAGCCAGTCGAGAGCGCGGCCGAGCTCGGTGCGCTCGCGCTTCAGGAAACGCCGGCGCGCGGGCGTGTTGAAGAACAGGTCGCGCACTTCCACGACGGTCCCGAAGGCTCCGCCGGCCTCGCGCACCTCGGACACGCGACCGCCCTCGCACTCGACCTGCCAGCCCACGTCGTCGCCCGGCTGGCGGCTGAAGATGCGGCAGCGGGCGACCGATCCGATCGACGCGAGAGCCTCGCCGCGGAAACCGAGGCTCGCGATGTGCTCGAGGTCGTCGACGCCCCGGAGCTTGCTGGTCGCGTGGGACGCGAAGGCCAGCTCGAGATCCTCCCGGCCCATGCCGCACCCGTCGTCGGTGACGCGCACGAGCTTCACGCCGCCCTCTTCCAGGTCGACGCGCACGCTCCTCGCCCCTGCGTCCAGCGCGTTCTCGAGGAGCTCCTTGACGACCGACGCCGGCCGCTCGACCACCTCGCCCGCGGCGATCTGGTTCACGACGACCTCGGGCAGGAGGAAGATGCGCGGCGAGGAGAGCTCAGGCGCCATGACGGCGCAACGGTAGCGCATCCCGCGTGCGGCCGGAAAGCTCAGCCGCGCGAAGCGGCGGGCACGCGCCGGCGCCAGCGGAGCGCGAGGCGACAGAAGTCGTCCGCTCCGAGGATCTTGCCGCTACGACTCGCGATCTCGAGCTCCGCCACGTCCTCCAGCATCCCGCGCCACTCGCGCGGGTCGCGAGCGCGCACCCGCTCGTCGAAGGCGGGCCGGGCGCGGGGCGGGAGCGTCCAGCCGGCGCGCAGGGCGCCCTCCAGCGGGTCTCCACCGCGTCCGAGCGCCTCGGCGCCCGCAAGGGCCTGCCGGACGTTGCGCACGAGCGAGGAGAGCAGGATGGCGGACAGGCCGGTTCCGTCGACGAGCCGTGTCCCGTCGCGCTCCGCGAAGCCGCCGCGGAAGAGCGCGTGGGCCCCACCGACCGCGCGCTTCACGTCCCCGCCCGCGATGGCCTCCGCCACCTCGAAGGGTGAGCCCGCGGCGGACCACCCGACGAGCTCGCGGACGCTCTCCCCGCCTCCCGCCGCGATCTTCGCGAGCTGAGCCTCGAGGGCGAACAGGTCGTTCCCGGTGGCCGCCACGACGTAGAGCGCCTGGTCCGGCGAGAGCTCGACGCGCCGCGAGCGAGCGAGCCGGAAGAACCACTGCACGAGCTCCGCCTGGCGCGGGTCCGGGTTCCACGGCGGAGCCGAGTCGTAGAGCCGGCGACACCCGAGGAGCCGTCCGTGCTCCGCCGCTGCCTTCGCGAGCGCGTGGTCGGCGCGGACCGAGTCGGCCGTGACCACCAGGCACCCAGGAGCGTCGCTCTGGAGGAACGCGAGCGCAGCCCGGACGAAGGGCCCGTGCTCCTTCCCCTGCTTCTTGAGGAGCGGTCCGGCGTCGCGCACGACGACGCAGCGGGCCGTCGCGAACAGGGACCCGCCCGCGAGGTCGCCGAGGAGCAGGCCTGCGTCGAAGTCGGGGTCCCGGGTCGCGTGGACCGAGACCTCGTAGCCGAGCTCGCTCGCGCGGTCGCGCACGATCGACGCTCCCCTCTCCCGGAAGTACCGCTCGTCGCCGCGGAGGAGGTAGAGCTTCTCGGGCTCTGCGCCCTCGAGCGCCTGCCGGAGCTCCTCGATCTGGGTGGCGGGATCGGGTTCGCGCTTCTTCCGTGCAGCCATCAGGCTCCTCCACCGCGAAGGGACACGTCCAGGACCAGACCGATGAACAGGAGGACGCTCACCCAGCCGTTCAGCGTGAAGAACGCGAGGTTCACGCGCGAGAGGTCCTTCGGCGAGACGATGCCGTGCTGCCACACGAGCAGCGCCAGGGCCACGAGGACCGCGCCGTACCAGAAGCCGCCGAGTCCAGCGGAGATGCCGAAGCCGACGAGCAGAACGGCGAACAGGGCGTGGAGCACTCGCGACGTCGAGAGCGCGCGCGGGACCCCGAAGCGCGCGGGAACCGAGTGGAGCGCGTGCGCGCGGTCGAACTCGAAGTCCTGGCAGGCGTAAATCAGGTCGAAGCCGGCTACCCATACGAGCACGGCGAGCGCCAGGAGCAGCGGTGCCTGGAAGCCGCTCGAGACGCTGCCGGTCACCGCGAGCCAGGCGCCGAGCGGTGCGATCGCGAGCGACAGGCCGAGGACCGCGTGGGTGAGCCAGGTGAAGCGCTTCGTGTAGCTATAGCCGAAGAGCACCACCAGGACCGGGAGGGACAGCCACCCGCAGAGGGCGTTCAGGGCGAAGGCCGCCCCGACGAAGGCCGCGCTCGAGACCAGCACGAGCAGTCCCGCGCCGCGCGTCGACACGTCGCCGGCCGGGAGCTCACGCCCGCTCGTGCGCGGATTCTCCGCGTCGATGCCGCGATCGACGAGGCGGTTGAACGCCATCGCCGCGGTGCGCGCCGCCACGGCGCAGACGACGACCAGCGCGAGCACGCGCAAGCTCGGGACACCACCGCTCGCGAGCCAGGCCGCGGCGAGCGCAAAAGGCAGCGCGAACACCGAGTGGCCGAACTTGACCAACCTCAGGTAGGTGGCGACGTCGCTCACGGCGCAGCTCCCGGCGACGCGAGCGGGTCGGGGGGCGGCGGACCACCGATCCCGGGCTCGTCCGGCGCGTCGAGACCCTGCCAGCGCGCACCGGCGGCGTTCTCGACTCCGAGGCGATCCAGGATCTTGCCGACGACGTGCCCGACGAGGTCGTCGATCGTCTTCGGGTGATGGTAGAAGCCCGGACTCGCAGGGATGACGATCGCACCCCGGCGGGCGAGTCGAAGCATGTTCTCGAGGTGGATCTCCGAGTACGGAGCCTCGCGCGGCACGACGACCATCGGGCGTCCCTCCTTCAGCGCCACGTCGGCCGCGCGCTCGACCAGGTTCGAGCTGAAGCCGACGGCCACGCGCGCGAGGGTGCCCATGCTGCACGGGCACAGGATCACGCCGCCCGTCAACGAGGTCCCCGACGAGGGCGGGGCCTCGATCGCCGACGTGGAGAACGAGCGCACGCTGCGCGAGACCTCCGGTCCGAGCCACGTGGTCAGCGTGTCCTCCGCCAGAGATCCGTCGGCCCGGGCAGCGATCCCCTCCTCGTGCAAGAGCACCTTGGCGCCGGCCTCGGTCACCGAGAGGTCGACGTCGTGTCCGCCCGACACGAGCCCGCGGACGAGCGCGCGCGAGTACGCGTGCCCGCTCCCGCCCGTGATCCCGACGAAGTAACGGCTCACGGGGGAGAATCTACCAGGGCTCGGGCCGGGACAGCCCTAAAGGAAGACCGCCGGCCCTGCACCCAGGAGCAGGGCCACGTTGAAGACGCCGTGGGTCCAGGCCGCGACGCCCACGCCGCGCCAGCGGAAGAGCACGCCCAGGCAGACGCCGGCGAAGGCTCGCCAGGCGAAGAGCCCGGAGTGGAACGGCTCTCCGCCGGCTCCGAACAGACCCACGAAGCCCTCCAGGTGGGCGGCGGCGAAGAAGAAAGAGGAACCGACGAGCCCGATGAGCTCGGCCGCCCCCCGCGACAGCTGCGCGGGAGCGCCGAGGAAACGGGCGACCCGCAGGACGACGAGGTAGGAGAGGCTGTAGACACCGACGCGGAAGAAGAACTCCTCCCAGGCGGAGGCCCCGAACACGAGCGCGGCCCTGTGGAGCGTCCCGACGTCGGCGCTCTCGATCGGGCGCGCCGGCGGCAGCGCGATCTCGCCGACCGAATCGCCGACGAGCCCGACGAGCAGCACCAGGACGGGGCCGAGCAGGATCGCGGCGACCACTCCCTCGAGCGCCGTGCGCAGGACCGTCCGGCCGAGCACCTCACCCGCGAGACGCAGCCGGACGAGGGCGACGATTCCCAGCACCGCGAGGATCGCGACGCGCGCCATGTCCTCGTATCCGCCGAGCGGCGCCAGAGCCCGCGTGAGGACGAGCTCCGACGTGTTGCGCAGAGTGGCGGCCTCGCTCGCCCACTCGTAGGCGGCGAGGAGCGGCACGAGCGCGAGATAGCCGGCCGCCAGTCCGATCCGCGCGTGTCCGTGCTCCTCCTCTTCCTCCAGCTCGTCGTCGAAGATCAGGACGCGCCTCTCTCGGCACCGCCGCCGCGCACCGGCACGAAGCCCCAGTGCAGGCAGACCACGCCGCGGGCGAGCCTCTCGTACTCGCAATCGACGAGTCCGGCGAACTCGAGCTCCGCGCGAAAGCGCTCCGGGTCCGGCCAGGCCAGCACCGTCCTCGGAAGGTAGTCGTAGGCGTCGGAGTCACCGGAGACGAGCCTGCCCACCGCGGGCAGGACGCGCGTGAAGTACAGGCGGTAGATCGGGCCGAGGATGCGCCCGGGCGGGGTGGAGAACTCGAGCACCACGACGCGTCCTCCGGGCCGGACGACGCGAGCCAGCTCCGCGAGCCCGCGGGTGCGATCCTCGACGTTTCGGATTCCGAAGGCGACGGTCGCGGCGTCCGCGGAGGCCGTTCTGATCGGGAGCCGGAGAGCGTCCCCGTTCGCGAACAGGAGTGCGGCCCCGTCACTCTTGCGCTCCGCATGAGCCAGCATCTCGGCCGTGAAGTCGATGCCGACCACGCGCGCGCCCGAGCGCTCGAAGAGCAGCGCGAGATCACCGGTTCCGCAACAGGCGTCGACCACGAGCGCCCCCGGCTCAGCTCCAACCAGGGCCACGGTCGCGCGGCGCCAGCGCTGGTCCGTGCCCGCGGAGAGCAGCCGGTTCAGGAGGTCGTAGCGGCCCGCGATCCGGGCGAACATCGATCGGACCTCGGCGGCTTGCGGCATGGCGCGGGCCGAGAGGATAGCCGGTGGACCGACGGGGGCGACCTCCTGCAAAGCGAAACGGGGGCGCCGGTCCGTGGACCGGCGCCCCCGCCTGGAGTCGCGCTGCGTCGATCTACTGGCGGAAGTAGTCCATCAGGACCGACACGCCCTGCGCCGGGATCGACTGAGTCCCCGGCTCGAAGGCGTTCGTGTCGAAGCGCTGGAAGCCGGAGTCGAGGCGGATCACGTCGATAACGCCTCCGCCCTGCGTGGAGGTCGGCACGGCGAGGAACATGAAGCTCGCCTCGCTCACGTTTGCTCCTCCGCCCTTGACCTGGCTCTTGCCGTTCGCCTGCAGCGGCGTCCCGGCGCTGAACGTCGAGACCGAGTTCGGCGAGCCCGCGAAGTTCATCAGGTTGTCGAACGCGATGTCGACGGGGATGCCGGTCAGTCGATCGGGGCCGATCGTGTTGCGGACGCGGAACTCGATGTCGCGCAGGTGCGGGTTCGAGCCGAAGTTCGAGGGGTCCAGTCCCTGCTGCCCGTTCGCCGCGCTGTCCATCACGAGGTTCGCCACGGCCGGGTCCCCGATGTTGCCGGTGCTCATGCCGGTGGACGGATCGATCGGGTTCTCGTGGACGATCCAGACGGCGCCGCTGAGGTTGATCGGGTCGAGGCTGATCGCCTTCGGTACGCTGAACTGGAAGCTCGTCTTCCCGACGATCTGGTCGAAGCCCCAGCCGTTCACGCCGTTCGGCCCCGACTCGAAGATCGAGATCGACCCGTCGCGGTTGAGGATCCAGGCGAAGTAGACGTTGCGGTTGAACCCGAAGCCGACCTGGCGTTGCGAGACGCACAGGTCGAACGGGCGGTTGAGCTGGTTGCGGACCGTCTTGCGGACGTTCAGGCTGAACGCCGAGATGAGGGAGAGGCTGTTCGACTGCTCGTTGCAGACGAGCAGGTCCTCGTTGCCCGGATCCCAGACCATGCCGCGCGGGCCCTTCTCGACCTTGGTCGTCTTGACGACCTGGTGGAACTTCGTCGACGAGGGGTTGATGTCGATGAACGACACGGTCCCCGCGCTCTGGTTGCTGACCGCCATGAAGTCCAGGTTCGGCGACATCGCGAGCGACGTCGGATCCGCGAGCTGGATGCGGTCGAGAACCGTGAAGCGGTTGCTGTTCACGACGACGACCTCGCGGCGGACGCGGTCCACGACGTACAGGAAGAAGCCGACCTGCTGGCGGATCTGGTAGGTCGTGCAGTTCTGGACCGAGCTGCCCGGCGGCGGAGGCGGCGAGGGGCCGAGGAAGAACGAGTTCTGCTCGCGCGTCGGCAGACCCGAGGGCGGCTGGTTGAGCTCGGGGAAGCCGAGGAAGATGTCACTCGGGCCGAGCAGGTTGTTGATCGGGACGAAGTTGCCGAACTGGTCCGTGCCCGAGTTGGAGTCGATCGACGTCGGCTCCTGACCGCCGATGAGCGGCGAGAGGCAGATCGGCGGAAAGACGAGCGGCGGCGGGTTGGGGTGCGGTGCCCAGGATGCCAGGTTGCCGATGCCCGGGAACGTGTTCGGGAACTGCCCCTGGATGGCCGGGCCGAGCGTGTTCGTCGCGGTGGCCACGGGCGCCACTCGCTTCAGGTTCGACGAGGCGCAGATGTTGCCCCCGCCGGACTGGCAGCCCAGCGGCGGCGGCGCGTTGTTGAACGTCGTGTCCAGCGCGCGCCCGAGCATCATGTCGTTGATCGAGCTGATCAGCGGCGGCTTGATCAGGCGGTCGTCGAGCGCGCTGTCCTTGGCGAGCGTGAAGACGCCGGCCGAACCACCGTCGAAGGTGCACGAGCCCTGCGTTGCCAGCGGCGGGATCAGGTTGGTGGCCTGGATCAGGTTCGGGTTGTTGGGGTAGTTCGAGTTGCCGCGCTTGATGGGCGACAGCGGCTCGAAGTCCGGGTTCCCCGTGCCGGCGCCGAAGCCGTTCAGGTCGATCACCGAGATCCCCGGCAGGCTCCCGAGCCGCCCCACGTAGATCACGTCGGGGGTCACCGGCGCATTGACGAGCCCCGGACCCTCGCCCGTGAGGAAGAACGAGCTCGTCGCATCGATATTGACGTTGGCGATCAACTTCAGGTCCTGGACCGCACCGGGACTGACCGAGACGTCGACCCGGTTGAAGAGCGCGCAGGGAGCGTTGGTCGGTCCCTCTCCCGGAAAGTCGAAGCTCGGATCCAGCTCGTAGCGCGTCAGGTCGAGCGCCGAGAGCGGCAGCGCCGTGAACGGGACCGGAACGGGCGTGCCCGCGGCCTGACCGAACTGGATCTGGACCGCGCCCGACAGGGTCGGCGCCGTGCCCGTCGGCTGAGGGCCGACACTGAAGGGCTGGACGGGCTCCGTGAACTCGACCAGGACGTTCGCGCGCGGATCGACGTCGGACGCACCCATCGCGGGCGTCAGGTCACCGAGGACCTCGGGGCACAGGTTGTCCGGACCCACCGTCGAGGAGGCGAGGGCGGGACGCTCGAGCAGCGCACCGGAGGCGGAGCGCACGCCGGGCAGGATCCGGATCCGGATCTGCTTGCCCATCTCGAACGTCTCGTGCGTCGTGAGCGCCTGGTCCGTACTCGGCACGAAGACGAACACGTCGTCGCGCACGAGGGTCGCCGAGCCGCCGAAGGGGAACGCGCTCTCGGTCCCGGGGAAACCGATCCCGGGTGTGTTGCCGTCGACGTCGAGCGCGATCGGCTTTCCGTTCGAGTCGAGGCCCACCCACTTCTCCTCGAGCAGGAGCTTGGGGTTGTCGGGGTCCGGCGAGCCCACGGTCCGTCCGCCGATGAACCCGCGTCCGCGCACAGAGGTCACCTGCTTGGTGACGGGATCCACAGCGCTGATCTGGATGGTCCCGGAGAGGTTCGAGCTCGACTGGGCGTTCGCGTTCTTGGAGAAGACGGAGGTGAACTCGATCGCCTCGGTGAAGCGCACGTAGACGAAGTGGTTGCCCGGCTCGTTCGCAGTGTTCGGCAGGGTCGCGACGTCCTGCCACTGCGTGTTCGAGAGGATCGGGTTCGTCGGCCGGACGTTCGCGATCAGGTCGTCCAGGCTCCGGATCGCGATCACGGTGTTGGTCGGGGTGCCGGTCTCGTCGAGCTTCTGCACCCGGTGCGGCAGGAGTTGCCCGAACCCGTGAGAGACTTCGAGGACGTCGAACACCAGCGTGCCGCCGCTACCGGACGACGAGCCTCCGCAAGCGGTTGCGAGGCCGGTGGCGAGAGCGAGGAACGAGAGTGCCAGCCGATCTTTCATCTGTGAGATCGCAATGCGCGGAGGGCTCGAAAACGGGAGGGTCGATCCGGCGGAGAGCCCCAAAGGAAACCACCGGAGGAGCCGGGCGGGAAGGCCCTGCAAGAGGGAGACGGAGGCGGGTGGCCCTCGTCAACCACCGTGCCACCCCCGCCCGCCCCGTGGGCCGGCCGCGGAGAGGCAGCTGCAGGTCGCACCTAACCCTTTCAGGCGTCCGACCTTACCAGCCGGTCCACACCGGCGCGAGGATCGCGCCCGAGGCGTGCGGGAGCCCCCCGGGCGTGCGGTTTCCGCACACTGCACGGGCGGGCAGGAGCTCGAGCAAGCTGCTTCGGATGCTCCGCCGGACGGACTACTCTCTCCTCGATGGCGGGCTCCGACCACGTCTTTGATCCCCACGCCTTCGAGGGCGCAGCGACGGCCCCCACGGCCTCGCCACGCGAGCACGAGCTCGAAAACCCCCTCAGGCCCACGAGCTTCGCCGAGTTCGTCGGTCAGACCCGGCTCGTCGAGAACCTGCGCATCGCGATCGATGCGGCACGCGAGCGCGGAGAGGCGCTCGACCACGTGCTGCTGTCGGGGCCGCCGGGACTCGGGAAGACGAGCCTCGGAAGAATCCTCGCCTCGGAGCGCGGCGTGGGGCTCCATTCGACCTCGGGTCCGGCGCTGGAGCGCCCGCGCGACCTGGTCGGAATCCTCACCCAGCTCCGGCCCGGCGACGTGTTCTTCGTCGACGAGATCCACCGCGTTCCGGCCGCGGTCGAGGAGTTCCTCTACACGGCGATGGAGGACTACACGGTCGACTTCACGCTCGACCAGGGCCCGAACGCGCGCATCCTCCCGCTCTCGATCGCGCCCTTCACCCTGGTCGGGGCGACCACCCGCGAGGGCTTGCTCACCGCTCCCCTGCGAGGACGGTTCGGGTTGCTCGAGCGGCTCGAACACTACCCGGATCGAGATCTCGAGCGGATCCTCGAGCGATCCGCGCGCATCCTCGAGATCGAGCTCGATCCCGAGGCC
>JAJDET010000038.1 GCA_029259655.1 Planctomycetota bacterium
GGGACCGTCGTCGAGGACGTGGCCGGGTTCGACGGCACGCTCCATCTGTGGGCGCACTCCGAGACGCTCGATCTGCACTTGCGCGTGGTGGTCGACGGGCTTGGAGAACCGGTCGAGGACGAGGACTCGGGAGGAGGCACGACTCCGTACCTCGCACTGTCGGTCGAGGACGGGGACCGGGTCGTCGTCGAGGTCTCCGCGAAGAACCCGGAGGCGCAGGGTGCGCTGGACCTTCACCTCGTGGCCGCGCCCGAGAGCGAGCACACCAGGGCGGCGTTCGAGGCCGCGCGCGCCGGGCTCGACGAGCTCAATCGGCTGCGCGGCGATCGGCAGATCGAGGCGGCCCGCCGACTCGTCGTCGAGCTGATCGACGCGGTCGACGCAGCCATCGGAGCGGAGCAGAGCGAGCTGACTGCGACCGCTCGCAACGTCTTCGGCCAAGCGGCCCACGACCTCGAGGAGCTCTCCACGGCGCGCGCCGCATGGGGCGCCGTACTGGCGCATCGTCGGCGTACGCTCCCCAGGGATCACCCGGACCTGTTCCGCGCGGCCAACAACGCCGCCCTGACGCTGTGGCAGGCGGGCGATCTCCACGGCGCACGTGCGCTCCAGGAGATGGTGTTCGAAGGCCGCGAGCGCACGCTCCCCGGCGGGCACGTCGACGTGCTCCGCGCGCGCATCAACCTGGCCGGGACGGTCTTCGGGCTGGGAGACATCCCCGCTGCGCGCGGGCATCTGGAGCCGGGCGTCGCGGGACTCGAGCGCATCCTGCCCGAGGACCACGAGGATCTGCTCGCGGCGCGTGGAAACCTCGGCCTCACGATGCAGGCGATGGGGGATCTCCCCGGCGCCCTCGAACAACACGAGGCGGTGCACTCGGCCCTCGAACGCAGCTTGCCGCACGACCACGTCGACCTGCTGAGTGCGAGGCTGAACCTGGCCGGCACGATCAAGGAGCTCGGCGATCTCTCTCGCGCGCGTGCGCTCGAAGAGGCCGTCCTCGAGACCGCCGAGCGGACGCTACCCGAGGACCATCCCGTCCAGCTCCGAGCACGTCAGAACCTGGGCACCTCCAAGTGCCTGGCGGGCGAGTTCTCCGAGGCCCGCGAGCTCCATGAATCGGTGCTCGAGGTCCGCGCGCGGACGCTGCCCGAGGAGCATCACGAGCGACTCGAGGCGCTCGGGAACCTGGCCGTCACGACGCACCGGATGGGGGACCTGCCCCGGGCCCACGCGCTGTTCGTTCGCGTCCTCGCCGGGTTCGAGCGGACGCGGCCGGAAGGGCACCCCGATGTACTCGCAGCTCGTTTCAACCTCGCCGGGACTCTGCGGGCAATCGGCGATCTCCGGGGCGCACGGGCACTCGAGGAGTCGGTCCTCGCGAGCTACGAGCGCACGCTGCCGGACGGGCACCCCGACCTGCTCGGGGCGCGGGAGAACCTGGCTCTGACGCTGAAGCGTATGGACGATCTCGCCGGAGCTCGGGCGCTCGAGGAGGCGGTCCTCGAGGCCCGCGAGCTCACGTTGCCGGCCAACCACCCCGCCGTGCTGCGGGCGCGTCAGAACCTCGCCGTGACCCTGCGGAGAACGGGCGACTCCTCCGGCGCGCGCGAGCTCGACGAGGCGGTCCTGGAGGCTCACCGACGCACGCACTCCGAGGAACACATTCAGGTGCTGCGGGCGCGACTGAACCTCGCCGCCACCTTGACGAGCACCGGCGAGCCTCGCGCCGCGCGGGGCCACTTCGAAGCCGTGCTCCCGGGCCTCGAGCGGGCGTTGCCGGAAGGCCACGCCGACGTCCTACGAGCGCGACAGAACCTGCTCGCGATCATGATGGCGGACACGTGGGACTTCTCCGAGCCCCGGGCCCTCGTTCCGGACCAGATCTCCGGGATGCTCGCGGGAATCCTGGATTCGCTCACCCTGGCGCCGCGTCAGGCGGCGGAGGTCGTCGAGGCCCAGTCTCCGCACCTTCATCAGTTGCTCATGCTGACGCGGTCGCGCGAGGAGACGTCGTCGAGCCTGCGGGAATCGACTTTCGAGCTGGTCGAGACGATGCGCGTCGCCGCGAGCGAGGCGGCGCGCTCCATCCGCGTTTCCGAGGATCCCGAGGTCCGCGAGCTGATGCGCGAGGCGCGCTCGGTCCGCGAGGAGCTCGACGACCTCGTCGCGAGCGGACGTGACGGTGCGGCTTTCGACGACGACGTGACGAATCGGATGCACGAGCGCGATCGCCTCGAGGGCGAGGCCAGCCGGCGGCTGGCGGCCGGCGGTGTGCTCGTTCAGCCCGTCGTCTCGTCCTCGCTCGCGGGGAGGCTGGATCCCGACGCAGCGGCGGTCGGCTATCTGCGTTTCGCGCAGTGGGGCCAGGACGGGGAGACGGAAGAGCTCGTGGTGGGAGAGGATCGTCTTCTGGCTCACGTGCTGCGCTCGGACGGATCCGTGGAGCGGGTCGAGCTGGGCCCCACCGCGGAGCTGGAGGAGCTCGCGAGGATGTGGCGCCAAGCCGTGGGCAGTCCGATCTCGAGTCGCGGAGTGGGGTTCCCGATCGAGCAGGCAACGCTCTCCGAGCAGGTCGACGAGATCGGGGCCGAGCTCCGCTCGCGCGCCCTGGATCCGATCCTCGAGGCTGCCGGCGATGTGGAGGTCCTTCACGTCTGCCTCGACGACTTCCTGCACCTCGTTCCGCTGGACGCCCTGGCTCTCGGCGACGGAACCGTCGGCGACCGCATGTCCTTGAGGACGGAGATCTCCTTCGCTCGGTTGATCGCGCGGAGGACTGGATCGAAGAGCGAGCCCGGGCTGCTCGTTCTGGGAGACGTCGACTACGTCGCGGCGCCCACCGCACGATCCTCGACAATCGCGGTGGCCTCGTCCGCTCCGATCGGAATCGAGCTCCGCGGCAGCGGCCGTGCCGCCGGCTATGACTCGCTCTCCGAGACCGGGCCCGAGGTTCGGAGCATCGCCGGCCTGTTCGAGGAGCGGTTCGGCGCGAGGCCCGTCCTCTTGACGAGGACGAACGCTTCCAAGTCTTCGCTCCACGAGCTCGCCCCCGGCAAGCGGTTCCTGCACCTGGCTACGCACGGCTGGTTCGCGCCGGAGAGTGTGCCCTCGTCGCTCGACAGCGGCCCGCAAGAGGGGCTCTGGGCCCCGATGGACGAACGGGACAGGATCAGCGGTCTCGCGCCGATGACGCTCTGCGGCCTCGCCTTCGCCGGTGCGAACCAGGGCCGCGACTCCCTCGGCCGCGTGCCCGGCATCATGACCGCCGAAGAGCTCGCCGGCATCGACCTCTCGTCCTGCGAGCTGGCCGTCCTCTCCGCCTGCGAAACAAACGTCGGCATCCGCCGCGCGGGGCAGGGGATCCAGTCGCTGCAGACGGCGCTGCACGCAGCCGGCGCGCGCACGGCGATCACGTCACTGTGGAAGGTCGACGACGCCGCGACGCGCAAGCTGATGGAGCGCTTCTACACCTATCTATGGGTGGAGGAGATGGGCAAGGCCGACGCGCTGTGGAAGGCGAAGTGCGACCTGCGCGCGGAGGGGCACCCGGTGCGGGACTGGGCGGCGTGGGTGCTGTCGGGAGATCCTGACTAGCGCGCAAGGGTCCGAATACTCAGCCGAACCACAACGCGCAGAGCAGCGGTTGGCAACTGCTGACGCCTTCGGCCGAGTTCACGGACCCTAGGAGCCCGTTGAAGAAGTGCTTCGGATGCCAGGATGGTGGCATCCGCTTCGTCGTGGTGCCTGGAACCGCAGGCGAAGCCGTAGCTTCGGCGAGG
>JAJDET010000371.1 GCA_029259655.1 Planctomycetota bacterium
CTCGACGTCGACCGGGATCTCGCCGTGCTCCTGGACGGCGGAGGATTCCACGAGACGCAGGTGCTCGCCGAGCGCCAGCCTCTGCGTCCCGCCGGCGAAGCGGCCCAACCTCATCTTGGGACCCTGGATGTCGCCCAGGATCCCGACGGGTGCGTCGAGCCGTTCGGCCGCCTCTCTGATCTTCGCTGCACGCCGGCGATGCTCGTCGTGCTCGCCGTGACTGAAGTTCAGCCGCGCGACGCTCATACCCGCGTGGATGAGCTCCTCCACACGGTCCTCCGTGGCGGGACCGATCGTCGCGACGACCTTCGTGTGCGGCCGCGGGGCCTGGAGAGTCTTCGCCTCGGGCGCGCGATTCGGGGGCGGGGCTTGCGTCATCGTCGCGCTGCTCTCTGGAGCGCGGCGGGTGAGGCTATCCGGTCGGCCCCCGGAGTACCCGACCGAATCCCGGGCGGCGCCGGCTCAGGCGGCGCGCGAGAGCTCTCGATCGACCGACTCGGTCCACTGGACGGCCCCCAGGAAGGCGTCCTTGATCTCGCTCGAGCCGAGGGCTCCGAAGCTGACGTTCTCCCAGTCCCCGCACTCGTAGGCGAGAACGCATCCCAGAGCCGTTCCGAGCTCTCCCTCGCGGTCGAGGAGCGCCGCCGCGATCGCGGGGGCCAGAGGGAGCTGGGCGACGACGTCGCGCATGCTGCACTCGAGGAGAGCCCCGAGCGTGGAGAACATCCCGGTGGCGAAGTACGCCTCGGGAGCGCGAGAGCCGCCCGCCACGGCCAGGAGCTCGCACATCCTGCCGCGCAACATCGCGCTGACCACGAGCGCGTGCGGACGATCGTCCAGGCCGGAGAGGATGAACAGCCCTGCCAGGTTGCGGATCGACTCGCGACCGAGATAGACGACCGTCTCGCGGACGGATTGGATCTCCCGCGGCATCCCGTAGGCCGCCGAGTTGATCGTCCTCAGGAGCTTGTAGCTCAGGATGACGTCCTGCCCGATCAGGTTCTCGAGCTCGTCGAGGTCGCAGTGGGGGTCCATGATCCGCGACAGGACCCGCAGCACGCCGAGGCGGTTCGCGGGAACCCGGCGTCCCCGGACGATGTTCGGCTTGGAGAGGAAGAAGCCCTGGTAGAGGTCGAACCCCATCTCCAGGCACTCCTCGAAGTCGCGCGCCGTGCGCACCTGCTCGGCGACGACCTTCAGGCCGAGCTCCCGCAGCTCCGAGAGGTTGCGGCCCAGGGTCACCCTGTCGAGGGCGTCGATGTCGAGCTTGGCGAGCGTCGCGAAGGGCAGGAAGGGCCTCGTCCGGTCGCTGAGGACGAAGTCGTCGAGGGCGATCGTGTACCCCTTGCCCGCCAGGTCAGCGAGCCCCCTGAGGACGTCGTCGTCGGGCTCCACGTGCTCCAGGACCTCGAGCACGACGTTCTCCGTGGGAACCGGCAGCGGGTACTCGCCGACGATGAAGCCGCGCGTGAGGTTGATGAACGCGTGCCGGCGCCCGACGACCTCCTCCATGCCGATCTCGTGGAACGTGTTCAGGATGACCTGGGAGGTGGCTGCATCTCCGTCGGTCACCTCTGCCTGGTTCACGGCCGGGTCGCGCCGGAACAGGAGCTCGTAACCGTAGACCTCGAGGTCACGGTCGTAGATGGGCTGGCGGCCGACGAGCGCTTCAGGCATGGGAGGCCCTGAGGGGGGCAGGGCACCACTGGCATGCCTCATCGACCGGGCGTGCGCTCCGATTCAAGGGAAACACCCCATTGGGGAACGCACGAGGGTCCTGAAATAGATTCGCGGCGACGCCGGCGCCCTCCAAGGGAACCGGACCCGTACTCGGCCGACGGTGAGTGACCCAGGGCCGCGTACAGACCTTCGTCGCCGCGTTCTCCCCCCTCTCGGGACCCGTCAGAGACAATCCTATGGGCAACCGCTCGATCCGTGGGGAGCGCGCCGGGCTTTTTTTCCTGGAGACGCGGCCGACAAGTCGGCCGCTCGTGACTTGGCGCGCATCAGCGCGCGCCAAGGATGCCCTGCGAGCGGCACGGCCGACTCCGCGCCGGGCTCGGCCTTCGGCCTCGGCTTGGTCCTGCTCTTCAGCCGGACCTCTAATCGTCGATGTAGCCCAGATCCTCGAGCATCGCGCGGGCCTCGTCCCCCCCGTCGAAGACGGTCGGACGGACCTTCGCCGACCGATCGAGCCAGCCCTGGACCAGCCCGTCCAGCTCGGCGACCTCCTCGGGCCGCTCACGCGCCAGGTCCTCCATCGCTCCGGGATCCAGGTCGAGATCGAACAGGAGCGCGAGCCCGACCCCGTCGTCGGAGCGCGCAGGGGACGAGATGAGCAGCCGATCGGAGGTCCGGACGCCGCGCAGCGCGCGCGCCCCGTGGCCGGGCCACCAGCCGAGATCGCTCGCGAAGAAGATCGGCTCCGAGGCCCTCGCGCTCACGTCTTCGGGGTCGAGCAGGTTCGGCCGCCCGGCCAGGTTCCGACGCGGCTCCACACCGCACAGCTCGAGCAAGGTCGGCGCGAGGAAACGGTTCTCGACGGGCGTGTCGATGCGCACGCCGCGCGGAACTCCGGGCCCTGCCAGGATCAGAGGTACGTGCACCGACTCGGCGTAGATCTGCCGGCCGTGCCCCATCATCCCGTGCTCGAGAAACTCCTCGCCGTGGTCACTCGTCACGGCGACGACCGTTCGATCGAGGAGCCCCATTCGATCGAGGGCGTCGAGGAACCCGCCGAGCGCCCGATCGACGGTCGCGACCTCTCCGTCGTAGAGGCTGGAGAGATAGGCGTTGTTCCTCTCGAGCTCTCGCATGTCCACGGCCTCGGAACGCCGGAGGCGGCCAACGAGCCGGCTGTGGTCCTCCTCGGAGAAGTCGGGCGGGGCCGGCCGACCGAACTCCAGGGCGAGGTCAGGATCGGGCTCGTAGGGACCGTGCGGATCGACCAGGTGCAGGTACATGAAGAAGCGATGCCCTCCCTTCTCACGCACCCACGTCTCGGCATCGGCGATGACGTCCGCTGCGACGTCCCAGTGGTACTCGTGGAACGACTCGAAGCCCTTGTCGAAGTTCTTGTCGGCGCTGACGAGCGGGTTCGAGGAGAAGGCCGTCGTCGTGAAGCCCGCCCCCTGGAAGACCTCGGCGACGGTCACGAGCGACTCCGACAGGTAGCACGCGGCCTGATCGAGCACACCGTGCTCCGGAGGAGTCAGGGACGTGAGCACCGACGCCGTCGAGGGCCAGGTCCACGAAGCGCTGGAGAAAGCGGCCTCGAAGATCGCCCCGCGTCTCGCGAGCGCGTCGAGCTCGGGACTGGTCGGCCGCGGGTTGCCGTAGACCGAGAGGCGATCGGCGCGCAGCGTGTCGACGACGACGAGGATCGCGTTCGGGCGCCGTCGCGAGGCGAGCGTCCGGGTCCCCGGCACCGGTTGCACGACCTCGAGCAGGCCGAAGCCGGCTCGCGGCCGCTCGTTCGCGGGGCCCTCGAAGCGCGAGCGCAGGACGAGCGTGCCCCCCCCGGCGACGTCGATCTCGCCGCGATGCCAGGTGCGCCGCTTGGCGATGACGTCCTTCTTGGTCGAGAGCTGCGCGTGGAGCTCCTGCTCTCCATCCAGGTACGCCTCGAGGTGGACGCGCGTGCGCTCCTCACTGCGGTAGGAGTCGGCGGAGATGCCGGCGGCGAGCCTGAGCACCGTTCCGGGGGACGAAGGCGGGATCCGGATCCGCACCTCGGCCGGCGGGGTCATCTCGAGAACCGGCAGCGTCCCGGCATCGAACTGCGTGACGTCGTGCGCGGCGAAGCTCGCGACGCGGACGGGGTGACGCTTGTTCTCGCGGACGACGGTGCGCAGCCTTTCCTCGTCGAGGAGCGCGAGCACGACCGCCTCCCCCCCCATCGGCGGGAGGTCGTCGTCGATACGGGCGGCGGTGATCGCCGCCAGAGCGAAGACGAGGACCGCTGCGACCACTCCGACCCGGGTGAGGAGCGCGGAGGCCGGTGTCCGATCGCGGACGTAGATCACGCCGACGAGCGCTGCGATGAGCGCCGCGAGCGCGTGCCACGGCTCTCCGGCGACGACCTGCGGGAGGTCGCCCCCCAGCACGGGCCAGCCGAGGAGCGTCGCCGTCACGACGACCGCGCTCAGGGCGAAGCCTAGGAGCGAGCTCGTTCTCGAGGCGAGGAGCGCCGCCACCAGCGTGGCGAGAGCCACGGCGCCGACCGCGGGCACGGCGTGGAGGAGGTCGCCGGCGCGAGCGGGCCACACCTCTCCGGTCGACGCGGGCGCCCAGGCGAGCACCATCCACGCGATTCCGAGCCCGCCCATCGCGAGCGGGGCGCGGGCGAGCGTCCCTCGGGTTGCGCTGGACATCGCCGTCAAGTGTCGCGTCTTCAGGCGGCGATCGCGAGCGCCACCAGCGAGAGTCCCAGACCCAGCACGACCCGTTCTCTTCCGCCGAAGCGGCGGGTTCCAGACCACGTTCGCGGCCGCGCGCCGAACGCTCGCAGGTCCATGGCGTCGGCCACGTCTTCCCCGGCGACGATCACGTCCAGGAGGACCGGGACGAGGATCGGGACGAGCTTCCGCAGTCGACGGATCGGACCGGAGCGCGCGCTGAGGTCCATCCCTCGTGCGGACTGGGCGCGGACCGTCCGCTCGAACCGCTCGGCGAAGGTCGGGACGAAGCGCACGGCGAGCTCGACGGCGAAGGACAGGCGATCCGAGACGCCGAGACCGCGGAACGTGGCGCCCCAGCGCGGGGGCTCGATCGTGAAGGGCAAGACGGCGGTGAACGCGACCAGGCTCACCATCCGCAGGCTCTGCGCCAGCGCGTGGGCGCGCCGCTCGTCCGGAGTCCCGCCGTGCGTCAACCACGTGAAGAACACGAGCAGCGTGATCACGAAGCCCGCGAAGAAGACGAACCTCCGGATCTCCACCCAGCTGACGCGGGCCAGGGGAACGATCGCGACCGCGACGACGGCGAGCACGGCGAGCGGAGCGGGGTTCCAGGTGACGAGCGTCGCGAGAACGCCGCACGCCGTCAGGAGGACGCGCGCGCGCTCGTCCAGCGCGGCGTAGGCGCCCGTGCGCTCGCGGTACTGGAACACCTGCATCAGCGTCCCCTCCGGATCAGCGCCCGCTCGTAGGCTCGGATCAGAGGTGGCAGGAGCACGAGCGTGTTGAACGTGTTCGCGACGGAGGCGGGCAGGAACTCGCCGAACAGCGCAACGGACACCTTCATCCCGTTGTAGGGCACGTCGAGCAGCGCAGCCGTTCCCATCCCGACCAGAACGGCGAAGACGCCCCACACGGCCGCCTCCGCCGCAGGCGATCGACCGCGGAACGCGAGCCGTAGCACGAAGAGGACGGCGGCCACGGCGAAGGGCCACCCCACCTGCTCGGCGGGAACGAACCCGGGACCCGCGAACGGAGCGTCGATCGCGGTCGTGAAGCGCTGCATCCACAGGCCGAGAGCTACGAGCGCTGCGACGGACGCAGCGACGACGAGGTCGAGCGCCCGGCGGCTGCGCCCCAGGAGCGGCGCGATCCCGGCGACGCCTCCCACGATGCCGTTCCCGAGGTCCCACATCGGGAAGAACCCCATCCCTGTCAGCGTGTCGCCGATGAGGTTGCCGACGAGTCCCGCGAAGAAGCCGACGACCGGTCCCCACTGCAGTCCGAAGAAGATCGGGATGACGATGGCCGGCCGCAGGCTGATGAGCGACGCGCTGGGCAGGAGCAGGATGTTCGTGACCCAGGAGAACACCCCGTAGAGCGCGGCACCCGAGGCCATGCGCACGATCGCGCGCGAGTCGAGCCGGAAGACGTTGCTCACGCCGGCCCCTCTCGCGCGAGGCCCTGGGCGGAGAGCGGGTCCAGCCCCGCCGCCATCCGGTCGAGGTTGGCCCGGAGCAAGCTCGTCGAGCGCAGGCGCGCGCGCTCGATCCGGACCGAGTCGGTCAGGACCTCCGAGGGCGGTCCGAAGGCGGCGATCCGGCCGTCCTCCATCACCGCGACGCGGTGCGCGTGGATCAGGGCCAGGTCGAGGTCGTGCGTGGCGAAGAGCACCGTGCTGTCGCCCGTGGCCAGGAGCGCCAGGAGGAAGTCGCGCACGCCGGAGGGATCGAGCCCGGCGGTCGGTTCGTCCACGAGCCAGGTCGAGACGCCGGACGCGGCCACGGCCGCGAGCGTCAGTCGCTTCTTCTGGCCGATGGAGAGCGCGCCCGGCGAGGAGTTCCGCAGCTCTCCGAGGCCGAAGCGTTCGAGCGCATTGTCGACGTTCCGGCGCACGGTCTCGTCCGCGAGTCCGAGCGCGCGCGGACCGAAGCTGCACTCCTCTTCGACCGTGTCGGCGAAGAGCATCGCGCCGGGATCCTGGAAGACGAGCCCGACCTCGCCGGCGAGCTCCGCCGGCTCGACCCCCGCAGTGTCGCGCCCGCCGATCCGGATCGTCCCGGTGTCCGCGCTCAGGAGCCGCATGGCCAGGAGCAGCAGCGTCGATTTCCCCGAACCGTTGGCACCGAGCAGCGCGACGCGCTCGCCGCGCTGCACCGAGAGGCAGAGATCGGTCAGGACCTCGCGACCCTCGGGGTAGGAGAAGCAGACGCCGTCGAGCTCGATGGCCGGCGGAGCGGCGGGGTCCGGGCTGAGCAGGACCGCTTCTTCTTCGCGCACGTCGAGCTCGCGCCAGCGAGCGCACGCTACGTCCGCCGGGAGGTGCGCGTGCCGCGGGTCGGCGCGCGCGAAGAAGGCGTCGACGTCGCCGTCGTACACCACGCGCCCGCGATCGAGCTCCAAGACGCGGTCGGGCCGCGCGGCGAGCAACGCCTCGACGCGATGCTCGACCACGACGACGGCGCGCCCTTCGTCCGCGAGCTCGCGCAGGAGCTTCGACACCGCGTGGGCCGAGGCGGGGTCGAGGGCAGCGAGGGGCTCGTCGAGCAGGAGCACGCGGGGCTCCATCGCGAGCACACCGGCGAGGGCCACCTTCTGGAGCTCCCCCCCCGAGAGGTCGGAGGTGGGACGGTCGAGGAGCGCCTCCAGCTCGAGGCGACCTGCGGCCTCGCGGACGCGGCGCTGGACCTCGGCGAGCGGTAGGCCGAGATTCTCGGGGCCGAAGGCGATCTCGCGTCGCACGTCGAACCCGATCACCTGCCGCTCCGGGTCCTGGAGCAGGGTCCCGACCCGGCTCCCCACCTCCGCCGGCGTGAGGTCGGAGAGCTCGTCGCCGCAGATCCGGACCGACCCCGTGCGCTCCGAGCTCCGGTAGGACCGCGGCACGAGGCCGTTGAGGCAGCGCAAGAGGCTCGTCTTCCCGCCCGCGCTGCGCCCCAGGAGGAGCAGGAGCTCGCCCTCGGCCACGGTGAGGTCGACGTCGGCGAGGACGATGTCGCCGCCTCGGTACCGGGAAGTCAGGCCTCGGGCGGTCAGGAGGGATCCCATGGGACCGTTCCGGGTGGGGAGACGAGTGGGGACGATTCGCCCAGGGGACCGGCTAGACTGGCGGGCCTCGAAACCGTCCCCCATGAGACAAGGGTACGGCGGTTCGGTCTCTGTAATGGCAGTGTAAGCGGGTCGAATGCCACCGACGCTCACCGTACCTCGCGCGCGTTCGCGACACGACGACCCTCGCCACCCAACACGGTTCCACGGAATGAAGCACTCCTACCTCCTGGCCCTGTCCGTCCCCGCCCTCCTCGCCCTGGCGCTGCCCGCGGACCGGGTCGCCTTCTCCCCCCGGGAAGGCACGCGCCTGACGAAGACGTACACGCTCGAGGTCGAGACGGCCCTCGACGACCTGGAAGTCTGGGTCAACGGCTCGGAGACGGAGACGCCGGAGATCCAGAACGAGACGGTCCTGGCGATGTCCATCACGGTCACGGACCACTACGCGAAGATCGCAGAAGGGCGCCCGTTGCGCCTGGAGCGGACGTTCGACGGCATCTCCGGGGAGCTCACCACCTCGATCGAGAACCCGATGACGGGTGCGATGGACCTGGAGTCGACCGCGACGAGCGAGCTCGAGGGAACGACGGTCGTCTTCCTGTGGAACGAAGAGGACGAGGAGTACGAGATCGCCTTCGCAGAGGACGACGCGGACGAGGACGAAGACCTCCTGGAGGGGCTGGACGCAGACATGGACCTGCGCGCATTCCTCCCCGGACGCGGCGTCTCCGAGGGGGACAGCTGGGAGGTCGAGAACAGTGCCCTGGTTGCCCTCATGGCGCCGGGCGGCGACCTGCACATCGCCCCCGACGAGGAAATGGCCAGCATGGGGATGGGCAACCAGTTCGACTTCGCCAAGCAGATCGGCGAGGTCGAGGGGACGATCACCGCGACCTACGGTGGGACCCGCAACGTCGAGGGTCGGCAGGTGGGCGTGATCGCGCTCACCATCGAGACGGAGTCGTCCAACGACATCACCGACATGATGGTCGAGGCCGCCGAGGCCGCGAGCGCCCAGTCCGGAATGGAGCAGGACTTCGAGTCGGCCGACGTCCAGGCCGAGTACGACCTGGAAGGCGAGCTCCTCTGGGACATCGAGGGCGGCCACCTGGTCTCGCTCGAGATCGAGGGCGACACGGAGAGCGTGCTCGACTTCGCGGTCACGATCCGCGCCATGGGCGAGGAGATCGAGACCGAACAGGCGATGTACCTCAGCGGGGAAATGCGGATCACCATCGAGGTCACGCGCGAGTAGTACGGACCCGGCGCCCCTCCAATTACGACGGAGGGGCGCAACGACGGAGCGGCGCGACGACGGTAGGATCCCCGCCGTGCGGATGATCCACTACTTCTCCGCCATGGCGCTCCTGGTGGCGCCGGCGCTCGTGCTCACCGCGATCTCGGGGATCTGGCTCTCCGGCACGGCGACGCACCTCTCGCTGGGGCTCTTCACGGCCGTGTTCGCGGTCGCGACCCACACCCTGATGATCGTGTTCATGATCGTCACGGGCCGCGTCCTCAAGGTCGCGGTGCAGTCCCGCTCGCTGGCCGCGGACTACCTGGAAGAGCTGAACCTCTTCTTCGCGCGGAAGAGCTCCTATCCCGCGGCGGTGCTCGCGGCCACGAGCATCGTGGCCACGGGCGTGCTCGGCTACGGGCAGCGCGGGTTCGGCCTCTCGCCCATGGTCCACATGCTGGTCGGGCTGGCGGCCGTCGTGCTCAACCTGTGGGCCCTCACGGTCGAGTACCGCACGCTGGCCGAGAACCAGACCCTGCTCGATCGAACGGCGACCGAGCTCGACCGGCTGGACCGGGAGGTCGGCGAGCCGGAGGAGGACCCCGGCGAGCCCATGCGCTTCTCGCCGCCGGTGCGGTGGCTCCTCGCTTCGCTGGTCGTCTGGGGCCCCTGGCTCTACTGGGGCCTCGTCGTCTGGCGCGGCTCGTTCGACCGGCTCGATCCGCTCTTCCTGTGGGGCACGACCTTCACCTCGCTCTTCTGCGTGGCGTGCGCCTGGATCCTGCGCGGCGTTCGAGCCGACGGCGATCGAGCCGGCGGGTAGGCGGAGCTACTCGAGCTCCGCGAAGAGCGCTTCGGTGTCGCGGTACTCGGGCCAGATCAGCAGCAGCTCGTTCAGGTACCTCCGACGCTCCTCGGGGTCCTGCGTCTCGAGGGCCCGCGCGTACAGATCCTCGGCGAGCAACGTGAACTCCTCGAGCGTGGCCTTGCGGGTGATCGCGTCCTCGTAGTAGCCGGCGACCTCGAGCAGCTCCCCGTACTTCGCGATGGCCTCCTCGTAGAGGAAGTCCCGCTCCAGCCTCAAGGCCTCCGCGTAGAGGAGCCCGTACACGCTCTGATCGATGTCGATCGACGCCGACAGGAACTGGTCGACCTGGGCGTCGGTCAAGGCGCGACCCTCCTGGATTGCCTCCCGCGCCTCGTCGAAGCGCTCGCGGATTCGGAGCCATTCCGCGTGATCCAGCATCTCCTTGGCGCCGACCTCCCGTTCCATGCGCTCCCGTCCCGCCTGCGCGGTGGGACTCTCGGGATCCAGGAGCAACGCGAGGCGGAACTCGTTCCCCGCGGCCCAGTAGAGCCCCTGCGCCTCGAACTCCTCCGCGATCGCCACGCGCTCCTCGGCAAGGAGCCGGTCGACGGCGACCGCTCGCACCTCGGCGTCCTCGTGATCGGGGATGTACTTCGTCGTGTAGTCGAACTCTCCGGCGGCACGGCCGAGCACGAACCGACGCAGCGAGCGCACACCCTCCTTGTAGTAGGCCTCACCCATCCCCTGCCGGTAGTTGATGCGCAGGAGGGTTCGCGCCCTGCCCTGGATGGCAGCCACGTTCTCGGGCTGGTGGAGGAGCGCCTGCTCGTAGGCGTGATAGGCCCCCGGGAGCTCGCCCAGGGAGGCGAGCTCCTGTGCCTCGTTGAGCCAACGGTCCGCGATGCGCCGCCGGGTCTTCAGGAGCCACATGCCCACCACCCGGTTCTCGGGATCGGCGCGATCGGCCTCCAGGACGTGGGCGAGAGCCTCCTCGTAGTCCTCCTCGAAGGTTGCCTCGCGCGCTCGTTGGAGGTGGACCGCGACGGTCGCGAGCCGGTACTCGCGTTCCGCTCGCTCGTCTTCGGGGGTCTCCTCGTAGCGTTCCGAGGCCTCGGTCAGGGCCTCGGCGTATCGGCCCGCCTCCACGAGGAAGGGGACTTTCGAATCGCCTCGCCCGGCCGCGCAGGCGGGCACGAGGAGGCAGGCGGCGACGAGAAGGGGTGTGCGAGTGCTCATCGTTCGGGCTCGAGGGAGTGGTGGGCGGCGCTTCGACGACCGTGCCTCGAGCTTCTTCCCCCCTCCGCGGACATCGATTCAGGTCTTCATCGAGCTGTAGAAGACGACTCCCAGGCTGCCAAAGAAGAGCACTGGAAGCCAGCTGGCCATGAGCGGCGAGAGGATGCCCTGCATGCCCAGGGAACGCGTGACGAAGTCGGCTGCGAAGTAGAAGACGCACAGCAGGAAGCCGGCCACGAGCTTCTCGAGCCGTCGCCCGCGTTCGTGGCGGACGAGGAAGGGCAGGCCGACCAGGAGCAGCACCAGGTTCGCCAGTGGGAAGGTCTTGTGGTACTCGACCAGGGTCTGCAACTGGACGTCGTCGGGGTCGCGCCTCCAGAGCTCGTTCGTCTCGCGGAAGGAGAGGTCGAGCGGGCGCTCCTGCTCCTTCCACAGGACGTGGACGTCCCGCGGCGTGAAGCGCACCTCCTTGAGGTACTCGATCCGAACGGCGTCGAACTCCGGCTCCACACCGCGTCTCTCACCGCGCACGAGACGCCAGCGCCCCGTCTCCTCCTCGTAGCGCGCGATGTCCGCGCTGATCGCCACGAGCGATTTCCGGTCACGGATGGTCGCGACCAGCCCCTCGATGACGGCGCCCTCTCCGGGCACGGTCGTGAACTTCTCGATCCGGACGTGGTTGGTTCCACCGCGGTGCGGATCCTTGAGCCAGACCTCGGTGTAGACCGGGCTCTCGCGCCGCTCGACGATCCGATCGAGGACGAGGTCCCGCCGGTAGCCGATGCTCTCCGTCGCCCACTCGCGCAGGCCGAACATCGCGCCACCGAGCACGATCCCGCCGGCGATCAGGGGTGCAACCAGTCGCTGTGCGCTGACTCCGGCGTTGAGCGCGGCAACGATCTCGTTGTTGCGCACGAGCTTCGAGGCCGTGAAGAGGCCGGCGACGAGCGTGACGAAGGGCGAGACCTGCAGGTAGATGAAGGGAATGCTGTACAGGTAGAACCGGACCACGAGCGACGAGGCCGGGACCGAACCGTCCGCGGACGGCTCGAAGTACTCGTCGAGGTTGCCGGCCAGGTCCAGGATCAGGAACAACCCGACGACCAGGAAGAAGGCGACCGAGTACGAGGCCACGAACAGCGAAGCGACGTAGCGATCGAGCCGCCCGGCGATCTTCAAGTGCGTCCCCCTGACCGGATTGCGAGGCCCCTGTTTCACTCGCGCAGCACCTTCAGTGTGAAGAACCCGCCGATGAGGCCTCCGATGGCGTTCGTGATCCAGGGGGCGAGCGCGGGGGGGAGCGTCTCCGAGAGGAACAGCTGCTGTGCGAGCCGCAGGGAGAGGACGTAGTAGGCGATCGCGTAGGCAACGGCGGCTGCGAAGGCAGCGAGCTGTGTCCCGCTCTTCAGACGTATGCCGGTCGGAAAGCCGATCAGGAGGAAGAGCAAGTAGGTCGCCGCGAGGGCGTGTCGACGCTGGATCTCGTAGGTGTACTCGTCCGCATCCTGCTTCGAGATCTTCCCGGCCTCGATCCTCCGCGACATCTCCGACGACGCGAGGAACTTCGGTCGATCCGGGTTCTTCTTGTTCGGCTGGATCAGGTCGTCGAAGTCGATGCGGATCGTCGGCGACTCGTTCATCAGCCCGACGTCGCCCTTGATCACGCGTGCCTCGTGGAGGCGAACGACGAGTGCGTCGCCCTTCTCGTCGAGCTCGAACCCGACGCGCTCCGCGACCATCCAGACGCTGTCGTCGGCCCCCGATTCCTTGCCCTTCCGGATGATGGAGATCTGCGCGTCGTAGAACACGGGCTTGACCGGGTCTCGCCGCGCGGCGGTGAGGTAGAAGCCCGGAATACGCACCTCGGTCCTGCCCGGACTGAAGTTCCGGATCGCGTTCTGGAGCACGGTCCGCTTGTAGTCGCGCTGGCGGTACTTCCACGTCGGGGCGAGCGTCGACGCGAGCCAGTCCGTGCCGATCCCCAGCAGCACGGCGACGACCACGCCTGGAATCAGGAGCCTCGCGGGATGGATGCCCGCCATTCGAACGGCCGTCCACTCGCGCTCGGCCGCCATGCGGCCGAAGGTCGTCACGACGGCCAGCAGGAAAGAGAGCGGAAGGAGGTAGGGAACGAGATCCGCGAGCACCAGCGGCAGGTAGAGGACGAGGGCGAGCAGCCCCGCGCTCCCGACCTTGTGCACGGCGTTCACGAGGAGCGCGGGCAGGAGGACGAAGAGCAGTCCGCCTCCCGCGATCAGGAGCGCGAAGAGGAGCTGCTTGAGGACGTAGCGCTGGAGGGTCACGACGAGTGCCCCGACGCGACGCGCCGAGGGCATCGAGGGTCAGCGACCCGCCGCGGCGAGTCAAGCGCTCGACCGGTTAGGATTCGCTGACCACCGCGGAGGACCCGCGGGCCCCATGCACGTGTTGAAGGAGAGCCTCCACCGCAGCGTCTGCGTGGAGGAGTCAGCGGGAACGACGAGCGTCGTGAAGCGGTTCCACTCGCGGGGCGTGAGGCGCGTCGCGGATCGCTGGCGCGCTGCGCGCGAGCTGCGCGCGCTGGAGACCCTCCGGTCGCGCGGCCTCCCGGTGCCGGCGGCGGCGCTCGAACGCGACGCGGGAGGCTCGTGGTCCCTCCGCATGCAGCACGTCGGACACCGCACGCTCGCGGACGTGCTCGCGAGGGGGGCCGAGCAGCGGGTCCTCGATGCCGTCGCCGACCTCGTCGCCGACTTCCTGGCAGCCGACCTGACCCACGCCGACCCGCACGTCGACAACATCGTCCTCGACGATCGCGGTCGGCCATGGATCGTCGATGCCCGGGGGATCCGGAGCGCCGGCCTCGCGACTCGCGCGCGGCTCCGCGGCGACCTCGCGACGATGGCCGCCGCCGTCCGAGAATCGCTCGAGCCTCAGGTCCGCACGCGCCTCCTGGTCCGGATACTCCGACGACTCCCTCGCCCGCAATGCGATCTCCTCCTCGGCTCCGCCGGTCGAACCGCGCTCTTCGTCGAGCTCGAACGGGAGAGCCGCGTGTTGCGACGGAGAGCCGTCTCGAAGAACCTCGATCGCTGGGAGCGCGAGAGCGGAGTGTGCGAGCGCGTCCACGTCGAAGGCGTGGATCTCCTTCGGTGCCGGAAGGCTCCCCGGGACCCGGTCGGCGTGGTCGTGCTCGAGGGCGCGGCGGTTCCCGACGCCTGGAGGTCGACGGCCCGCCTGGTCGAACACCGGATCGCAGTCGCCACGCCCCTCTGGATCGAGACCCGTGGGACTGCGCGCGCGGCGTTCGAGCTCGGCGGAGGAACCATCGCGCTCGACCGAGCCCGCGCAGGAGAGCGCGATCCGGAGGCGCTGTTCCGCGAGCTCGGACGGCTCCTCGGGTCACTCCACGACCGCGGCTTGCGCCTCGCGGCACTCGGCGAACGCGGAGTCCTCGTGCGGAGCGACGGGAAGCCGTTCTTCGCCCCGGGTGTCTCTGTGGACGAAGAGCCGGCCAGTGCGCTCGACCGGCTGGCCGCGGCAGCTCACGAGCTCCCGATCCTCGCCGACGCCTCGCCCGCTCTCCGCAAGCGACTGTGCGAGGGGTACGCCGACGCCCTCGGGGACGAGACGGAGCGGCGCGCGCTGCGCGCCGAGCTGGGCCTTGTCTGACCCGATCCGCCGCCGCGTCCGGGCGCGAGCCCTCGAGGCGCTCGTCGGGGCCGCAAGGGCCCTCCCCGAACCCCTGTTGCGCGCGCCGCTCGCCGCCGCCGCCGGCGCCGCGCGCTTCACGCCCTGGGAACACCGCATCCTCGCGAACCTGGAGCTCGCGCTCGGGGCCGAGACGGACGAGCGCGAGAGGCGCCGCATCGCGCGCGGCGTGCGACGTCACGCAGCGCGCCAGCTCTACGAGTGGACGCGGCTGGCCGCGGGGCAGGAGAATCGCGCGTGGCTCTCGGAGGTCCTCGTCGTCGACGACTCGATCGCGATCCTCGAGGAAGCGCACGCGCACGGTCGAGGCGTCGTCGTCGCGACGGGGCACATCGGCAACTGGGAGCTCGTCGCCGTCGCTCTGCGCGAGCTGGGCTACGACGGCGTCGTGGTCGGCCGGCAGCGCGAACGCGACCCCTCCGCGCGTTTCCTGGTCGACCTCCGGCGGGCCTGGGACGTCGAGAGCGTCCCTCAGGACACCGCAGCGCGTCCGCTCCTGCGCGTGCTCGGAGGAGGCGGAATCGTCGGGCTCCTGGCCGATCTGGAAGTGCGCCGCATCGCCGGTGTGTTCCTCCCCTTCTTCGGTGTGGACGCGTTGACCATGACCGCACCCGCTGCGCTCGCCCGTGCGTCCTCGGCACCGATCGTCCCGGTGCGCTGCGTGGCGGAGGTCGACGGCCGGTACCGGCTCTCGGTCGATCCCCCGCTCGCGTTCGACGCTTCGCGCGATCCGCGCGAGGCCACGATCGAGCTCACTCGCCGCCTCAACCAGGTCTACGAGCGGTGGATCCGCGCAACGCCGGAGCAGTGGGCCTGGCACCAGTCGCGCTGGAGGACGAGGCCCGGGGAGCGGGAGATCGTCCCGCACGCGCGGCACAGGGCGATGCGCGGATAGAACGTCGCCAGCCCGCGCCGTACCATCCGGGCGATGGCCGGTCGCCACGTCGTACTGATCCACCCCTCGCTCTGCTTCTCGGGCGTGACCGAGCGCATGCTCGCCACCGCGCGGGCTCTCGAAGCGCAGGACATCCGCGTGACCGTCGTCTCGACGCCGGGGACACGTGCGCGAATGGCCGAGGAGCTCGGGTTTCAGACGCGCTTCGCGGAACTGCCGCCGGATCCCTGGCGTGCACCGTTCGCGACGCTGCGTACGCGGAGAATGCTCAGGTCACTGAAGCCGGACGTCATTCACGCGACGGACGACTCGGTCGCCCCGCTCGTCTCGACGCTCGCGCCGATGTTCTCGGTGCCGTGGATCCTCGAGCTCCACCTGCCTGCTGTCGCGCCGCTCGCACCGAGCCGCGGCCTCCCCGGAACGGCGATCGTGTCGTCCGAATCCTTGATCGCGAGCGTCGTGAACCACGGCGGAGTGCCGCGCGATCGCGTCCGCGTCGTCAAGAACGCTCCGGAAGCGCCCGCCGAGCGCGGGCTACCCGCGACCGGGAGACGCCCGCCCGTGATCGGGTGCTCGGGACTCCTCAACGACTCGCATGCCACGGAGTGGTTCCTCGAGGCCGCGCGACTCCTCGTGCTCGGCGGTTCACGCGCGTCCTTCGCCGTGCTCGGCGAAGGGCCCAACGAGGGCCGGCTCCGGCGCTGGGTGCGCGAACGCGGCCTCGCAGAACGCGTGACGATCGCAGTCCCGACCACACCTGACGTCGCCGCGAGCATCGGAGCACTCGACATCCACGTCTCGTGCAAGCTCGAAGGCGGACCGGGCTGGCTCGCCTGCCTCGCGGTGGCGCTGGGGGTGCCCTCGGTGTTCGTCGCGGCGGACGATGCCTACGACCTCGTCGAGGACAAGAGCAGCGGGGTCCTGGTCGAGCCCGAGAACCCCCGCCGGCTCGCGGACGAGCTCCAGCTCCTCTGCGCGAACCCCGGGGCGGCCGAGCGCATGGGACGACGCGGCCGTGTGCGCTTCCTCACGGTCTGCCCTCCGGGGGGCTACGAGGGCGAGGTGGCCCGGACCTACGAGGCTCTCTTAGGCGCGGTCTCCGCCTGAGACCCTCGGGTCAGCGGATCCCGTTCTTCTGCGCAAACTCGGCCACGACGACGTTCTGCATCAGTGCCTCGAAGTCGTCGGCCCGGTCGCGGTGGTACCCGCGCAGGAGTGCATCGGCCCCGGGGAAGTCGACCAGGATCTCGGCGGCCTCGTTCTCCATCGTCTCGTCACCGAGCCGCAAGATCGACATCACGAGCCACTCGAACGCGCGCTCGCGATTGCCCTTCTCGTACTCGGCCTGGGCGTAGCGAAGCTGGTCCGCGTGGTAGGTCTCGCGCCCGCGCCGGAGGCCGGCGACGAGCTCATCGACGGCGCTCTTGTCCTCGCCGTCGGCGGTCTCCCGGAACGTGTACAGGAGCTCGAACGCCGAGGCGTAGTCCCGGGGCCGCGCGTTCGTGAACACCTTCGCCTTCCACTCGACGTCGGCGTAGGTGAGCGGACCGTCGAGGCCGGGGAACTTCGAGAAGCGCCGTTCCTGTCGGTCGATCCACGAGAGCTTCGGATGCTCCGGCCAGCGCTCGCGGAACTCGGAGGTGCGCTCGAGGAACACTCGCACGACCGGGAGCTCGGGTGCGCCTCCGAGGTAGCGCTTCTCGTAGTCCTCGAGCATGAACTCGAACCACGTGTCTCCCCTCGCGTTCTCGAGTGCGAGCTCCGCGGCGGCGCGCGACTCGCGGATCGTCTCCCGATAGCCCTCGACGAGCTCCAGCTCCTCCGACGAGAGCTCGGAAGGGATGATCTTCGCCAGGTGCACCTCGGCTGCGTCGGCGTTTCGCTCCTGGAGGAGCTCGCCGCTGCGTCTCAGGTGGTACTGGGTGCTCGTCCGCTCGGCGTCCTCGAGGTTGCCCTGGAAGTTCTGGAGGACGACGAAGACGACGAAGCCCACGACGCCGATGCCGAGAACCGCGAGGGCCCACCCGGGTAGACCGCGCCGGCGAGCCGGTGCGCGTCTCACCGTCACGCTGCTGCGGACTCGGGGCGCGGGACGCGGCATCGGCCGACTCGCGGGTGCGGCTCTCGCCGCGGGCGCAGCGTCGGAGTCGGCATCGCGCCGCCACACCAGGCGCGCCCCCCCGATCCGGAGCTCCTGGCCCGGCGCCACGCGCACGCGCTCTTCGACGGCGACGCCGTGGATCTTGGGCGGCAGCACGCCCGGCCTCGGCGTGATGAAGAGATCGTCGCCCGCGATCTCGAGCTCCGCGTGGATCTCGGCCACGTCGGACGATGCGAGCCGGAGCTTCGCGTTCTCGCCGCTACCCACTGCGAGCGTCCCGCCCGACACGCGAAACGCGCGCTGCGCTCCGCCCTCGTCGACATACAGGGTTCCCATCCCAGCTCCCCCTCTTCCTATCCTTCGATCATCGCAGGTGAGAGGTCATCGAGTCCGATCGATCCGTCGGACATCGCGACGGCGCGCCGGACCTCGTTCTCCAGCTCCCTGACGTTCCCGGGCCAGCGCCAGGCGACGAGGGCCGCCATCGCATCCGGCTCGATCACGACTTCCTTCCCGTCTTCCGCCGCATAGCGCTCGAGGAAGTACCCCGCCAGGAGCTCGACGTCACCGACTCTCTCGCGGAGGGGCGGCAGGGCGATCGAGATCACGTTCAGGCGGTAGTAGAGGTCCTGGCGGAACGTCCTGTCGTGCGCCATCGCCTCCAGGTCGTGGTTCGTAGCGGCCACGACGCGAACGTCCACGGAGATCGCCTCGTTGGCCCCCACCGGTCGGACCTCGCCGTCCTGGAGGACGCGCAGGAGCTTGGCCTGCATCTCGAGCGGCATGTCACCGATCTCGTCGAGGAAGACCGTGCCTCCGTTCGCCGCGACGAAGTGCCCGTGCCTGTTCGCAACGGCACCCGTGAAAGCCCCTCTCACGTGGCCGAAGAGCTCGCTCTCGAGCAAGTTCGCGGGAACGGCCGCACAGTTCTCCGCCATGAAGGGCTCCGATGCCCGAGATCCGTACTCGTGGAGCGCGCGTGCGACGAGCTCCTTGCCGGTTCCGGTCTCGCCCAGGACGAGCACGGGGACGTCGCTCTGCGACACTCGCTCCAGGAGGTCGAA
>JAJDET010000372.1 GCA_029259655.1 Planctomycetota bacterium
CGTCCACGTGGCCGTCGCCGTCGAAGTCGGCAGGGAGGAAGTAGCTGTTCTGTTCGTCGGGCGCGAAGGCGATCGAGCTGACGAACGTTCCGTCACCATTGCCGGAGAGGAGGGCCGGAGTAGAGGGCGATTCGTGCGTGAGGAGGTCGAGCGTGCCGTTCTCGTCGAGATCCGCGAGCACGAAGATCGGGATGATATTCACGTCCAGCGCAATCGCAATCAACGGACCGAATGCGCCTGTGCCGTCTCCGAGGACTCCCCGTCGTCGTCGACGTCGGCAAGGAGGAGTCGCCCCGGCATCGAACCCGCCGCGTGTGCGACCGGCGTGGACAGCGTGCCGTTCCCGTTCCCGCGGAGCACGGAGACGGTGTCCGACCCGGAATCGCCCGTCGCCACGTCGAGGACCGTGTCGCCGTCCAGGTCGGCGTCCACGATGCCGACGGGTGAGATTCCCGTTCCGTAGCTCACGAGTGGATCGAAGGAGAAGAAGGCGTTGCCCATGAGGACACCCACGCTGTCGTCATCGACCAGCGCGATCACCAGATCGGAGATCCCATCCTCGTCGAGATCGGCGACCCTCGTGTGCTTCGGCGAGGTTCCAAGTGCTAGCGGGATGGCCGGCAAGAAGCTCCCGTTCCCGTCGCCGCGATGGATCCAGAGGTTGTCATCGGAGTGTGGAGTGGCGACGACGTCGAGATCTCCATCGTTGTCGGTGTCTCCGGTCGTGATGATGTCGATTCCTTGCCCGGATGCGTATTGAGTGGCGACCCCGAGTCCCCCTGTCCCGTCGCCTGCCAGTACGGAGATGGTGTCGTCCACACTGCTGCTGCCGGCCACCAGGTCGAGATCTCCGTCGCCGTCGAAGTCGGCGACCGTCACGGACTCTGGAATGGTCACGGCCAGCGAGGTGTCGACCTGCGTCCCGAAGCCGCCCGAAGCGAGGCCGAGCTGGATCCCGACGTGACCGCCATTGAAGTCTGTCACGTGGATCAGGTCGAAGAGCCCGTCACCGTCCATGTCGGCGACCTCGAGTGCCCGCGTCCTGTCCGGCGATTCCAGGACCGATGGGAAGAGGAACAGGTTGGATTCGCCGACACGTACTCGAAGCCGTTCCGAGAAGCGGAAGCCGAGCGGTGACCGCGGGTGGAAGACGAAGGCCTGGTAGACGATCTGCTCGCCGCAGAGCGAGGCGTCGACCGCGGGAGTTGCGAGCAGCGGTATGGACCTTCCCCGCGGCCCCGTCTCGAACGGGACGACACGGATCGGAGCCATCATCGCCCCGTCGATAGGCTGCTTCTGGGTGAACCCCACGTCACCGCCCGACCCGTTCTCGAGGAATCCCAGGAGCACGCCGAACGAGTTCCGTGGCGCGTCGAGCACTTGCAGCGAGAAGGGTCCGCCGACGACGGCCGCGCCGTCCGGTGAAGCGAGTCGCACGCGGGCTCCCGGAGTTTCGAGGAACCGGTGAACGACGGTCTCGCACTGTCCGTCTGCGGGTGTCGCGAAGAGTGCGCAAGCGGCGACACCGAGACCGAGAGAGCCCGGGGATGGGATCCGATCATGACGAGTCTCGTTGGGGGGGCTTCGACTATAGCACCTCGGCTCGAGAGCCCCCGCCCAGCGCCCCGCGGGGCCCGGAACGCGCTGCTTCCGCGTATCCCCTGGTCAGTCCGCGTCGATCTCTCTCACCTTGCGCCACTGGCTGCGCGTGAAGGCGGGAGCCAGGTCGCCGGCCGTCGAGAGGACCCCGTGCAGGTCGAAGCCCGAGATCCCCTGGGCTCGTACCGTGCCGAGGAGACCCTCGTAGTATCCGGCCGTGTATTCCCACTCGTCGACGAGGGCGAACGAGACCCACGGGTCGTTTCCTGTGAGCGCCCTGAAGTCGGTGATCGCGTCGATGAAGTAGGGGACTCCGAAAGGAACCCAGTAGGTCCCGACGATGGGCAGGAGCAGATGGTCGGCAATGCCTCCGAGCTGACCCAGGTCCTGATGCCCGATCTCGGGTGGCGAGAAGTCGACGTAGCGGTTCTCGAACCCGAAGCGTGAGTGGATGCCGAGGACGATCGTCGCCGCCGGGGCATTGAGCCGGATCACGTCGGCGAGGCTGGCCGCGTAGTCCGTGACAACCGTCGACATCCAATCCGTGCCAGTCGGACAGTCGGGATGCCCGACCGTGTCCGTGTTTCCGAACGCGTTGGCGAACCAGACGTTGTCGAGAACGACGCCGTCCAGGTCGTAGGACGTCACCAGTGTCCCGAGCGCGAGCTCCAGGTCCTGACGGTACGCGTCCACGCATGGAGAGATGTGTGCGTTGGGGAAGACCGTGCTTCCAAAGGGAACGGAGTTGAGGAACTGACGCCACTCCGGGTTCACGGCGGCCGTCATGCGGTCGGCGAGGACCGTGAACGAGGCGAAGACCCTCTTCCCGCGAGCATGCGCTTCGGGGATCAGGTCGGTGAGCGCATCACCGATGAATCGGTCGGAGAAGTTCGGAGCATCGAAGAAGAAGAGCCCACGCGGCGTCTTGACCGTGACGATGATGACGTCGAAGTCACCGCTGTTGTCGAGGATGAACTCGGGGCCGTAGTCGATCACGTCGCGTCCGTTCACGTAGACGCTCCGCTCTTCCCCCGGGCTCCCGATTCCCGCTCCGACGTCCCGGATCGCCTTGATGCGGCCGATGAAGTCGTGGCTCGCCACGGGCGCGGGCATGTTGAAGTCGCGCGGCGGCGTGGGCTCGAACGTGAAGGGGTTGTCCTGGGGGTCGGTTCCGAATGGACGGTGGATGTCGATGTTCACCCATCCGTCACTCTCGAAGAATGCCGAGCCGCCGTTGGAAGCGGGGATGCCGAGCGCCCGGAGCAGGTCGTTGATCACGATCTTCGGCGGGCCGCTCGTGTGCATGAAGTAGGCGGTCCCATCGCGCCCGCTGTAGTCCCCGAAGAACTGAGCGATGACGCTGGTCGTTCCCACGACCGAGGCCCATTGATCCAGGACCCAGTCGAAGATGGCCTCGCCGGCGCGGAACGGGTCTTGTTGCTGCCCGGCGATCTGCATCGCCAGGTCGAACATCTCGAAGTGATGGGACGTGTTCGAGTAGTAGCGCCGGGCGCTGTTGACGAAGAACGGGATCGCGGCGTCGTTGCTCAGTGCAGAGGTGTACTCCTCCAGGCCGACGGGCGTGGACCAGGGAACGAGACCGCGAGGCGAGATCACGTTCTTGCGCAGGAGCTCCGGCAGCTGGTCGAGGATCCTCACGGAACGCAACACCGAGGCCCCGTAATAGAGGGCCTCCGCGAACCGGACCTCGCCGCGGGGGACGGTGATGGTCTCGCCGATCCCGCGCGGGTCGCTCGATTCCGCGAGCACCTGCGCGAAGAAGGCGGCGAACGCGGCTCTGTCGAAGGGCTCGAGGTAGAAGGAGGGATCCAGTGTGATCGAGGGGTAGAGGTCCCTCAGGCGGGGGAAGTCCTCGAGCCCGACACGGAGGTCGTCGGCCTGTGCCTGGGTCAGCTGACCCGACCCCAGGAGCGCGTCCACTTCGTTGTCGTAGGCTTCGATCTGGTTGGTGGCGGATGTCTCGTTCCCGGAGTCGAGCGAGCTCGCCGCCCCGTCGAGCTTGACGATCAGCGAGTTCGCCTGCCCTCCGGTCAGGACGCCGGACTGGGCGAGCGCCTCGATGGTCTGGAAGGGGGCCGGGCGATCCGGAGGCAGGACGAGCACGGGCGCGGGATCTCCGGCATCCAGTGCAACGATGGCCTGCGCGGCGAGATCGAGGAACGCGGCCGGCGTGAACTCGTCGGAGGCGATCTGGATCGCGTCGGGAACGAGTCGAGTCGTTTCCATCGAGCCTGCGACCACACGCGAGGCTTCGATCAGCCCTGTGAAGGAAGGTGGGCTCGTCTGGAGCGCCGAGCTCGCGGGGGCGATGAGCGGGAGGGTGAGGACGATGCTGGTGATTCTCATGGCGCACTCTCTCGCTGCGAATCGTCGAACGATGCACTCGAAACGACTTCGATGTGCTGGACGCGCCATCCTAGCACTGCGCCCTTCCGCCGATTCGCACATGCGAGAACCAGCCGCGGGTCGGCTATCGAGTACTCGACTCAACCTCGAACAAAGACGACACCTTGCGTCAGGGGTCTGTTAACTCGAACGGTGCGAATGAGCTCTCCTCCGCGACGCTGGGTCTCCGGCCCGTGCGCGATCTCGACGAACTTCGTCGGAGGCCTACTCTCTCTATTGCCGGGGAACACGGCCGGTGCACCTGTGGCGGGCAGGTTCGCGAGAGTATCGAGCGGGACCTGGTACACGATCTGTTCGCCGCAGAGCCAGGCCTACCGCATCGGTTCCAGAACGATCTCGTGCCAGCTCGATCGCTGGTTGCTCTGGGGGGGCACGATCGGGAAACCGCCTCTCGACCTCCAGCCCGGATGATCCGCCACGATGCGCTTCGGGGGCGTTTCGCCCATCACCTCGAAGGTGCCGAGCCTGTCCGTCCAGCCCGCCGTGACTCCGTCGGCCAGGATCCGGACGCCCGCGAGCGGGTCCCCGGACGCGTCCGTGACGACGACCCGCGTACCCCACCCGTGCTCGAGTTGAACGTCAGCGAAGTACCGACCATCACCCCCGGATCGAAAGTCCGCCTGCGTCCCGTACACCGGACGGTATCCCGCCGCGACGACGGCCCACTCGAAGTCTCGCTCGCTCGGAGTCTTGCGAGTGAGGGTCTTCCCGCTGACCGCGCGCTGATGAAGGGGCGGACCTCCCTCGTGTGCGCGCGTCTGTACCCAGATCCGCTGTTCGCCGGGCTCCTCCCCCGCGACGTAGACCCGGAAGCCCATCCCGGGGCCGTCCTGGTCGAGCTGGAGGACGTCGATCTCGATCTTGCCGTCGGCACCCTCGACGATCCGGACCTCGGTCGGAACCGAGGCGTTCTCGCCGACGCTCACCCGGACATCGCCGGGCGGGACGTCCGGGAACGCGAACACGAGCTCTCCGGGATCGCCGCCCTCGATCTCGTGCATGAAGTGATCGATCCCGGTCGCGCACCACCCCATGAGCTGGCTCGCGGACCAGGTCGACAGCGGGTCGTCGACGAGGCTCATCGTGACCGTGAGCCTCCGAGGAGGCTCGCCGCTCTCCGTACGCATCCGGCCATGGACGATGCGCCGATCGTTGGCAAGCGCCAGGTCGAAGGACTCCGCGGCCGCCTTCCCCGCCTCGAGTTGAAGGGCGCGACGTTCCGGAGCGTGGTTCCGGCTCCCCACGACAAGGTCATAGGCCCCTGGCGTGAGCCACTTCATGGAGCCGAGGCGCCACGCTTCGGCCGGGCCGGCGTCGGTGAGTGCGTGCGGCTCGAGCACCTTCCGGATCCGGTACTGGCTGAGGTAGCGCTTCACGCCTGGGATCGTCGGAAGCTCCTCGATCCGGACGGCGACCTCGAGCGTCGCGGTCTCCTCGAGCTCGAATGCGATGGGTCCCTCCAGCTCGTCCAGGTTCCAGCGGAGCTGCCGCGCGCCAACGAGGAACCCCTCCTCATCGCTCACGACGAGAGACACGGCCTGTCCGTCGCGCAGCAGGCCACGCGGCGTCGGTCCACGGACGAAGAGACCTTCCTCGTCCCGCCGGACGAGGGTCATCGCGCGGGGCTGCGCTTCACCCTCGACGATGGTCCAGAAGGAGAGGGCCGTCGGGTCTCGTGGGACGTTGCCCGTCAGGACGATCCTCCTGAGTGGAGCGACGTGAAACGCAACGCGCCATGGCGGCCCTGTGTCCGGGTCATCGGGCACCAGGACATCTTGGTCGTACTGCGCCGGCCTTCCGAATCCTGCACCGGGCAGGACCTTGACGGGTCCGCCGGCGATCTCGAGCGCGAACCTCCCCTCCTTATCGGTCACGACTTCGACGGATTCCTTGCTCCGTCGAACGGTGAACGCGAGGTCGGGAACAAGAGCACTGGTTGCTTCGTCGACGGCGATTCCGCGGACGAGTCCCTCTCGAGCCTGAGCGAGCTCGAAGATGAACTCCTCCCGACCTTCACGTTGAGCGGGCGTCAGCGCGGTCGGAGAGCCACGTTGGATCTTTCTCCATCGCCAGTCTCGAGGCGGCCACGTCCAGATTCCCGCACGTTCGAACGCGATCTCCGGAACGAACGAGAATCGGCCGTCATCGCTCGTCGTCATCTCCTGTCTGTGCTGCCCGTCGAGGATCAGCCGGACCATCGCTTCCGCGACCCCGCCGCCGGTCCGGGCGTCGACGACGCGACCGTGGATCGCGCCATCCGGCGCGGCGTCGGGTTCGGTGATGGAAGGGGGCGACGCGGCTCGGGATTCCCCGGAGGGGATCGCAGCTACTGCCGCGAGTGCCGGCGGGCCGGCCGTCTCGGGCCCATCGGGGGACGCCGCTCGCGGGATCACCTCCGTTCCGCAGGCAATCGTCAGGCACGCCAGAAGAGGGCAGGCGAGGGAGTACGGCATCGTCGAGTCCATAGTCGTTCGTGTTCGTGCGGTTGCGCCTTCGATCTCGGACGACGATGTCCGCGAGCTCTTCCCGCCCGGCGCCCCCTCGGCTGGACGGCCTGGAGCGCCATTCGGCCTGCCTCCCGGTCTCCCGACCGTCAATTCCGGGACTCGAGCGCGGCCGCGCGTTAACTTTCCGCCCATGACCGAGGAGAAGCTCCCCCCGACGGCTTACGAGCTCGCGCCCGGCGAAGAGTACGTCCCGCTCACGCACGGACGCTCGTTGACGGAAGTCACCTTCAAGGCGGTGCTCTCGGGGATCTTCCTCGGGATGCTGTTCGGGGCGGCGAACACGTACCTGGGGCTGAAGGCCGGGCTGACGATCAGCACTTCGATTCCGGTCGCCGTGCTGACGGTCGTCGTGTTCCGGTTGCTGGGCGCGTTCGGGGCCACGCACAACATCCTCGAGGCCAACCTCTCGCAGACGATCGGCTCGGCGAGCTCCTCGGTCGCGTCGGGAGTCCTGTTCACGATCCCGGCGCTGTTCATGTGGGGTATGACGCCCGAGTGGCGCCAGCTCACCCTGCTCGCCATGTCGGGCGGACTGCTCGGCGTGCTCGCGATGGTTCCGTTGCGGCGCTACCTGATCCACAAGGAGCACGGGAAGCTTCCCTATCCCGAGGGACTGGCCTGCGCCGAGGTCCTCGTCGCGTCGCAGGCGAAGGCGAAGCAGGCGTCGCCGGTGTTCTGGGGCCTCGGGTTCGGGATCCTCTTCAAGCTCCTCACCGACGGGCTCAAGGTCGTCGGCGGGAAGTTCTCGCTGGCGCTTCCGGGGAAGGCCTCGCTCGCGGCCAGCGTCTCGCCCGCGCTGATCGGCGTCGGCTACATCCTCGGGATCCGCATCGCGACGGTCATGGTCGTGGGCGGTCTGATCTCCGCGCTGGTCCTCATCCCGGGCATCAACCTCTGGGGCTCGAACCTGACGGCGCCGGTGTATCCGGAGCAGGAGATGCTCATCCGGGACATGACGTCGCACCAGATCTGGAACCGCTACGTGCGCTACATCGGGGCCGGTGCGGTCGCCATGGCGGGGCTCATCACGCTGATCGGGTCGATCCCCGTCATGCTCGAGTCCTTCCGGCTCGCGGTCGGCCAGATGCGGGCGAGCGGCGGCGCGGACCAGGACCGGACGCAACGCGACCTCTCGCTCGGCACGGTCGGCATCTGCATCGTCCTGATCGTGGGGGTCCTGACGTTCGTGCCCGGGATCCTGGGCTACCTGGACTCCACCGCGTCGCGCGCCGTCGCGGCGCTGCTCGTGGTCGTGTTCGCGTTCTTCTTCGTGACCGTGAGCTCGCGCATCGTGGGACTGGTGGGAGTGACCTCCAACCCGACGTCCGGCATGACCATCGCGACGCTGCTCGCCACGAGCACCGTCTTCCTCTTGATGGGGTGGACGGACGACTTCGGCAAGGCGACGGCGGTCATGGTCGGGACCGTCGTCTGCATCGCGGCGTCCATCGCCGGCGACACGTCCCAGGACCTGAAGACCGGATACCTCCTCGGGGCGACGCCGAAGATCCAGCAGCTCGGCGAGCTGGCCGGCGTGATCACGTCCGCGGGCGTCGTCTGTTTCGTGGTGATGCTCCTGAACGACAACGTGGCGGGCGGATTGGGCGGCGAGGAGCTCCCCGCGCCGCAGTCCGTCCTGATGAAGCTCGTGGTGGATGGAGTCCTGGAACAGAACCTGCCCTGGCCCCTGATCTTCATCGGAGCGGGCATCGTCGCCGTGGCGGCCCTGTTCCGCGTCCCGGTGCTGGCCTTCGCGGTCGGCGTGTACCTGCCGCTCTCCACGATGGGCGCAGTCTTCCTCGGCGGCCTCGTGCGCTGGTTCGTGACGCGCCGTCAGGCGGAAGACGAATCCAACCGACGCCGCGAGCAGGGCGTGCTCTTCGGCTCGGGTCTGGTCGGCGGCGGCGGCCTGGCCGGCGTGCTGCTCGCGTTGTGGGTGGCCGCTTCGGGCGGCGAGAAGATCCAGGGCATCCAGCTCGGACTCTCCCCGTTCATGGAGGGAGCCGTGGCCCTGGCCGCGATCCTCGTCATGCTCGCCCTGGTGCGCGGCATGGCGGTGCGGCGGACCGCCTGACGCCGACCGCTCCTACTCCCGGCGCACGATCACCCGATCGGGGATCTCGTTGCGGTCGCCCTCGGTCCAGGGGAAGTGGGACGCCAGGAGGTCCGCGGTGATCTCGACGCCCTTCACCAGGCCCGAGCGCAGGGAACCGTTGCGTACTCCCTCGAGGATGGCGCGGTCCGTGCGCTCCCAGTCCCCGGGCTCGACGACGGCGTTGATGCCGGCGTCGCCCAGGACGATCACGCGGTGCTCGAGCAGGCTGACGAAGAGCAACACTCCGGTTGCGGCCTCGGTCTCGTGCAGACCGTTGCGGTAGAACTCCTGGAAGGCCTGCTCGGCGGCCACGCGACTGGCGCGCTCTTCGGAGATGAACAGGCGCTGGAAACCCGGCAGAATCCAGGCGCAGATCCAACCCACGGCTCCGAGCGCGAGCTGGCAGGTCATGAGCCAGCCGGGTCTGCCCCAGGGCAGGTAGGCGGCCAGCAGGACCGAACCCGTCAAGAGCGTGGCGAGGGCCGCCATCCACGGTGCGGCGGGGTGAGGGTCGGAGCGCTCCACGACCACGGGCAGGATCTCGCCCACGGTCCGGCGCTCCGCATCCTTCACGGCCTGATGCACGGCCTCGACGTCTTCGGCACCGAAGCTCTTGACCGCGCGGTAGCGCCCCTGGCGCATCAGCGCGCGTCCGATCGCGACGAGGAAGACGAGCCCCAGGCACGCAGCGCCCACGAGCCCGAGGGTCTCCATCCAGTCGCTCGTGGCCTGGTCGCCGCTGGCGGACCAGGTCTGTTCTCCCACGCTGAGAAGTGTGCCGAGCATCACCATCCTCCCGAGGCTCCCCCGCCGCCGAATCCACCACCGCCGCTGAAACCACCGAATCCGCCGCCACCTCCACCGCCGAATCCTCCACCTCCTCGGCCGTGGCTCATTCCGCTCAGCAAGAGCCAGGGCAGGACCGAGCCGCCGTCCATCCCGCGACGCCTGCGACTCAGGACGAAGAACAACAGGACGAAGATCATCATGGGCAGGACGGCGAAACCGCCCGCCGACCGACGCTGACCGCGCGAGGTGCGCTCGATCGGACCGTAGTCGCCACCCGCGGCGGCGTGGATGGCCTCGATCCCCGCGCGGATTCCGCCGAACCAGCGTCCCTTGCGGAACTCGGGCGCGACCACGTGTTCGAGGATGCGGCCGCAGATGACGTCCGGAAGGTTGCCCTCCAGCCCATAGCCCACCTCGATGCGCATCTTGCGGTCGTCGCGGGAGACGAGGAACAGGGCGCCCAGATCCTCCTCACCGCCCATGCCCCAGGTCTCGGCCACGCGCAGCGTGAAGCTCTCGAGCGCGTCGCTCTCCAGGCTCGGGATCGTGAGCAGCGCGATCTCGTGGCCGCTGCCCGAGCGATAGGACTCCATCAGCTCCTCGAGCGCGCTCTGCTCACTCGTCGAGAGCAGTCCCGCCAGGTCGGTCACCCAGCCGTCGTTCGCCGGGATCTCCTGTTCGGAGGTTCTCGGGACCGGCTGCGCAGAGCCCGGTCCCGGGAGTCCGGGCACGAGCAACAGACTCAGCGCGGCGGGTAGGAGGGAGAGCATCGACGCCTACTCGTTGCCCCCGAAATCGATCACCGGGATCTCGGCGACCCCCGTCGGTGTCGTGAGCTGGGGGAGCTTCTCCTTCCCGATCAGCCCCGCGATGATGTTGCTCGGAAAGACCACGATCAGGGTGTTGTACTTCTGCACGGCTTCGATGTAGCGCCCGCGCGCAACGGCGATGCGGTTCTCGGTGCCCTCGATCTGCACCTGCAGATCGCGGAAACCCTGGGTGGCTGTCAGCTGCGGATATTGCTCGGCCACGACGAGCAGCCGTGAGAGGGACGAGCCCAGCTTGGACTGGGCCGCGACGAAAGCGTCGAGCTGGGCCTGGTCCTTGGGCAGGCCCTCGATCTTCATCTGGCCCACGGAGGCACGTGCTTCGGTGACCTCGGTGATGGTGGACTTCTCGAAGTCCGCGGCGCCCTTCACCGTGGCGACCAGCTGCGGAACCATCTCGCTGCGACGCTGGTACTGGCTCTGGATCTCGGTCCAGGCCGCCTCGACGGCCGGCTCCTGCGCCACGAGAGCGTTGTACTTGGAGACCCCGCAGCCGCCCAGCGCCACGGCCAGGACTGCGAACACGATCAGGATGATGGCGACGCTGCTGAGAGCGCTGCCGCGTAGCGATCGGCGCGGAGATTGGGATCGGATCATCGGTGGTGCCGGGTTGGAGAGTAGAGGTGACGGCATCCTACGTCAGCGAGGCACCGGCATTCACCTCCCGTTGCGCACACTGCGATCCCTGGCGGTCACGGATCGCCTTCCTCGCTGGCGGCATCGATCATGTCCTCCGCGAGGTCCGCGTCGAACAGGTCTTGTTGCGCGTCGCCGTCGAGCGTCTCGTCGACGATGCGCTGCTTTCGGATCAGCGTCTGAACCATCCGCGCGTCCAGCGAGTTCTGCAGCACCAGGTGCTGCACGAGCACGCTGTCCTCCTGCCCGATCCGGTGGGTGCGGTCCTCGGCCTGCGTCAGGTGCGCCGGCACCCAGTCGAGCTCGGCGAAGACGACGTAGGCGGAAGCGGTCAGCGTCAGGCCCAACCCCGCGGCGCGGATCGAGCCGACGAAGAGCGTGCAGTCCGCGTCGCTCTGGAACCGGTCGACCGCGGCCTGCCTCTCCTCGAGCTCGTCCTCGCCGGTGAGCGTCACCGCGGAGTCGCCGAAAGCGGCCGCGATCTCGTGCACGACGTCCCGGTGATGGGCGAAGACGACGAGCTTGGACGAGGCCAGGAGCGCGTTCTTGACGTGCTCGACGACGAGCGGGACCTTCGCGAGGGCTGTCGCGTGCCGTAGCTTGGAGAGCTCGCCGAACGCCGCGTTGACGCCCTCCCGAAGCATGCGCAGCTCCTCGTCGCTCGCGCCGGCCTTGCCCGCGCGCGTCTCGCCGGAGCGCGCGCGGAGCTGCTTCAGGCGCCGCTCGTGTTCGGCCCACGCGTTCTCCTCGACGCTGACGATGTCGGCCAGCGCGTCGGACGCGAGCTCGATCACCTGGCGCCGCTTGGGCGGCAACTCGCTCAGCACGTCCGCCTTCGTGCGCCGCACCATGATCGTGCCGCGCAGCTTCTCGTGCAGCTCGGCCAGGTTCGTGGCTCCGGTGAGGTCCCACCCGAAGTGGTGCTTCTGCGGGTCGCAATAGCGCTTGGCGAAGCCCCAGAAATGCCCGAAGGTCTCGGGGTCGAGGAGCCCCGCGATCGGCTGCAGCTCCACCGGCCGGTTGAGGATCGGAGTCCCGGTCAGCAAGAGCTTGCGCTTGGCGCGGATCGCATAGAGGTTCTTGGAGCGCTTGGCGTCCTTGTTCTTGACGTAGTGGCATTCGTCGGCGACGAGCACGTCCCACGTCTTCGCGAGCTTGGCCTTCCACTTCCCGAGGATCGCGTAGTTGACGATCACGACGTCCGCGTCCGCGGGGAACGTCTTGCCCGCGACACCGATCCGGAGGTCCGCGACGAGCCAGCGTTCGCACTCTCGTGCCCAGTTGAGCTTCAAGCTCGCGGGGCACACGATCAGGATCTTCTTCGCCGAGGGGTCGGCGTTGATCACGCCCAGCGCCTCGATCGTCTTCCCGAGGCCCATCTCGTCGGCCAGCAGCGTGTTCTCCCGGCCCAGCGCGTAGGCGATGGCGGCGCGTTGAAAGGGCAGGTACTCGAACCCCGGCGGGCTCGGCACCTCGATCTGCGCGTCTTTGGCCTTGCTCGCGCGCAACGACATGGCGTGACGGAGCTTCTTCGCCTTGTCGGCCAGCGCGGTACGGCGCTCGTCCCCGGCTCGGGCCTCGATGGCCGGGGCGGCTCGTCGGCGGATGTCCTCGCCCAGCTCGTCATCCGCGTACTCGACGAGGGCGTGCGCCGCGAGCGCGTCTTGCGTCAACCACACGCGTCCGAGCTCATGCTCGCAGGCCTCGCAGGACTTGCGCCGGCAGCGGTCTCCCGCGTGCCAGCGGAACCCCGCGTTCCTGGGCACGAAGCGGTCCTCGTACTCGCAGGCGAGGACGAACAGGCCCGGGACGGGTTCGGTGAGCTCGAGGCCGGCCAACGCCGCAGCCTACAGGACCCGATCCACGCTTTCCCGGCTCCCGCGCCTCCCGTCGGAGGGTCGCTACTACCGTCGAGCCCGAAGGGGAACGACGGGAGTCCGCATGAAAGAAGGGCCTGCTTCGAACTGCGCGGCCTGTGGCGCCACCCCGGCCCTGAACGAGTCGTCCGACTCCTACGCGACGAGCGCCGGTTCCTCGCGCGCGTGGCAGAGTGCCGCCTCGCGCGGATCGTGCTCTCGTTCGATCGCGAGCAGGGCCTCCGCCGTCAACGCGCGGAGCTCGTCGACGCTGCGCCCCTCCGGCCAGATCGGTTCTCCCCAGTGGAAGGTGATCCGCGTGAACGGCAGCGGGATCTGCATGCGGTCCCAGGTCTGACCCAGGATCAAGCGCCGCGACGGCAGGATGATGACCGGGAGGATCGGCACGTCGAACTCGACGGCGAGACTGGCGACGCCGCGGTGCACGACGTTTCGCGGCCCCTGCGGACCGTCCACCGCGAGCAACCCGAAACCCTGCTCGCCCACGCACTCGGCGAGCTTGGCGAGCGCCGCTCGTCCCCCCTTGTCGACTCCGTTCTTTCGCGAGGAGCCGCGCGCGTAGGAGATCCCGCAACAGCGCAGGCTCGGCGTGAGGAGGTCGCCGTCACGCGAGCGCGACACCATGACGCGCACGTGCGGGTCGTCGACTCCCATCACGCCGGCGATCTGGTGGGCGTGCAGGAAGCCCACCGCGCCGCCCTTCCCCTGGGCGCGCAGCGCGGGCCGGGGGTCGTCGATGTACGAGAACCGGATGGACCAACGCCACAGAAGGAGGAGCATCGCGGCGATCCAGCCGACGACTTGGTAAGGCCAGCGCATGGCAGAGAGTAGTGCCTCTGTTGGCGGAGGGAAGGAGGGATCGCGCAATTGAAGAACGGAAGCCGCCTCCGGAACGGTACGGCGACCGGATCACCTCGCAGTGCGCGGCGCAGAGGCCTCGAGCAGGTGCTCGTAGCGACCGGTATGGAAGCCAACGATCGCCCGCAGTCGCTCGGGGTCGAAGAGCGAGCCCGAGGTGACGAGACGGAGCTTCTCCCAGTACTCGGCCAGAGCCGGGTCCATGCCGCTCGCATCACCCGTCTCTCGCGCCTCGAGGTAGCCGGCGGGGATCGCACGGACCACGTGCCCCGGCCGCAGCGTGTCGGGCTTCGCCGCCGGCAGGCGCGCAAGGAACGGTTCGGTGAGTGCGAAGCGATCGATCAGGATCACGTCCCGGCCGGCCTCGATGCCGCCGATCCCGACGAGCGAGAGAATCGCCGTACGCCGTCCGTCCGCCTTCGCCCTCGCGCGAGCGTCGCGCCCCTTGCGCTGGAACTGCCGCGCGCGCGACGTCTGCTGCCAGCTTCCGCCCTCGAGGTAGATGTGAGCCGCCGGTCGCGTGAGGACGGTGGTGTCCGCACGCTCGACGACGACGTCCGCCGCGGAGCGAAGCGTCGCGAGGAGCAGCAGCACGCCGAGCGCGCACGCGACTCGAAGGCCCGGTGCGAGGGACGCGATGCCGGAGTACACGGCGCGTGCCCGTGCGACACACACGACCAAGGAGAGGAGGATCGGCGCGCTCAGGAAGCGACCGGACAGGAAATCGCCGCCGATCCAGACGACGTAGCCGACGTAGGTGAGCGCTCCCAGCCCGAGCCCGACGACGAGCCGCGCTTCGCGATCTCCACGGGCGGCAGGCATCAGGGACGAGACAGTCACCAGCGCACCGAGGATGATCACGGTGGCGCCCAGGGGATCGCTGAGCGCCAGGTCCGAGAGGTAGGCCGCTCCGGCGCTCAGGTACTGGGAGCGCGTGAAAGACGTGCTGAGCTTCGCGAAGGCGACGTTGGGCGTGACGAAGCCGAAGTAGAGGAGAGCGAACACGGCCCAGAGCGCCACCGGCAGAGCGCCGAGGATGACGCGCTTCCAGCGCACCGCGCCGAGGTTCGAGAGCACGAGGACCGCGAGCGACGGAGCGACGAGCAGGCACGTGTCCAGACGGTTGAGCGTCAGGAGGCCCGCGAAGAGGGACAGCCGACCCCAGGGGACTCGCTCGGGGTCGTGACGCACGACGGTCGTGGAGTACAGCCCCAGCAACAGGAACGTGAGCGGGTTCTCGAACCCCGACGTCGAGTAGCGCAGGAGCGAGAAGGACGCGGTGAACAGGAGCATCACCGACCCCAGCGCCGTCCAGGAGCGTGGTGCGAGCCGGCGCGCGAGCACGACGAAGGCTCCAACCGAGCACGCCACGCCGATCACGGTCAACGTGGTCGGGATCTCGCGCGTCACGAAGTACGCCGGAACGACGGCCAGCATCCACAAGGGATGCGTGTTGATCTGAACCCGCTCGTCGATGTTCCAGCGCAGCCCGGAGCCGTTCACGAAGTTGTCGACGGTGCGCATCGTGATGTGCGCGTCCTCGCCGACCCAGGCGTTCGCCGTGAAGAGCGCGCCGAGCATTACGGCCGCGGCGAGAACGGTGAGGTCGTGCAGGCGCCTGCGTTCCATGGGGCCGCCCGAGACCCGACTAGCGCCCGGCTTCCGCGGAAGTGGTGGCTCGTGCGGCCAGCTCCCTCACGCGATCGAGCAGGAGCTCGGCGACGAGCTGATGACCGATCACGTTGAGGTGATGGTCCTTCCTCCAGTACAGGCGGTCCGATTCCGCACGGAAGGCTCCCCGCAAGTCGACCTGGGCGAGGCCCCGCTCTTCCAGGAAGCGAAGCCACCCATCCGCGATGCGATCGCTGGCGCCCAGTTCGACGTTCTCGAGCCCCTGAGCGGCGAGGACCATGTCTTCCTCCCTATCGAAGTGCTGCGGCTGTCCGCGGTAGGGAGGCGGGAGATAGACGAAGAGCAACTCCGTGCCCGAATCGGAGCACTGCTTCTGCAGCTCGACGCTGATCGAGCACGCGAGGTCGACGGCGACCTGCACGTCGTCGGGGTTGTTCAGGAAGTACACCTCCTGGGCCATCTCCTGTGCGCCGATGCTCCTGACCTTCTTGCTCAGGAGCTCGGAGTCGAACGCGTACAGCTCCTTCCCGAAGGGCGGGCCGTGGTGGAAGTAGTGGTGCATCAGCATCGACGAGTAGAAGTCGTTGCCCCCGTACACGACGACGATGTAGACGTCGGGGGTCAGGTACGCGAACCGCTCGAACGTACCCAGGTAGTTGTAGAGGTTGTAGCCTCCGGCCCCCGCGTTGAGGGACTCGACGGTCTGCCCCGGCCGTTCCTTCGACAGGAGTGACTCGAGCACGTTCGCGAAGGACTCTTCGGTCGCACACACGCCATCCGTGTGCGAGTCGCCCGTGACGAGGATCCGCACGTCCGGCTTCTCGGTCAGGACCTCGGCACTCTCCCGCATGCCGAGCTCGTTGGTCTCCATGGTCCAGCCGCCGTCGGGATGCTCCCTGAAGGAACGGTAGTAGTTCTGGTGGCCGGAACGCCTGGCGTACACGTGCGGATCCGGGACCCAGCGCAGAGTCGTGACCGAGGGGAAGAACCTCTCGGCGGCCGTGGAATCGAGCGGCTCACGTACGAGGGGGGGCGGGTACGACCCGTCGGATGCGAGGTCGGCGCGATCGCCGGCGGCAGCGAAGCGTTCGTTCACCATGCGGCGGACCTCCTCGCTCGTGTCCACGGTCAGGACCGTCGGCGACTCGGGCGCCCAATGCCGATAGGCGAACCACGCCCCGGTCACCGAAACGGCGGTAGAGACGCCGCAGACGAGCAGTTTGGTGAGGGGCGATGAGCGGCTCATCTCGAGGCGGATCGTACCGCACCCGCCCCACGATGCTGCCGTGCGGAGCGTGTGCGGGAACGCACGCTGCTCGACCGGTGAGCCGTGACCATGTCGAGGCCCCGGCGGGCGGGCGCGATGGGATTCTCCCCGATAGAATGGAGTCGGACGACGAATGTGCGCCCACGGCAAGCCGCCGCGGGAGGGTTCGGACGCCCTCGTTGGATCTCGATGAAGCAGTTCTTCCGCTCTCTCTCCATATCGATCGCTCTCTTCCTCGCCGGCACCGCGAGTCTCTCGGGCTGCGGTCCCTCGAGCTCCTCGAACGCGGCGACGACGACGACCGGGAACGTGGGGGGGATGACCCTGTCGGTGATCTTCGATCCCAACAAGGGCGGCAAGGCCTCGACCGTTCGGATCGAGGAGATCCGCTGGGGGCGGCTGGTGGACGTCTACGACTCTCACGACGACGACGGCAACCCGTCGACGCCGTCGATCCGCACGCTCCAGAACCGCGACTTCCTGATCTCGGAGACGATCTTCACCGACGGGCAGAACTACGTCCTCGAGACGAACCCGTTCACCGAGCAGACGGAGCTCACG
>JAJDET010000373.1 GCA_029259655.1 Planctomycetota bacterium
GACGGCGACGACGTGATCGATCCAGGTTCGATAGGCTCCCCGGCGACGGCCAAGAACTGCATCGCCGTCGGCGCCGGCGAGAACACACGCCCGGGAATCCAGCTGACCCACGGCAGCTCGGCGAAAGAGCTCGGCGTGATCGATCTGGACCTCGTCGCCGACAATGCGGGGGGGATGGCGGCGTTCAGCAGCCGCGGGCCGGCCAACGCCAACACCGCTTCCTCGACCGACGATCGGATCAAGCCCGACCTCGTGTCGGTCGGGACGATGGTGGCCTCGCTGCGCACGCAGGCATCTCCCAACACGATCTTCTTCTCCGACGACATCGAGTCGGGTCCGAACGGCTGGACGGTCACGGGGACCTGGGGCCAGGACACGTCGGATTTCCACAGCCCGAGCACGTCGTGGAACGACAGCCCCGGCGGCGACTACGGCGAGAGCGTCACCATGCGTCTGACCAGTCCCGTGATCGACGTGTCGGGAGGGACCCTCGCTCCCGAGTCGATCCACTTCTGGTGCAAGTTCGAGTTCGGCACCGGGGACAACTGGTTCATCGGTGCTACCGCCGGTGGCTCGGAGGCAATGGTCGGACCGATTACCGGTTCCCAGCCGGGTTGGGAGTTCACGGGCGTGGAACTCGGCGACCCCTACGCCGGCGCGAGCGACCTGCAAATCTTCTTCGAGATCACCACCGACGCCGATGGCGTCACGGGCGACGGCTTGTTCATCGACGACTTCCGCGTCGTCGAGGGTGCGTTCGGGTCGACGCTTCTGAGCGATCAGGGCCTGGAGCCCTTTGGTTCGACCGTCGATACGAACTACATGCTCTCCAGCGGGACCAGCATGGCGACGCCGCTCGCCGCGGGCGCCGCGGCCGTCGCGCGCCAGTACTACACCGACGTCGAGGGACTGGGTTTCATGTCGGGCGCGCTCCTGCACGCGACTCTGGTCAACGGGGCGTTCGAGATGAACCCGGGGCAGTACGGCGGAGGTGCGACGCTCGAGATCCCGCCGCGACCCAACAACATCGAGGGGTGGGGGCGGCTCGACCTCGAGAACAGCCTCTTCCCGACGCCGCCGGCCGTCCTCGATCAAGTGGACGAGACCGTCGGCCTGAACACGGGCGAGGGGCACCAGTACCTCTTCGAAGTGACCGACTCGAGCGCGCCGCTCGTCGTGACGATGGTCTACCACGACTTCCCGAGCGCGACGCTGACCAACGACCTGGACCTCACGGTCGTCTCGCCGGGCGTGGCGACGTTCTTTCCCAACGGACTCGCGGCACCGGACGACCGGAACAACGTCGAGCAGGTCGTCGTCCCCGCGCCCGAGCTCGGCACGTGGGCGATCACCGTCGCCGGCGCGAACGTCCCCGAGGCGCCGCAGCCCTACGCCCTCGTCACCTCGGGCGCAGGCACGCTCGTGCAGCGGGACCCGACCGACGTCATGCTCGTGCTCGACGTCTCGGGCAGCATGCTCGGCAAGGCCTGCCCCACCTGCGATTCCAAGCTGGACGTGTTGAAGGACTCGGTCGAGCTCTTCGTCCAGCTCTGGTCGGATCTCGCCATCCTCGACGACCGGCTCGGCGTCACGTACTTCCAGTCGACGGTCAGCGAGTTTCCCGGCGGCGCGTTCGGGCTGCTGCCGCTCATCGCGAACGAGGGCGTGCTGATCGCGGACGTCCAGAGTCAGACGACAGCTCACAGCAACATGACGGCGATGGGCGGGGGCCTCCAGCTCGCGCTAAGCCGGCTCACCGATCCCTCGCGGCCGCAGAGCATCGTGCTCTTCACCGACGGCATGCAGAACCGGAACCCCACGGTGGTGAAGGTCGACGAGACCCCGCCGGCGTTCCACCTCGAGATCGACGACGTGTCCGGCACTGTCGACTCGAACGTCGACCCGACGGTTCCCGCCACGGTCCTCGATGCCGCGCTGGGCGTGCCCGTCAACACGATCGGGGTGGGAGCCGCCCCGTCCTTCCAGCAAATGCTGACGGACGTCGCCGCGGAGACCGGTGGTGTGACAAAGATCACCACGGCACCCGATGCGGATCTGCGGCAGTTCTTCGTGGAGGAGCTCGTCGAGGTTCTGCGGTCGAACAGCCCGCAGCTCGTGGGGTACCGCAACGGGAACACGAACAACGGCAAGGCCGGAGAGAGGTTTCGCGTCAACGCGGGCGCGCGCAAGCTCGTCTTCAAGCTGAGCTGGGATCGGGGAGAGTCGTTCGACTTCAGGCTCATCCTGAACGGGCAGCCTTTCCCGAACGTCGGCCGGGTCACCGAAGGCGACTTCTACAAGATCGTCACGATCTCCTACCCGCTCTCGCTGGACGGCGCGTCCGTACCCTCGGGAGGCGTCTGGACGATGCAGATCAGCAGCGAGGGGAGCGACGCGCGCTACGAGGCAGCCGTCATCGCGGACGAGCCCGACCTGACCTTCGACCTGACGGCCACGCCTACGGGCTCGACCGGCGATCCGCTGCTCCTCACCGCCAGTATCGAGGTCGACGGACGTGCGGTCCGGGGCGCGCGCGTCAGCGCGATCGTGCGCCGGCCCGTGGTCGGGATGGGCACGCTCCTCTCGAAGACTCCCGAGCCGAGCCAGGTGGAGGTCGAACCCGGGGCGGGCCCCGCCGAGCGGAAGCTCGCGGCGCTCCTGCTCTCCCCGGATTTCGACGAGCAATACCCGCTCGTGGACGACTCGATAGAGCTCGAGGAGGGGCGGCGCTCCTACCGCGCGCTCTTCCCGAACACCGACGTGCCGGGCCTGTACACGGTCACGTTCACGATCGAAGGCCAGCACGAGCGTCTCGGCGACCTCCGTAGGACGGAGACAGTCTCGACCTTCGTCCACTTCGGTCCGGCGGACCTCGACGCTTCGGCGCTGCGGATCGTGCCGGTGCGCGAGACGAAACGCGATCGCTGGGTCGAGCTGCACCTACGGCCTCGAGATGGGCGAGGGGAGCTCCTGGGTCCCGACTACGGAGACCGCATTCGGGTCGAGGTCCTCGACTGGCCGCGTACGCGCGAGAAGCACGAGACGTCGCCGGTTCGCGACGCCGGCGACGGGAGCTACATCGTCTCGCTGCGTCTGCCGTTCGCGGGAGATCCCGCGATCTCGGTCCGCGTTCTGGGGCAGGAGCTCTACAGGGGGCCCGTATCGAAGTGGATCGAGTGAGCGTCACCCCGCCGGGACCGATCTCGTCCGGGTGCGCGAGAGCTACTGGGCACGAGCCCGGGGACGACCCTGGCTAGAGCGGCTTCAGATCCGCCAGCGCCGTCGGGACGAGCTCCGACACCGTCGGGTGGATGTGCATCGCGCGCTGGATGACCGTGTAGGGCGCGCGCGCGTACATGACGTCGAGGATCGCGTGGATGACCTCGTCCCCGCCGATCCCGAGGATCGTCGCGCCGAGGAACTCCTTCGTGTCGGCATCGACGAGGAAGCGCATGAAACCCTGGGTCTCGCTCATCTCCTTGGCGCGTCCGACGTTCGCCATCAGGCGCTCGGCGACAAGGACCTTGCGCCCCGAAGCGCGCGCCTCCGCGTCGTTCATGCCCACCCGCGCGAGCGGCGGGTCGGTGTACAGCGCATAGCACAGGATCCGGTCGCTCACCTTGCGCGGATCGTCGTCCAGGAGATTGGCGGCGACGATCTCGAACTCGTTGTAGGACGTGTGCGTGAAGGCGCCCTTTCCGTTGCAGTCTCCGAGCGCCCAGATTCCCTCGACGTTCGTCTCGAGCGTGTCGTTCACCTGGATGTAGCCGCGCTTGTCGATCTCGACGCCCGCGCGGTCGAGCCCCAGGTCGTCGGTGTTCGGCGTCCGTCCCACGGCGAGCAGGAGATGCGAGCCGACGACCTCGCGCCCGCCCTCCTCGCAGTCGAGGCCGACGACGATCTCGTCCCCGCTACGCCGGAGCGCGATGCACTCGGCGCTCGTGCGGACCTGGACGCCCTCGGCTTCCAGGATCTCCCGGACCGTCGCGCTCGTCGCCTCGTCCTCGCGACCGATGATGCGCGGTCCGCGCTCGACGATCGTGACCTCGCTCCCGAAGCGCCGGTACATCTGTCCGAACTCGAGCCCGATGTAGCTCCCGCCGACGACGACCAGGTGCCCGGGGAGGTAGTCGACCTCCATCATGTCGCCGTTGGTCAGGAAGGGTACGGCCTCGACGCCGTCGAAGCGCGGCACGAAGGGTCGCGTCCCGACGTTGACGAAGATGCGCTCCGCCTCGAGCAGCTCGTCCCCGACGCGCACGGTGCGGTTGCTCTCGAAGCGCGCGTGCCCCTGGAAGACCGTGCTCTTCTCCATGCCGCGCACCCAGCGCTCGACGCCCTCGGTCGAGGCGCGCACGACGCCGTCCTTGCGCTCCTTCACGCGCTTCATGTCGACGCGCACGGGTCCGCCGAGGACGACCCCGAACTCGGCGGCGCGCCGGGCGAAGCGCGCAGCGCGCGCGCTGGCGACCAGCGTCTTGGTCGGAATGCATCCGTAGTTGACGCAGGTGCCGCCGAAGCGCGAGCGCTCGACGACGGCCACGCTCGCTCCCGATGCGGACAACCGGCCCGCCAGAGCCGGCCCTGCCTGTCCCGTTCCGATGACGATCGCGTCGAACTTGGTGGTCATGGTCGTCCTCCGGTTCGCTGGCCCTTCAGAGACTACCGACCGGGGGCCTCCTCCGGCCTGCGGGTCGCCGAGGTGAAAAACTCTTCATGCGAGTCGCTCCCGGAATCGGGCCCTCGTCCCAAGTTCCGTGAAGCCCGGGAGAAGCCGTACTCCGGAACTCCCGGGGAGCTTTCTCCCTGTTCGATGTCGGTTCTCCAACCGGTACTCTCGCCCCGTCAGCGTATCGCGGCTCGCAGCACCATGATTTCGGAGATCCCATGAAGGCGTGGCCTTGTCTGGTTCTTGCTTCCTTGCTCGCTCCAACGACTGGCGGGGCACAGGCGCCCCCGGGGAAGAGTGACCGGTTGACTGGAGATCGGCGCGCCGAGCTCCAGGAGATGGTCGACGAGATGGATGCGTCGCGCGCTGATCGGTACCGGCAAGTCGAGGTCGGGAACGCGGCGCTCGCTCTCCTGAAGGAGACTCCCGACGAGGACCTCGAAGCCGCGCTCACGGCGCGGCTCGGCGAGGCCTTGTACAACGTCGACCGCTTCGCCGAAGCGCTCGTCCACCTGGAGCGCGGGAGCGACCTGTCCCGCAAGCTCGGCGAGGAGAACCTCCTGCTCCAGTGCCTCGGGAACATCGCGCTGACCGCTCACCTGATGGGGGACTCGGAACGCACGCTGCGCGTCGGTCAGGAGTGCCTGGCGCTCGCCGAGAAGCTCGACCAGCCCTCGTCCATCTGGCGCATCGGCAGCATCCTCGGCGCCGAGCACGGCCGCCTCGGCGAGTACGAGGAAGCCCTGGGCTACTACTCCATGTCGCTGGGCGTCGCCACCGCGATCGGCGACGGCGACGGCACCTCGAGCCTCCTGAACAACATCTGCGTCATCCACACGCAGTACGGCAAGTACGACGAGGCGCTCGAGTTCATCGAGATGTCCCGCGACGTGCTGGACTCGCTCGAGGATCCGATCGGCAAGGCGACAGTGCTCGTGAATCGCGGCTCCCTCTTCCTCGCGATGGAGGATCCGGACAACGCGCTGGGCTGCTTCCGCGAGGCGCTCCGGCTCGAGGAGGAGCTCGGATCGGAGTCGGGCATCGCCGTCTGCCACCGGCACATCGGGAGGCTCCACCTCGAGACCGGGGAGTTCGAGCTCGCGCTGGAGCACCTCGGACGCGCGCTCGAGCTAGAGGAGAAGCTCGAGCTGCACCCGGAGATCGCGACGACCCTGGGGTTGATGGCCGAGACCTACGCGGCGCTCGATCGGGGCGAGGAAGCCCTAGACGCCGTGGAGCAGGGGCGCGACCTGGCGGAGGCGCTCGACATCAAGATGGAGCGCCTGGGGATCTCCTGGTCGCTCTCGAAGACGCGCGAAGTGCTCGGCGACTTCGAGGGGGCCCTCGCCGCCTACAAGGAGGCTTCACGCCTCGCGTCCGAGAAGAAGGGGCTGGAGTACCAGGACGCGTTCGCGAAGTTCGAGGCGGAGTTCGACCTGGGGCGAAAGGAGCAGGAGCTCGAGATCCTGCGCAGGAAGAACGAGCTCCGGGCGCTCGAGGTCGAGCACCAGCGACTGGCCCGCAACTCGACGATCGTCGGCGCCCTCCTGGTTGCGGTCGTCGCCCTGCTCGGCTGGAACCGATTCCTCGTCAAGCGCCGTGCGCTCTCCGAGCTCGGGCAGACTCACGAGCAGCTCCGCGGCGCGAACACGGAGCTCGTGACGCGGACGGCCGAGCTCGAGGGGGCGCTGGCCGAGATCCACGTCCTCAAGGGCCTCCTGCCGATCTGCGCTCACTGCAAGAGCATCCGCGACGAGTCCGGTGGCTGGCACGTCCTCGAGGAGTTCCTGTCCGGCCACACCCAGCTCTCCTTCTCCCACGGGATCTGCCCGGAGTGCCTCGAGATGCACTACTCGCGCGGGGTCACGCAGTAGGTACGCGGCGCGCCTGGCGCTATCGCCCGAGAGCACCACTCGGAGCCCGTTCTGTACGTGGGGGCTCCGTGAGAGCGGGAATCTGGATTCCGACTTGACGTGTGCCCGCAACATGTCACTATCTGGTGACATGTTGACCGCGACACCCACGGATCGGGTCTGGCGCGCCCTGGCGGATCCCACGCGCCGGAGCCTCCTCGACGTGCTCGCTCGGCGGCCTCACACGACCGCCGAGCTCGTCGAGCGCTTCCCCGACCTGTGCCGCACGGGCGTGATGAAACACCTGGACGTACTGGAGGAGGCCGGGCTCCTGATGGTCCGGCGCGAGGGGCGCGTGCGGTGGAACCGCATGAACGCGATGCCGATCCAGCGCATCTACGACCGCTGGGTCTCGAAACACGTGCGCGGCATGGCCTCCGCGGCCTCGCGCTTCAAGGAACACGTGGAGTCTTCCCACAAGCCGAAAACCCGAAGGAAAGGGCGAGACCGATGAGCGTCGAGACACTGGACACAAAGGCGTTGAAGTACGAGCTGGAGATCGAGATCGAGGCCCCGAAGGAGGCCGTCTGGAAGTCCCTGACCGAGGAGACGAACGCCTGGTGGCTCCCGGATTTTCACATGGTCGGCGAGGGCTCGGTCGTCACCTTCGACGCCCGCGCGGGCGGCGAGCTCGTCGAGCGACGCGCGGACGGCGGGAGCTTGCTCTGGGGCACCGTTCACATGTGTACGCCCGGCGAGTCCCTGCACATGGTGGGTCACCACTTCCCGCAATGGGGCGGCCCCGCCACGAGCTTGCTGCACTTCGCGCTGGAGGAGCGCGGGAGCTCCACCGTGTTCCGCGTCATCGATGGACTCTTCGGGCACGTGGCGGAGTCGCACGCGCAGAGCCTGTTCGAGGGCTGGACGCAGCTCTTCAGCGAGGGGCTCAAGCCCCACGCGGAGGCGTCCGGCAGGTTCTAGGGGACGCGCGCCAGCGGAAAGCCCTCACCGCCCTCGACGCGAGGGACGGTGGGGCGCTGGCGGCCGCCGCTCTCCTCGTGGACGAAGTCGGCGACGAAGGACTGGAGCTCGTCCACGTCGATGAACCCGTTGTCGTTGCGGTCGGGCGCGCCCCCGTCGAGCGCCGCGAGGATCGCGCGCGTGAAGAGGCCGTTGCCCTCCGTCTCGAGCGCGAAGGAGCTCTCGGAGCTCGCGGCCAGGATGTAGAGGCCGGTGCCGAGCGCGGCGTCGACCTCGGTCTGCTCGAAGGCGTCCTGCGCCGCGAGGCCGCGCTTCGCCTCGCCGTAGGCCTCGCCCGAGTGACAGGTGTCGATCAGGAGCAGGCGGCGCTTCGCGTACAGCTTGTCCCATGTCACGAGCGACTCGAGCAGCGGCCGCTCGATCCCCTCGTAGGGATCCTCGGGCGTCGCGCCGGGCGTCAGGAAGTAATAGTCGCCCGACTCCGAGCGCACTCCGTGGCCCGCGACGAAGACGACGATCGTGTCCTCGGGCTTCGCGCGGCGCAGGAACTTCTCGCGCGCGCGCTTGATGCGGCTCGAGGTCACCTTCCGGTCCAGCAGCCGCTCGACGTGGACGTTCGAGAAGAGCTGTCCGTCCTCGGCCTCGAAGCGCGCGACGAGGTCCTCGACGTCTTTCCCGGGATAGGCCAGGTCGAGCGCGTCGTCGTCGTAGTCCTCGACGCCGAGCGCGAGGAGGTAGAGGTCGCGCTCCGGCGGCTCGTAGACGAGCCGCACCCGCACGATCTCGCTCGCGATGCCGCGGTTGTTCCATGCGCGGACGGCGATCTCGGTCGTGCGGCGGTCCGCGGGGATCTCGAGCGGGAGCGAGAGCCGCGCCTCGCGACCGTTCGACAGGAGCTGGAGCCCCGCCTCGACGAGCCCGCCGTCGATCTCCACGCCGTCTCGCAGCACCTGGAGCCGCTCGATCGGTGCGCGGTCCGTCGCCGTGACCTTCAGGCGGAACGCACGGCGCTCGATCTTCCCGCTGTGCGGCGCGTCGATGTCAACCTCGGGCGGTGCGGGCAGGAACGGACGACGCAGCTCCTCACCCGCCAGAGAGGCGGCGACTCGATCGGGATCGTTCAGGATCGTCGCGTACGAAGAGAGCGGTCGGAGCCTGCTCGTCCTTCCCGACTTCACCTCGATGCGAACGACGTCGGCGGCGCCGGGCGTGCCGATGTAATGTCCGGTCGGCGCGAAGGCGATCCAGTCCTCCCCGTCGTACTCGACGCGCGTCAGGAGCAGCGCGCCGCTGTCCGCGTCCCAGACGCGCGTCGCGTAGTCCCGCCCGTTGCTGAAGATGCGCGTGCCGGTCTCGTCGAGGAAGAGCTGCTCGATCTTCGCGGAGTGTGCCTCGATCTCGTGCACGAGCCTGCCGCTCGCGACCTCCCACACACGAACGATGCCGTTCGCACTACCCGTCACGAGTCGGGCGCCCGACGGGAGGAACGCGATGTGTTCCACGGACTCGCGGTCGCGACCACGCAGAACGTGCAGCTCCACGCCGTTCTCCACGTCCCAGAGTCGCGTGGTGCCGTCCTCGCTGACCGTTGCGAGCCGCGAACCGTCTGGACTGAAGTCGGCTCGGAGGACCGGAGCGCCGTGTCCCTCGAGCATGTGGACCACCCCCCGCGTGTCGACGTCCCAGACGGCGGCCGTCCCGTCGTAGCTCGTCGTGACGAGCCTCTTCCCGTCGGAACGGAAGCGCGCGAAGGCGACGTAGTCCGCGTGAGCGGTCATCGCCACCGGTTCCTCTGCCAGACGCTCGTCCGACCACAAGATCGATCCTGGATGCTCGGAGCCGACGACCGCTTGAACGCCGTCCGGGGAGAGCGCCTTGGCCGAGCTCAAGAGGAGGTGAAGGGGATTCTCCGATGTGGCGAGTGCGCGGATCACCTCACCCGTGGCGGAGTCGAGCAGCCAGACGTTCATGTCCGCGACGAGCAATCGTCGCCCGTCGGCGGAGACTGCGAGGGAGCTCTCCAGCGTGCCTTCCGGGATCATGCCGAACATCCCGGTCATGGGGAGCTCCGTCGACCAGAGCTCCTCTCCTCCGCGGCCGGAGAGGCGGCCGAGCACGAGAGAGCTCTGGGGCCTCGCGGCCGTGACGAGATCCCCGCGGAGCTCCGGGGGCATCGCCGCGAAGCTCGCTCCGGTCTCGATCCGTGTCTCGGACCGCCCGGTTCGAGGGCTCCAGAGGCTGGCGACCGTCTGGCCCTCTTCGATGCCTTGCGACAGCGAGCAAAGCAGGTTCCCATCCGTAACCAGAGCCCGGGCCCGACCGCTGCTCGTCAGCGCGAGCGGCCGGGACGAGGCCCCGACGTCCCACAGGAGGACCGAGTCACGCGCCGTCATCACGAGCCGGTCGCCGGCCGGACTGAAGGCCAGGTTGTAGTTCTCGAGGACCTCCCTCTTCGGGGATACCTCGAGCGTGGCGGTCGTCCGTCCGGTCCTGACGTCCCAGACCACGACCTCACCCTCCGTGACGCCGGTGACGAAGGACGAACCGTCCAGGGTCGTGATCGGGGATCCTGCAGCCGGGATGGAAGGCGCCGGAAACTCCGAGATCCGATCCCCTTCGGGAATGCTCCAGAGGGAGAACGGGCCCCCCCGGAGGATCACGCGCTCTCCATCCGGTGAGAGGTAGCGTGGAGAGTCGACCGAGCCGACCGGCTGGAGCTCTCCCGTCTCCAGATTCCAGATGACCGCTCCTCGCACGCCGGAGGTAAGGGCGAGGTCGGCGTTTGAAGCGACCCGCGGGGGGCTGTTCCTCGTCCCTTCCGAGTTCAACAACGTGCGGGTCCGTGGAACCTGGTCCTCCCGCCGTTCGGGATCGAGGCTCCAGACGTACCAGGTGGCCCCGCCGCGGGCGAAGACGTGACGACCGCTGGGGCTGCAGAAGGCCTGGCGCAGGAGTGCGCCCGGCACCGAGAACGACCCGGTCGGCTCGCCCGTCTCCGGGCCCCACAGCCGGATCACGCCGTCCGCGGCCAGTGTCAGCAGGTGATGTCCGTCCGCCGAGTATTCGAGATGAGCACCGCCGTCCGTCCGCGAGACGCCGTGGGGAACGGGATGGCCGTCCTGGGCATCCCAGGCGAGCACCTCGCCGCTGCGCGTCGACGTGACGACGCGCCGACCGTCCGGGCGGAAAGCCACGTCGAAGACGGGTGATTCGCCGGAGACCAGCCAGGCCACGAAGTCTCCAGTGCGCCCATCCCAGAGTCCCGCACGGGCCGATACATGGTCGACGAGCAGGACGCGCTCTCCGTCCCGGTCGAACGAGACCGAGAGTCGTTGTTCCAGGTCGAACATCCTGGTGAGGAAGCTGGAGAAGAAACGGCCCACGGCACCCTCGAAGAAGACGTTCTCGGCATGCGTCGAGAACTCCGAGAGGCGGACGGCGTGGCGCGTCAGAAGCGCCAAGTGCTCTCCCGTGAAGCCGTCCCACATCCGGACCGTTCCGTCCTCGGACCAGGTCAGGAGGCGTTCGCCGTCCGGGCTGAAGCGGGCTCCGAGAACGCTGTGGCCGTGCCCGTCCTGCCATACGATCTGGTTCGCTGCGTCGAGCGCGTTCAGCCTGTCCACCTCGGCGCGCGCGGCGTGCACTTCGACCATGCCGCCACGATCGTGGAACACGCGATCGCGTTGGTTGTGTTCGATTCTCACCAGCGCTTCGACGAAGCGCGGATCCGTGCGGATCCTTCCCCCGATCTCGTCGTCGATGGCCTCCGTTTCGTCGTAGCCGCGAGACGCGGCCATCTCGAGGCAGACGAGGGCTGTCTCGTCGTCCCCCTTCCAGTTCCACAGGCAGGCGAGGGCGAAGCTCGCGCGCCCGTCGTCGGGCTCGAGCGGCAGCGCGTCCTCGAGGATCGCGAGAGCCTCGTCGCTCTGGCCTGCGTCGAAGGCCTCGTCTGCGGCGACGAGCATCCGCTCGTATTCCGAGAGAGACTTGGCGTCCGCCTCCGACGAGGTGATCTGCGCCTCGGCCGAGGTCGTCACCGAGACTATCACTGCGACCGCGCAGAGCCATTGGCTCGACGGGCTCATGCTGATCTTCGGTCGTGACATCTATCGCACCCGCCGTCTCTCGCGAGCTCGACCGATCCGGTGCCCACGCTCGCGGGGCCGCGCAGGACCTGGAACTCGAGCTTCCTTCCGCGAACCGTGCCGTCGATCGTGATCTGGCCGCAGTCGCCGACGGCGCGCTCTCCCTCCTGCCTCAGGATCAAGAGGCCCATGTTCGTCTGCCAGCGACCCTCGAAGGAGACGGGCTCGTCCTGCCCGTGCACCGCGGCCGACGCCGCGAGGACCACGGCCGCGGTTCGGAGCCATGCGCATCGCGAGATCATCCGGTTCTCCTCCGTCTTCCCGGGAAGGGAGGGGCGGCCGGGACGGGCGCGAAGCTCCCTTTCCCTATTGGCTGATTATGTACCTAGCGGGGCAGGGGCGCAGGGGATCCCCTTCCCGAGGCCTGCCATGCCCGTCGCCCAGTCCATGGTGAAGCGGGCGTTGATCTCGCTGAGCGGGTTGAGGACGTCGCCGGCGCGGCCGGGAACGCGGTGGCGGAAGGCGTCGATGCCGAAGGGGCCGAAGTAGCCTGCGCGGGCGAGCGCGCGGCCGGCGGACTCGAAGGCTTCCGCCAGGCGGGCGTCGTCCTCGCGCGAGACCTCGCCGCGCGCGGCGCGCTCGGTGCGCGTCCACGCGCCGGCGTCGGTCGTCTGCTGGAAGCAGGGCGCGGAGATCACGACCTCGCCGTCGCGGTCGACCCAGCCGGAGCGCGTGTACTCGCGCGTCACGCGCACGAACGGCTCGATCACGAGCGGGCCGAGGCGGAGGCTCGCGACGAGCCAGGCGTGCCCGGCGTCGGTGGGTGCTCCGGCGTACAGGCGTCGGCGGCCGCGACCCGCGACGCCGAAGGTGCGGCGCACGAGCCAGCCGTCGTCGGCGGGGCGCGCGACGAGCGCGAGCACCTCGTCCAGCGTGGCCGCGATGCGCTTCTCGAAGCTCCCGCAAACGAGCGGTGCACGCACGCCGTCCTCGCCGGCGACGAAAGTCCGCGCGTTGACGTTGCGCAAGATGTCCGCGGACGGCGCATCGACCGGGAGCGCGCCTGCGGCCTCGAGACTCGCGAGCGCCCGCGGCGTGGGACTCCAGGCGAGGCCGGGAAGACCGCGCGCGTCGTCGGGAGGCGGCTCGTCCCCCTTTAACACGATGTCTCCAGGCGCAGTCAGGCTGCCGATCAGTCGCTCTCGCTCGCGTGCGACGAGAGCACGGACGTGCCGCGTCGGTTGGTAGCGACCCCGCGTCTCGAGCTCGTACTCCGCGTCGAGGTTCAGGACCCAGACGCGCGGCTCGCGATCCTCGGGGCTCACCGCGGGCTCCTCGTCGTCGTGGATGGCTCAGCCTCGAGCCGCTCGAGGAACGCGTCGTCGAACCCGGCGCGCAGTCGCGCTTCACGGTTCAGCGGACGACCTCGCAGGACAGCCGGCGTCAGGGGCGCCGGAAGCATCGCGCGCCAGCGTTCGTAGTCGAGCGGCTCGCCGGCCAGCCGCTCGAACCAGCGGATGGCGAAGGCGACGTGCGAGATCTCGTCCCACTCGACCCGCTCGAGGATGCGTGCGCCCTCCTCGTCGCCCGCGGCGCGAAAGCGCGCGGCGAAGCGCGCGCTGTGCTCGAGGTTCGCGCCCTCGAGGCCCAGCCCCTGGAACGCGACGAACGAGGCCGCGTCCTCGCAGTTCTCGACGCGTTCCCAGAACCAGTCGCGGACGGGGAAGTCGCCGACCGCAGAGCCGAGGCGCTCGAGGTGCGCGCGGTAGAGCGCCAGGTGCGCGAGCTCCTCCCGGCACAATCGAATCAGCCCGCTGCGGAACGAGCGCGGCGTCTCGGGGTACGCGAGCACGGCCCAGGCGAAGAGCTCGGCGGCCTGGAGCTCGTGGTGCAGGAAGGTGTGGACGAGCTTCGCGCGCACCTCGACCGGCGCGAGGTTCTCGCCGACGCTGCGCGGGCTGCGCGACGTGACGCGCAGCTCGGGCGGCCGCGCGGGCACCGCGATGCGCCTCGCCGCCGGCTCCACTTCCCAGCTCGCGTCGTTCTCGGTGTAGGGGGGCGGAGGAGGCGCGAGCTTGGTCGCGAGCTCGACCGCGTGCACGAAGTCCCAGCACCAGCGCTCGACTGTCCGTTCTCTCGGCGCGCCGTTCACGGCCACATTGTGTCCGATCGAACGGCCGCGCGTCAGGCGCTCCAGTGCTCGAAGAACACCAGGCCCTCTTCCGCGTCGAACCACAGCATCCAGTAGCTCCCGGGCGGGCCGCCGCGGTGGAAGCGCTGGATGCCCTCCGGCACCGGTGCGGGGAGCCACCAGCTGGGGCCCTCCGTGCCGAACGGTCCGGTCTCGTCGGTCGGGGCGAGCTCGAGCTCGCGCACGAGGTCGTCCACGAAGCTCGCGTCGTCACAGCGGAACCGGAGCTTGTGGAACGCGTCGCCCCAGCCGCCGTCGGCGCGGTAGTAAAGATCCGACACTGATGCGGGCAGCCCGCGGCCCAGCTGCCGTTCGAATGCCTCGCGCGCGTGTTCCGTGTCGGGACCGTGCATCAGCGTGAGCGGCCACGGCTGCAGGATCAGGACGAAGAGCCCGATCGGCAGGCACGAGAGCACCCAGGCAGGGAAGAGGGCCAGCCGCGACAGCAGGAGGAAGCGCCGCTGTCGATTCGTCCACGCGCGGTGGCGTCGGCCGACGAACCACAGCGTGATAGTGACGACTGGAGCGAGGAAGAAGAACGCGATCATCCCGATCGGAGCGCCGTAGTCCGCGAGCGGGATGCGGACCGAGCTCGTCATCTCGACGAGCATGCACAGAGCCACGAAACCGACCAGGGCGTCGAGGAGCGTGTAGCCCACGAGAACGATGCGGCTGCGGTCGGGCACGGACCTGCTTTCGTCCCGAGCGAACGACGAGCTTGAACTCGGACCCGGTACGATCCCCCCGTGCAGGCGCTCGACATCCTCCGCGCCTCCGGAGCCAAACCGGAACACGTCGCCCGGGCGATGCGCGTGTGGCTCTCGGGGGACGAGCTTGAGGCGGCGCACCGGAGCCGACTCGCCTTCCCGGCAACCGCGCGAGCCGCCTTGCCCGAGGTCGAGCGCGAGCTCGAAGGCGTCGCGCGCGTCGTCGCCGAGGAGGCTTGCGACGACGGCGGCGTCCGCTTGCTCGTCGGGCTCGCCGACGGGAAGAGCGTCGAGAGCGTGCTGCTCCCGCGCGACGGCGTGTGCGTCTCGACGCAGGTGGGCTGCGCGGTGGGCTGCACGTTCTGCATGACGGGGACGCACGGTTTGGCGCGGAACCTCTCGTGCGAGGAGCTCCTGGCGCAGGTCGTTCTCGCGCGGCGGCGGCGGCGGGTGCGGCGGGTCGTGTTCATGGGGATGGGCGAGCCCGCGCACAACCTCGACGCGGTGCTCCAGGCAATCGCGTACCTCGGCGTCGAGGGCGAGGTCGGCCACAAGGACCTCGTGTTCTCGACGGTGGGGGAGCCGCGCGTGTTCGAGCGGCTCGCGGCGAACGCCGTGAAGCCGGCGCTCGCGCTCTCGCTGCACAGTACCGATCGCGAGCGGCGCGAAGCGCTCTTGCCGCGTGCGCCACGTGTAGATCCGCGCGAGCTCACGAACAGCGCGCTCGACTACGCCGATCGCACCGGCCACCCGCTCCAGCTCCAGTGGACGCTGCTCGCCGGCGCGAACGACGGCGACGACGAGCTCGAGCGCCTGATCGAATGGCTCCGCGGCCGCCGCGTCGTCGTGAACTTCATCCCCTACAACCCGGTGACGGGCCTCGACCACGAACGCACGAGCGGCGACCGTGCCCACGCGATGACGCGCGCGCTGCACGCCGCGGGGATCACGGCGAAGCTGCGTCGCTCGGCGGCGCTCGAGGTCGGCGCCGCCTGCGGCCAGCTGGGGGGGGTACGGAATCAGGTTCCGTATCCCGTTTCCGGGCCTTCTCTCGGGCCCCATCCACCCCTCTAGTCCGGCCCGACCTACGATGGTCGTCCGGCTCGCCATGAAGTACGCCCTTCCCGCGCTGGCGTTCCTCCTGCTCCTCGCCTGGAGCTCGCCCGCCGTAGTCCAGGACGCCGATGCCGAGCACGTGCGACGCGTCAGTGCGGCGCAGGAGGCGAGGTCCGCCGGACGCTACCTCGAGTCCATCGAGATCCGAGAGCTCATCGTCGATGACGAGTCCATCCCGGACGAGCAGCGAGGGATCGCCGCCTACAACATCGCCTGCGCGTACTCCCTCCTCGGTGACGCCGACGCCGCGTTCGCGTGGCTCGCGCGGGCGCTCGAGCTCGGGAGCGTCACCCCGGCCGAGCACATCCGGGCCGACGAGGACCTCGCGAGCCTGCGCGCGGACCCGCGCTTCGCGCGTCACGTCGAGGCCGTCGAGGAGGAGCGCCGACTCCAGCTCGAACGAGAGGAGCGCGCGCGCCGGCGCGACAGGTCCCTGCGCCGCGCCGCCCACGACCGCCTCAACGCGCGCGTCCGCGAGCTGCCCATCGCCTGGAACGACGGGCACCTCGACGTCGTGTACCAGATCCGCATGTCCCCCGACGGGGAGCGTGCGGCGACCTGGGGGGACGGAGCGGCCTGGCTCTGGAACACGTGGACCGGCGAGCCGCTCGGGCCGCTGGGGCTCCACGAGGGCACGCCCTTCGAAGACGACGACGTGTACGTGCCGACCCTCGAGTTCAGCGCGGACGGAGAGCGCTTGCTCATCCACGCGCAGCTCGCGGGCGTCGCGAGCCTGTGGGACGGGCGCAGCGCCGAGTTCCTCGGCAACCTCGAAGTCGGAGAGCGGGACGTGCGTGCCGCGGCGTTCAGCCCGGACGGCCGGCGCGTCGCGACGGGAGATGCCGACGGGGTCGTCCGTCTGTTCGACGCGAACTTCGGCGCCCCCCTGTCCGAGCCCGTCATCCGGACGGGCGCCGCGGTGGACGAGCTCTCCTTCTCGCCCCCCTCGGTGCAGGGGCGAGACGGTCTGCGGATCCTGACGCTCGAGCGGGGAGGGTCCGCGCGAGTCTGGGACGTCGAGACCGGGGCGGAGATCCGCCGCCTCGACGGACCCGTGTTCTGGGCACGCTTCAGCGCGGACGGCGAGCGCCTGCTGGGAATCACGAGGACCACGAGGCACCACGAGACCGCGCTCGTCGCGAACCTCGTCGATCTCGCGGAGCCCGTGCGGGAGCTCCGGTCGGACGCGCGCACGGCGATCGTGAGCTGGGGGACCGGCGACAAGATCGTGATTGCCGGGGCGGGGAGGAGTCTCACGCTCGGGCAGAGCGACCTGTCCAGCGGGGAGAGGCCGCTCTCGACGCCTGCAGGCCACCGTCTCGTCGTCTCCGAAGACGGACGGAGCAGCCTCTGGAGCTCGGCAACGGGCTTCGTGGTTGCCGAGCTCGAGGTCGGTGAAGGGGCCTGGACGGTCACCGCCGGTCCTGACGGCGACCGGTTCCTCCTCATGACGTGGAAAGACACGGAGACTTTCGGCCACGCTCGGCTGCTGGACGGAGAGACGGGGAAGGAGATCGCTCGGCTCGAGGGTCGCGACCTCGAGTACAGCCCCGACTACGGGAGCTTCAGCCCCTCGGGTCGGACGTTCGCCACGGCATCGACGGAGATCCACCGCGACATGGCCGTGCGGATCCACGACGCTCGAAGCGGCGAGCTCGTGGGCGAGCTGCCCCAGAACGGGGGCAGCGTCTTCGACCTCCACTTCGACCGGAACGAACGGCTCGGGTTCACGACCGCTGGGGGCTTCGCCATCGTCTGGGACGGAGAGCACGAGCCCCTCGAGCTGCGTCCGCACCTGCTCATGCAGCAGATCGCCGCCCGGCGGCTGTGCGCACCTGACGGGCTCCACGTGCTCACGTCCTCGAGGAGGAACTGGACGAGCCGCAGCGACCTCTGGAGTCTCCGCACCGGTCTTCCTCTGCGCGACATCCGGATCGGCGACGACGCCGTACGAGAGGAGGAGGGTCCGGTACAGACGCAGGCGGTGCTGCTCGCGGAAGGAGAGCGTCTCCTTTATCTGCACGACGCCCCGAGCGGCGCGAAGGTCGAGCTCCAGGACGTCGTGACCGGTCGGACCCTTCGTACGGTCGAGCTCGGCCAAGTGCGGAACAACGTCTGGCAGCTCCTGACGACCCCCGACGCCGATCGGCTCCTCGTCCGGACCTGGCAGTACAACCTCCTGTTCGACCTCGAGTCGGGTCGGAGGATGAGCGCGCCTCCGATCACGCAGATCGACTGGTCCACGACCCAGGTCGCGAATCTGGTCGCATCGAGCCCGCTCGGGAACCTGGCCGCCGCTGCCGGCTACGAGTCCGTGCAGGTGTACGACCCGGCGACCGGTGCGACGGTCGGAGTCCTTCCCGGCTTCGTGGGCGACCTCGCCTTCTCGCCGGACGGGAGCCTGCTGGCCGGGGCCTCGTGGGAGGGCGATGTGTTCCTGTGGGACGTCGAGGCTCTCGAGCTCGGGTGGACCTTCCACGAACACGACGGGTCCGCCTACTTCGTGGGCTTCGACGCGAGCGGCTCGCGCCTCGTCTCGGCCGGCCAGGACGGAACGGTCCACATCCGCGATCTCACCGGAGAGCGCGACGTCGTCGGCATCCACGGGCACGAGGGGAGGCTCTACCGGCCGGCGTTCTCGCCCGACGGCGCGCGGCTCGTGACGCCGAGCGGGGACGGCACGGCGCGGATCTGGGACGCGGCGACCGGTGACGAGCTCGCCGTGCTCGAAGGACACGTCGGGGGGGTCAGGCACGCGGAGTTCACCGCCGACGGGAGCCGCATCCTGACGGTGGGCCTCGACTCGACCGTGCGCGTGTGGGACAGCGAGAACGGCAGGCTGCTCGCGACGCGCGTCGATTACGAGGACGGCTGGCTCGTGTTCACGCCGAGCGGGTACTACGCGGCAGACGGGCGAGCGGCGGACCGCGCGCGGGTGCTGGTGCAGGGGCGGCGGTATCCGCTGTCGTCCTACGCGGCGATCTACGAGTCGGAGGAGAAGCTCGCTGCGTCGCTCGCGGGCGAGACGGTGCGCCCGCCGTCGTTCGTGCCACGGGCGCCGGAGCTGCGCATCGCGGCGCCCCTCGACACGGTGATTCGGGAGCGGACGTTCCGGCTCGAGGTGCTCGTCGACGACACCTACGGCATCGACGGCGTCACCGTGGAGCAGGACGGAGTCGAGCTCGACGCGAAGTGGGGGGCCGAGCACCTGGAGCTCGCGACCGGGGGACGGACGGGGCGGCTCTCGTGCGAGCTGGCCGTGCCGGAGGGCACTCTTGCGACGACGATCCACGTGCGCGCGAAGAACGTGCGCAAGATCCTCAGCACGATCGACACCGTGCACCTGCGCTACGAGGCGCCGCGGCGCGAGCTTTTCGTGCTGGCGATGGGGGTCGCCGACTACGAGGACGACGGGCTCGACCTGTCCTATCCGACGAAGGATGCCGACGACCTGATCGCGCGCTTCCAGGCCGAGGAGGGGGGCTTCTACTCGAAGGTCAACGTGCAGCGTCTCGCGGACGGCGAGGTCACGCCCGGCAAGCTGCGCCGCGCGCGCGAGGAGTTCCTGCTGCGCGCGGAGCCGGAGGACACGATCCTGGTCTTCGCCGCGGGGCACGGGGTGCGCTCGGCGTCGGGGGAGTACTACTTCCTGACGCCGGGGACGACGCCGGACGATCCGTACGACGGCATCGAGCGCGACGTGCTCGAATCGCTGGTGACCTGGGACCGCCTGCACGCGAGTCGCCGCATCCTCTTGCTCGACACCTGCCACTCGGGCGAGGCCTTCGGCGAGGGCAAGCGCGGGCTCGCGTCGGACTCCTTCGACCAGGCCGAGGTCGACGAGGCGGCGGGCACGGGGCTCTACATCATCGCGGCGAGCTCGGAGAAGGGCTTCGCGCAGGAGATGGAGGGCAACGGCCTCTTCACGGCCGCACTGCTCGAGGGCCTCGACGGCGCGGCCGACGCGAACGGCGACGGCCTGGTCGGGATCGACGAGCTCAAGACCTACGCCACGACCGCCGTGCACGAGCGCAGCGCCGGCCGCCAGCGTCCGACGGCCCCCCGCATCGAGGGCGGCGACGACTTCCCGCTAGCGAGGACGCCGTGACGGTACGGAGCCGCGACACTTTCCGCACGATTCGCCTGTCA
>JAJDET010000374.1 GCA_029259655.1 Planctomycetota bacterium
GTGAGGCAAGCGCCGGAGGTGAGGCAAGCGCCGGAGGTGAGGCAAGCGCCGGAGGTGAGGCAAGCGCCGGAGGTGAGGCAAGCGCCGGAGGTGAGGCAAGCGCCGGAGAGCCGACAATCGTACCACAGGGTATTTCTTGCCTCGGTCCACGGCCGCTGGTTGCCCAGGGAATCATGCGCGCGTGCTGTCGGCCGCGTATCCGCACCCTTTGGACTCAGGACTCCATGGCCAGCGCTCCGACAAGGAGGGGATGGGAATCGAATTCACGACCGCCTGGGTACTCGCCGGTTTCCTGGTCAGCTCCGTGGGCTTCGGGCTCTTCCTGTACGGAAAGAAGCAGACCCGCGGTCCGCAGCTCATCGCGGGTCTCGCGATGATGATCTACCCCGGGTTCGTGGCGAGCCCGATGATCATCCTCGCCGTTGGCGGCGCGCTCGTCGGCGGGGTGTGGGTCGCCGTGCGCGCAGGGGCATGAGCGCCCGCGGCGGCCGGTCAGCGTTGCGGGCTCTGGAAGTTCAGGTCCGTGATCGTCGCGCTCCCGACCGGTCACCCATGTCGACGACGAGGAAGAGCTAGAGCCTCGCCCACCGCATCGTCAGCGAGCGGCGCGGGCGTACATCGATGATCTGGAACTTGACGAGGAGCTCCGATCTACTGACTCCGGTGTGCTTGGCTCTCAAGAGATAGGTGTGCCCGACCTCCGGTGCGACGTGGTAGAGGCCTTCGCCGGGGAGGGGATCGAGGATGGGGCCGGCTTCCTTGGACCGAAGGATTCTGCCGGTGGCCCCCAGGTAGGAGAACTGGGAGCCGCTGAGGAAGAGGGTGTGGAAGATGCTGACGGAAAACTTGGGTGCGTGGTCCGTTGCGCGCTCCAGGCCGGGGACGTACGCCGGACCGAGATCGATTATCCGGACGCGCTCGTCGCGAGTGAAGCCGAACGAGAGCATCCCCTCCTGGAAAACGTCGAACACGATCTGGGCGTCGTCGAGCAGGATCTCTCCGTCGACGATCCGTCCGCCCTCGCGGCCGTTGCGGAAGTCGAAGGAAGAACGCAAGTCGTCGCGGGCGTAGAGAGTCACGACAGGGTCAGGTGCCTGTCTCTGCGAGTCTTGTGACCCGTCGGGCTGGAATCCGGCGACGGCGACGCAGAGGAGGGCGACCAGGGCAGATTGGCGCATGGCGATTCCTGGGGCTTGGGATACGGAACGCGGACGCTACCCGGTCAGCAACCGACGTGCCGGGAGCTCATCATAGCCGTGTTGGCCATGCCCCCGGGGGAGGGGCCTCCACCCGGGGGTGGTCGTGTCCACTTCCGAGGTCTGGCCGGGGAAAACCGAGCGTGGACGGACGAGTCACTCCGGCGGCAACTCGTACATCCCTTCCTTCGCGTCGATCAGTCGGCCTTGACGAACGAGCGCGTCCCAGACGTCGCGCGAGTAACGTTCCGGCGGGCGCATGCCGAGGATGCCGGAGCTCCGGCCTGCGCTCATCGGGCCCCCGCCGATCGTCGACTCCGCGTCGAGGCGCGTGACCTTGAGACTCTTGCGGTAGGCCTTCATGGCGCGCTTCAAGACCCCCCGGTCTTGCTCCGGGAGAAGTCGTTCACCGGAGGTCCAGCCGGCGACGAGCGCGGCGAGCTCGGCGGCGTCCTTCGCGTCGATCACGGCGGCGAGATCGGGCTCGCTCTCGCGTGTGGGTTCGAGCGCGGCGTGGGCCCGTGCCCAGGGCTCGAGGGCGGCGTCGTTCGCGGCGAGCTCCGCGGACGCCTCCGCGAAGACCGTGCTCAGGAGCTGCATCTTGGAATCGAACATCGCTTTCTCCTCAGGTGCTCTTGCAGCGGCACTGCTCCTTGCCGCCGCCGCTGTACAAAGTCGTTCCCGCAGAATCGACAAGGGCCGCAGGCTCTTGCCCGCGGCCCTTCGAGTCTGACTGGTCCGCGTCGCTTCTCAGCAACGCGAGCCTAGCGGCAACCAGTGCTTACCAGCGATCGCCACCGCCACCACCGCGACCGCCGCCGCCGCCGCGACCGCCGCCACCGCCGCCGCTACGCTCGGGCTTGGGCTGGGCCTCGTTGACCTTGAGGTTGCGTCCGTCGAGCTCCATGCCGTCCATCTTCTCGATGCACTTCTGGGCCTCGGCGTCGCTACCCATCTCGGCGAACGCGAAACCGCGCGGGCGGCCGGTCTCGCGGTCGGTGACGAAGTGCAAGTCCTTGACGGTGCGACCGTCTTCGGAGAGCACGGCCTGAAGCGTGTCCTGGGTCGTGTCCCAGGAAAGGTTGCCGATGTACAGTCTGCTACCCATAGATATGAGTTCCTCTTCGTTGTCTGCGTTCTGCTACCTATCCAAACAACGGAGAGGGTCTGAAAACGCGGATCATGAGAATTTCGATTCGGTGAAGTCACCCGGACTCGGGTGACGGAATGCGACGCTCCTCGGTGACGTTCTCGTCGCGTGGAGCGCTGCTCGTGGGAAGGAGGGCACTGCGGGCGTGGAGGGTACTAAACGGCAACGGGCCGCGCGCCGCTACGCTTTCGCATTCCCCCTCTTCTTCAGCGCCCAGGCCGGTGGGAAGCCCGTGCGGCCCGTTTCCCGGACCCCGGGCCTGAGGCCGAGGAGCGAGCGGCCTCAGGGCTTCCTCCAGCGGTAGATCTCGATCACCGGCCCCGGCCGCTCGGCGTCGAACACCCGCCTGGCCATCGGGATCGGCGTCATGAGCGTCATCGATCGCGACATGAGCTTGAGATAGTTGAAGGAGTGCTCGTCCGCGACGCCCGCGCGGTGGGGCGAGATCGTGGTCAAGAGCTCGCCATGCTCGGCGACGATCGTACGCAGGGTTTCGCTGCCGGCATTCCGGCGCAGCACGACGTAGGTCGGGTCCACGGCCACCAACGCGTCCCGCCGCCGGTCGAGGTTCGGCCCGAGCCGCAACGCCTGCAGGTCCCACGGCTCCGGGCGCAGCTCGAGCGGGATCGTGCGCTGGTAGCGCACCCAGGTGTACGGGGAGTTGACCTCCTTGAGGTGCGCCGGAAGGTAGCCCGTGCGCGGTGCGCGTCGGAACACCGGCAGGTCGATGTCGTAGGCCGCGACGATCCGTGCGTCCGCCGCGTCGGGGAGGCCGGCGATGTACTCCGCGGCCAGAGTGAGCGTGTCCGGCGACGAGCGCACGGTCCCCAGTCGCCACACGACTGCCGTGGGGAGAGCGAGCGCGAGCACACAAACGGCGACGGCCGTCGCACGCTCAGGGACGACACGCGCGAACGCCGCTCCCGCGCGCCGCGCCAACTCGCGCGTACCGCACGCGGCGAGGAGTGCGAGGTACGGCACCAGCGGAAGAGCGAAGCGGGCGAAGGTCGCGTGGTACATCCCGATCACCAGGGCGAACGGCAGTGCGTGGGCCAGCACCACGAGGAGGTCGCGGCCGCGGCCCGGCATCCGCTCTTCCGTCCGCCGCCGTGGAACGCACAGTGCCAACAGCCCGACGACCGCCAGCACCGTCAGCCCGGGCTCGTACGTGACGAGCGAGCGACCGACCGTCGCGAACCCGCCGCCGTCGAACGCATTGAGGTAGATCACGTGCCCGCCTGTGCGCACGCGCATGCCTTCCGCGTCGAGCACGGCTTCCTCGCCCTCCGCGGGGCCGTGCAGCAGGTAGTCCTGGAAGAGCGGGACCGAGGCGACGAGGAGCGCGACGAACAGCGCCATCCCGAGCGCGGTGCGCGCGGCGCCCGGCGAGCGGGAGCGGTCGCGCAGCAGGAACGCCGCGGCCACCGGCGCCAGGACGGAAGCGCCGAACTGCAACGAGCCGACGGCCAGCGCGGATGCGGAGCCCGCCAGGGCCCAGGCCGTGACGCTCGGCCGGCGACGCAGGTAGAGCGCCGCGACCACAGCCATCAGGATGCAGCCGGCCGCCGCCGCATGGGGCCGCGCTTGCTGCGCGTAGTTCATGCCGAGCAGGCTCGTGGCCGTGAATGCGGCCGCGACGAGCGCCCACGGGACAGGCAGGAAGCGCCGCGCGACGAGCCCGGTGCCGAGCACGGCCAGAAGCGAGAGGCCGAGCACAACCCAGCGCGTCACGAGGAAGGGCCGCGAGGCCGCCGCGAGATGGGCGTCGAGCCCCGTCTCGGTGCTCACGCGCTCGGGCGGCAGCGCTTCCGCGGCGAGCACCGGAAACAGGCTCGCGATGCGCGCCACGACGTGCGGGTACTTGCCCCAGTTGACGTTCTCCTCCGGTGCGGGATCGTGCGCGCGCATGAGCGCGGCCTGGGCCACGATGTGCGCGTCCGGATCGGGCTCGCAGGGCAGGAGGTAGTCGATACCGCGTGTGCGCAACACGAGCGCGAACGCCGTGACGGCGAGGAGCCCGAGCACGAAGCCGCGGTGGGTGCGCATGGGGAGATCGGCCGCGTCGGGGGCCGGGCGGGAATCCTACGATTCTGTGTGGCGTGTGCCCCGCGCGCCATCCGGGTTCCGCCCTCCCGCTCCTCGGACTCGGCGGTGCTCCGGGCCATCCTCGATAGGATGGGCACCCCGGAGGAACCTCTGATGAAACCCCGCGCCGTCGCTCTCTCGGTCCTTTCCCTGTTCCTCTTCGCCATTCCGGCGCTCGGTAACCTGGTCACGGCCGTCTCGCAGGTTCGGACCGTATCGGGCTTCACGACCGCGACCGACCTGGACGACGACGTGACCGACTCCGACTCGGAAGCGTCTGCCGACTACGCCCCGTTCGTGGTTGGCGCTGCGGCCAACGCCTTCGTCTCGGATGCCCTGGGGTCCGGAGGCGGTACGCAGGACTCGACGGTGCTCGGGAGCACGATCACCGCCGAGGGGAGCTGCTTCGCCAACGGCGAGGGCTACAGCTTCGACGGAATCGGCACCGGCTTCGGCTCCTCCTCGTTCTCGTACACCTTCGATCTCAACGCCTAGGCGGACTACACGCGCTCCGGCTACATCGAGGCCTTCGACAACGGCCTCACCGAGCTGTTCCTGAAGGACGAGACGAACACGACGACGGTCTTCGAGACCCTGGCCGGGGACGGGAACGTCGTCGTCAACGAGTCCGGCAGCCTGGCACCCGGCCGCTACACCCTGATCGTCTTCACCTCCGGCGACGCGTACGGGAGCGACTTCTTCTTCGACTCGCTTCCGGTGCCTACGACATCACGCTCGACCTCGACGGGGAACCGCCTCCGCCGGGAATCAGCGGCGTCGGCGCATCGGCGATCGGGCCCTTCTCGGGCGGCAACACCGTGCAGGTGACCGGTACCTGCTTCACTCCGACCACAGCGGTCCGCTTCGGCGGAATCGAGGCGTCCTCGGTCACCTTCGTCGACGAGAGCACGTTGCGGGTGCAGGTGCCGCCGCTTCCGATGCAGCCGACCCTGGCTCCATGTGGTGCGCTGTACTTCCCGGTCGACGTCACCGTGTCCGACGGAGGAGAGACGAGCACTCTCGAGCTCGGTTACGTCTACGTCTTCGTCGTTCGGCCCGCGCGGCTCTGCAGCTGGATTCAGTTCAAGACCCTGTAGGCCTTCGGCCGGCGAGCGACCGCCCGTCGCGCGCGGCGGTGGCGGTCGCTTCTGCCAGGGCAGGGTCCACGGCGCGTAGCGCGGGGGACCGAGGCCGTTCCCCGTTCGGCTCGGGGGCGGCGCGCACGCGCTGTCACGACGCCTGGACGTACGGCGGCGGCCTGCTCTGCGCCACGCGCATCTACGCCGTCCGTCCGCGTCTGGCGCGCCTCCGGCACTGACCGTTCTTTCCCACTGGGCGATGAGTCGGCCGAACAACAGGGGATGCCGCAAGTAGCGGTTGGCGAGTGTCGAGGAAGCCAGCTGTAAGAGTCCGGTCGCTGGTCTTCGTTCTTTGTGAACGCGTCAATTGCGGGATTCGCTACGCCAGCTTAGCCTGAGCAAGTCGCGCATGGAAAGAGGGGAGAGAGGGTTGGTCAGGGCCACGGCCGCAGACCTGTCGCCCATCCGCACGTGTGTGGTTCGCACCCATCGCCACCCTCGGTGCTCTCGCCACCGTTCGAACCGCTCGTGGTTCTAAGTTTGTCCACTTCGGGAGACTCTGGACGATCATGACCATTCGCTTTTCATTACTCGTCGGTGCCCTCGCGCTTCTGACATCCCAAAGTCCGGTCGAACAGAGGACGCCGCAACGACGCGTAGCCGGCAGTGATGGATCGCCCCAGGTGACACAAGTCTCCAGGACCGTCCCCGCCAACGGTGCCGTCGCCGTTGCACCTGACAAGAAGACCACCATCCTCTTCTCCCACCGCATTCGGGCGAACACCGCGAACACTCAGAGCATCACGGCATCGGTCGGAGGGGCACCGCTGGCAACCAAGGTGACCGTGGCTGAGAACCGCAGGGTTGTCACGGTGAGTTACCCCCTGTTCCTGCCAGGAGACTCGGTGATTCAGGTGTTGGTAGACGGGTCCCATCTGTTGGATATCCGCGGGCGCCCCGTCGATGCGGATGGCGACGGCCAGCCCGGCGGAGTTGGCGTCATCCGTTTCCACACCGGACCGTCCGTGCCCCCTCCCGTGGCGACGGGCACGGCGATGGTCTTGGGATTCGTGTACGACACAAGCGGCGCCCCGTTCCAAGGGGCCTTGATCGAGGCCTTCAACTATCCGAAGAGCGAAGGTGACCCGCCGCTCCCTGTCCCTCCGGCCTTCAGCGATTCGTCGGGCTACTTCGAGTACCAGACCGACTCCTTCGCAGCCA
>JAJDET010000375.1 GCA_029259655.1 Planctomycetota bacterium
CCTGTACGAGAACGACGGCGAGGCCCGCTTCGCGGACGTCGCGGCCGAGCGCGGCGTCGAGGGCCCGCGCCCGGGCTTCGCCACCTGGTTCTTCGACTGGAACAACGACGGCCGGCTCGACATCTTCGTCGCCGCGTACGACGCGAAGCTCTCGGACATCGCCGCGCACTACCTCGGCCGCGAAGACTCGGCCACGCGCCCGGCCCTGTACGAGAACCAGGGCGGCGGCGTCTTCGAGGACATCGCGGCCGAGGCCGGCCTCGACCGCCCGTTCCTCCCGATGGGCGCGAACTTCGGCGACGTCGACGGCGACGGCTGGCTCGACATCTACCTCGCCACGGGCGGCCCGCCCTGGCGAGCGCTCATGCCGAACGTTTTGCTCCGGAACGATCGGGCGCAGCGCTTTCGAGACGCGACGCGCTCCGCCGGAGTCGGTCACCTGCAGAAGGGGCACGGCGTGTCGTTCGCCGACGTCGACGAGGACGGCGACCAGGACCTCTTCCACCAGCTCGGCGGCTTCTACCGCGCGGACGCCTACGCGAACGCGCTGTTCGCGAACCCCGGGCACGGCGGTCGCTTCCTGTATGTCTCGCTCGAGGGGCGCCAATCGAACCGCCAGGGCATCGGCGTGCGCATCCGCGTCGTCGTGGAGACCGACGAGGGTGAGCGCGAGATCCACCGCGCCGCCGGGTCGGTCTCGAGCTTCGGGAGCACACCCTTCCGGCAGGAGATCGGCCTGGGGAGCGCGAAGTCGATCAGCGCGCTCGAGGTCTGGTGGCCGACGAGCGACACGCGCCAGCGTTTCGAGGACGTCGAGCTCGACACCTGGGTGCTCGTCGTCGAGGGCGAGGACGAGCCGGGCGAGCTCGAGCTCCGCCCGGCACCGCTCGGCGGCTGACGCTACTCGCGGACGAGCCCCTCGTCCGCGACGAACGCGAGCACGAGGTCCGCGAGCAGCGCGTGCCCGCGCGGCGTGAGGTGCACCGGGTCGCCGTCCTTGTAGAGACGCGTCTCGCGCTCGCGGAAGAACGCTCCGTGCACGTCGAGCAACGGGATCCCGAGCTCCTCGCACACGGCCGCCAGGTTTCGCTGAGGTGCGAGCGTGTACTCGCGGTCGTGGTCGAGGTACTTCGTCCCGAGCTGGGGTTCGTAGGGCACGACGACGACGGCCAGCCGCGACCCGACCGCGGCCACGGATTCCCGCAGCGCGGAGAGCTCGGCCTTCTGCCGCGGCCAGGTGTCCGCCTGCCACGCGGGTGCGAAGTCCGGGCTCGCGTCCCAGGGGAAGAAGCCCGACTGCTTCTCGCGGGAGAGGTAGGCGTGCTTCCGGATCTCGAACACCAGGTAGCTCCGGCGCGAGAGCCAGCCAAGGGGACCGGCGTCGTCGGGCACCAGCACCTGCTTCGCATCACTGCGCACGAGCCAGCGCCCCTCGGTCAGCTCGTGGAGGAACTCGTGGTTGTCGTTCAGGCAGTACTGCAGGACGACGAGGTCGGGCCGCGCGTCGTCGAGTCCGCTCTCGAACAGGAGCCGCTCCTGGTGCGTCGTGTAGCCCGGGATCGCCGCGTTGACGACCTATACGCGGTCATCCACGCGATCGGCGAGCCCGCGGCAGAGCATCGCCACCCAGCCCTCGTCCTCCCACGAGACGGAGTCGCCGAGGACGATCACGCGCAGGTCGTCGCTCGGGACGAGCTCCGCGTGCCGGATCCCGAGCGAGCTCACCGGCGCCTGCGCCGTGTTCAGCCGGTAGCCGAGGACCGGGTGCAGCTCGAGCCAGTCGGTATCGCCCTCGTCCGCGATGTGCACGGTCTCGCCGAAGAACGAGCTCCAGGCCGCACCGAGACTGCCCTCGGAGCGGACGCGCACGACGAGCTCGGCGACGCCGAACAGCACGAGGAACCCGATCGCGTTGATCGCGAGGACGAGCCGGACGCGACGCCATCCACGGCGCTCGCTCGCCATGGCGTCAGGAACCGACCTCGTGCGCGATCTCGCGGGCGAGCGAGAGGAAGACCTCGCTCACGGTCGGGTGGTACCAGGGCATCTCGAGCATCTGCGCCGCCGTGCCGCGGTAGTACAGGATCGCGGAGATCTCGTGCACGATGTCGTCGGCGCGCGGCCCGAGGAGCTGCGCGCCGAGGAGCTCTCCGTTCGAGCGCTCGGCGACGAGCACGCAGGCACCGTGCGCGACGTCCTGGGTGATCGCGCGCCCGGTCTCCGCGTAGCGCGCGGAGGCGACCACCGGGTCGTGTCCCGCCGCGCGCGCCTCCTCCTCGTTCATCCCGACCTGCGCCATCGGCGGGTCGGTGAAGACGACGCTCATGTGCAGGCGCTGCTCCACCTGGTGGACCGGCTCGCCTGCGAGCGCGTTGAGGCCCGCGACCCGCCCCTCCCAGTTCGCGACGTGGAGCAGGAGGCGGTCGCCGCTCGCATCGCCCGCGACGTAGACGGACGGGTTCGAGGTCTGCATGTCGGGTCCGGAGACCACGCGCCCGCGCTCGACCTGGATGCCGGCCGCGTCGAGGTCGAGGTCGTCCACCGCCGCTCGCCTGCCGGTCGCGACGACCAGCGCCTGCGCGCGGATCTCGCGCCCTCCGGCGAGGCGCACCAGGACGCCGTCCCCGTCGCGCTCCACGGACTCGGTCCCGAAGGGCTGCACGAGCTCGAGGTTCGGCTCGTCGGCCATCGCGGCGGCCATCTCCTGCGAGATGAGCGGGCCGACGTCGCAGAAGATCGGACGCCGCGAGACGACCGAGACCTGCGTTCCCATGCGCGCGAAGAACTGGCCCAGCTCGAGCCCGATCGCGCCCGTGCCCAGCACGACGACCGAGTCGGGGCGCTCGGTGAGCCCCATCACCTCATCGCTCGTGAGATACGAGACGCCGTCGAGCCCCGGGATGGGAGGCACGGTCGCGACCGATCCCGTCGCGATCACGGCGCCGCGCTCGAAGCGGTAGCGCCGGCCGTCGGCTTCCACGGTGTCGGGGCCGACGAAGCGGGCGCGGGCGTCGATCACGTCGTAGCCCCCGCCCTCGATGCCCTCGATCTTCGCCGCCTTGAAGCGCGCCACCTTCGCGTCCTTGTTCCGCATCACGGCGGGGAAGTCGATCGCGGCTCCGCCCACTCGCACTCCCGGGGTGCGCGAGTGGCTGGCCTCGTGCGCGGTGTGCGCGGCGTGGAGCATCGTCTTCGTCGGCATGCAGCCGCGCAGGATGCAGAGCCCGCCGAGCTCGCCGTCGTTGAACATCGCAACGCGTGCGCCTTCTCCGGCGGCGGCCTTGGCGGCCGCGGTGCCCGCGGTCCCCCCGCCGAGGACCAGGACGTCGTAGGTCTGCGTGTCCGCACTCATGGCGAGCGCGGAGGATAGCGCGTCACTCCGCGATCACCCAGCTCACGGGGATCGCAACCGCAGGGCCGAGAGCCACGCGCACGCTGCCGGATGCGACCTCGGTCGGCTCGTTCCCCGCCGCGCCGACGAGCGGGATCTCCGCGCTCCAGCGGAGTGGGCCGGGGGGAACGATCGTGCTCGCGGTGAAGTTTCCGCCCTCGATCTGCCCGTACAGGGTCCCCGAGTCCCATCCGTCCTCGTGCTCGAAGCGGAACGTCGCCCAGCCCTCGCGCTCCGGAGGGGTCAGTCCGGCGAGCTCGACCCGGACGCCGGGCAGCGCGCGGAGCACGAGCGGCGTGCGCTCGCCGGGCCCCACGTCGACGGTTTCGAACGCGAAGTGGGAGTAGTGCTGGAGGCGAACCTCGTAGCGGCCCGGATGGAGGTCGTCGACGGAGAACGAGCCGTCCTCGGCGGGCTCGAGCGTGGCGCGCGTGGTCCCGATCTCGCCCCAGCCGGAACCGCGCGGCACGTCGTGGGCCCCGACCAGCACGAGGTGGACGCGCGCGTGCTCGAGCCCCTCGGAGAGCTCGACCGTGCCGTCGAGTCCGCCCCGAGCGCCGACGAGGACGGTCAGCTCGACCTTGCGGTCGTTCTCGCGCACCTCGAAATCGACGTGGCTCGCGTCGCGTCCGGCGACGCGCACCCACAGGCGCCACGCCCCGACCCGCATGCGCTCCACCACGACCTCGCCGCGGCGTCGCGCCGGCCGCTCGGACAGGGCGAAGTCCGTTCCGTGATCGCCGCGCCCGTAGACCGTCGCCTGCGCCGCGTCGAGTAGCTCTCCGGTGAGCGCGTCGCGGACGGCGGCGACGACGCGTGTCCTGCCCACCTTCCCGCGGGTGAGGACGAGCTCGACGTCTTCGTCTCCCGACACGACCGCGAGGCGCGTCACACCGAGGAACGCACCGTCCCCGTGCGGCGGGAACGCCGAGAGCTGCCAGCGACCGGCGCGGACGTCCTCGAAGGCAAAGCGGCCCTCGGCGTCCGTACGGGTATGGCGCTGCTCCGGGAGCGCGCCCTCCTGTTCCACTTCCTCGAAGAGCCGCATGGCATGAAGACCGGCGTCGAGCACCGGGTCGCCGTGCTGGTCGACGACGCGCCCGGTGATGGGCTCCGCGCGCGCGAGGTGCAGGTCGACCTCCACGGGACGTCCCTTCCGCGGCTCGAGCACGCGCTCCTCCGGGACGAACCCGGGCGCCGTCGCGCGGACCGAGACCACGCCCTCGACCGGCCGGACGTTCTCCAGCTCGAAGCTGCCGCGCTCGTCGGCGAGTACGCCCGGCGCACCGCCACCGCTGACGCGTGCGCCTTCGATCGAGCGGCCGTCCTCGTCGAGTACGCGACCCGCGATCGCGTACCCGGGGACCAGGTCGATGCGAACGGTCAGGGGCCGCAGCGGATCGAGATCGACCTCGCGGACCACCGTCCCGGCCGTGCGGACGTGAACGACGTAGCGCCGGTGCCGTTCGTCCGCGGTATCGCGCCCGAAGGGCAGCGCGCGGAACGCCGCGCGGCCCTCGTCGTCGGTCTCCCGCGAGAGGAGGTCCCGCAAGCCGCGCGTGTCGCCGACCCACCGTCGGCTCTGCTCGCCGCCGGCCTCGTCGAGCGGAGCGAGGTGATCCAGCGGCGCGAACGCCGGCACGAGCTCGACGCCGACCCCCTCCTCCGGATCTCCTCTTCCGTCGTACACCTCGACGACGAGCTCGCCGTGACCACCGATCACGATCTCGACCCCCTCGTGGTCTCCGGATCCCTCGAGGGACCGCAGCCGCGCCCAGCCGAGACCGTCTTCGTCGCCGACGAAGAGGAGGTTGTCGTAGTCCCAGGTGCCGCCGAAGGGGATCCGGTCCGCGAGCCGAAAGGTCCCGTCGCGGTTCGTGCGCTCGACCTCGTGCGCGAAGCCCCCGACGTCTTCGCGTGCCAGTGAGTAGTGGTAGCGCGAGAGGAAGACGGGCATCCGCCCGGACACGGGCTCTCCGTTCTCGCGGACGACACGGCCCGCGACCCGGGCGCCGCGCTCGATCTCCAGCAAGCCCAGGTCGAACGCCCGGTGCGCCGCGAGAGCCGCGTGGAAGTCGTCGTGCTGCCAGGGGAAGTGGCGATAGGGCGCATAGCCCGGCGCCTCGACGCTGATCCCGCGGGGCGTTTCGTCGAGCGGCGCGAACTCGAACCTGCCGTCCGCGCCCGGCCGCGCCTCGACCCAGGCCCATCCGCCGGACGACGCGCCGCCGTACAGGAGCTTGACCACGGTCCCCGGGACCGGATCCCCGACGATGACGTCGACGACGCGACCGACGACGACCAGGCCCGAGGTCGGCGCGGTCCGGTCCGGCTGCGCGGGGAGCGCGGTTCGCACGGGCGACGTCTCGCTCTTGGGTTCCTCCGGATCGGGAGAGCCGAGCTCTTCCCGCGTGACTGCCCGATCGACGGGATCGACCGAGCTCGCAACGGCGGCCGGGACCTCGGGCGGCGGATCGCTCGCGACGATCCACACGGACGAGAGTCCCACGGCGAGAACGAGCCCGAGCGTTCCGAGCGCGACCTTCTTCGACATGACGATTCCTCCGAGCATGACGGACGATCCGCTCGACGTGGTCAGAGCGCCCGCTATTTCCGTTGCGCGTTCGAGGACCCGCGCGCGAAGGGACGCGAGCGCGCGGTCCGACAGGACCGTGAGGGCCGTCGCCGCCGCGAATCCGGCCGGCAGCGCGGCGCGCATTCGCGCGAGCCCGCGGTGGAGCTGGACCCGCACGGTGCCGACGGGGCGCCCGAGCTCGCTGGCGATCTCGCGTGGGCGTTTTCCGTCGACGAGATAGGGCGAGAGCACGGCCCGGTACTTCGGCGGCAGGTTCAGGAGCACGGCGTGCACGGCGCGCGTCAGCTCGATGCGTTCGAGCTCCTCTCCCGGGTCGCCGCTCTCCCGGGTCGGGAGCCGCTCGAGCTCCGGTGAGCGCGAGGTGCGCCGCCGGAGCGCGCCGGCCTGGTTCGCGAGGATCCCGAGCAGCCAGGGCACGAGCGGGCGTTCTCCATCCCACCGGCGCGGATCCTCGATGACGGCGAGAAAGGCCGACTGCACCAGGTCCTCGGTCTCTCCGGCATCGCGGACGAGGTGCTGGGCCACCTGGTAGAGCTTCGGCGCGACCAGGTCGAAGACGCGCGCCAGCGCCTCGAGGTCCCCCCTGTCGCGGAAGCGGCGGAAGAGGCGGTCCGGATTGCGGTTCAGCACGGTACCCGGTTGTTGTCCCCGGGCACCGAAACGTTACGGGGCGATTCCGACGTTCTCCGCTCACGGGCCAGCGCGACGAAGCTCTCGACGAGCCGGTCTCCGTCGGGAGTCAGGATCGACTCCGGGTGGAACTGGACCCCGAAGCGCGGGAGCCGCGAGTGCTCGACGGCCATCGGGACCCGCCGCCCCGCCGCGTCGTCGATCCAGGCGGTCATCCGGAGCTCGTCCGGAAGCTCCGCCGCGCGGATCGAGTGGTACCGACCGGCCGGAAACGGGTCGGAGAGACCGCGCAGGATCCCCTCCCCGGTGTGCCGGACGAGCGACGCCTTGCCGTGCACGGGCTCCGGATCGAGCTCGAGCGACCCGCCGGCTGCGAGCACCAGCGCCTGGTGTCCCAGGCAGACGCCGAGCAGCGGAACGTGCGCGGGCAGTTCGCGGCAGAGCTCCAGCAGGATGCCGGCGTCCTCGGGAGTCCCCGGACCCGGGCTCAGCACGATCGCAGCCGGTTCGAGCGCGAGCGCCTCGGAGACGGAGAGCTCGTCGTTCCTTCGTACTCGGACGTCGGCCCCGGCCCGGAGGAAAGAATGAACCAGGTTGAAAGTGAAGGAGTCGTAGCTGTCGACAAGGAGGATCAAGCAGGTCGAGATGCTATCATCCCGGCCCTTTTTGTCCGGCCCAAGCACGAGCACATACCCCGCCCTACCCCCATGGAGTGGTTTCGAGACCTGTTTGCAGAGAGCGCTCTGAGTGATCTGGCGATCACCAATACGCTGCTGAACCTGTTGCTGGTTCTCCTCCTGGGCCAGGTCCTCTCGTGGCACTACCTGCACTTCTCGGTCGTCCTCTCGAACAAGAGGAAGTTCGCGCGACTCCTGATCTTCCTCTCCGCGACGACGATGCTCGTCATCTCGGTCGTGAAGACGTCGCTGGCTCTCTCCCTCGGTCTGGTCGGAGCGCTCTCGATCATCCGGTTCCGCACGCCGATCAAGGAGCCGGAAGAGCTCGCGTACCTGTTCCTCGCCGTCGCGCTCGGGATCGGCATGGGCGCCGACCAGCGCGCCTCGACCGCCGTGGTCTTCCTCGTGATCCTCGTGTACCTGGCACTGCAGGGACGCTCCGCGTCCCGCTCGCTCGGCGCGCGCACCCTCTTGCACGTCAACGCGGACCTCGGCGGCGGCGCGAACGGTCAGACCCCGGAGCGCGCGCTCGAGGTCCTGCTCGCGAGCGTCCAGCAGGGCACGCGCCGGGTGGACCTGCGACGGCTCGACTCCCACGAAGCGACCTTCGACGCCAACCTCATCCTCGACCTCGATGATCCGTCCCAGATAGGCTCGATCGTGGGGCGCGTCCGGAAGGCGCTCCCCTCGGCCTCGGTCTCGGTGGTCGAGGCGAGCAGTCTCGACTAGGCACCCCGTGAGCGAGCGCCCGGATCTTCGGTACGAGCTGAAGATGGTCTGTCAGGCGAGCGCCCGGGAGCGCCTGCTCGCGCGGATGCGGATCGACCCCGCCGGGCTCTCGACGCTCTTTCCCCCGCGACGGGTTCAGAGCATCTACTTCGACACGATCTTCCAGCGCGCCCTCGAGGAGAACCTGGCGGGCATCAGCCACCGCGAGAAGCTGCGCTTCCGGTGGTACGGCGAGGCCCAGGACACCGTGCGGGGAACGCTCGAGTGCAAGGTGCGCGAGAACATGCTCGGCTGGAAGTACACGCTTCCGATCGAACGGGACGTCCGGGTCGCCGGCGTGGATCGGACGCGCTTCGCCCGAGAGCTCCTGGCCGGGCTCCCGGATCTCTGGGCCCGCATGGCGACCGAGGCCCCCGCGCCCGTGCAGTGGATCTCGTATCGGCGCGAGTATTTTTCCACGGCCGATTCGAGCGTTCGCGTGACGGTCGACTCCAACCTCGTGGTCTGCGATCTCCGAAACCGTTTCATCCTGCGCGCCGACTATCCGACCCCGATCCCGAAGCTGGTGATCGTCGAGGCGAAGTGCGGCGAGGCGGACTACGACAGCGCGCGCGCGCTCCTGGGCCGCCTTCCGCTCCAGGTCGACAAGTGCTCGAAGTTCGTGCTGGCCTCGTCGCCCGGCGAGGGTCCGATGGCCTCGATCCTCCCCGAGTAGCGGCTTTCCCTGAAGCCCGAGAGTCGGGCCTGGCGATGAGGGTTCGAACGACCCCTCGTCCTCCTCGGGAAAGGAACCATGAGGTCCCCTCTACTGGCCGCGCTCCTTCTGTCCACGGCGCTCACTCCGGGTTCGAACAAGAGTGAGCGTTTCGCTGCCGAGCTCGACGGCGTCCTGCGTCCCTCGCAGCTCGTCGACGTCGGTACTGCGGCGGATGGAGTCCTCGAGACGGTGCTCGTCGACCGCGGCGAGCGCGTGCAACTCGGCCAGCTCCTGGCCGAGCTCGACATGTCGGTGGAAGAGGCCACGGCGGAGCTCGCGCGCTTGCGCTCGCGCCAGGTCGCGGCGATCAAGGCGGCGGAGATCCGGCTCCAGCGGCTCGAGGACAGGCTCTCGGACCACGAAACCCTGTTCGAGGACGGGATCCTGTCCTCGGAAGACCTGCGCGAGACGCGGGTGGAGAAAGAGCTCGCCGAGTTCGCGCTGATCGACGCGCGCGAGAACCGCACGATCGCCGAGTTCGAGTACAGACGCGCGCGCTCCATCGTCGACCGCGGTCGGATCAAGAGCCCCGTGTCGGGCATCGTCGTCGAACGGTTCCGCTCCGCGGGTGAGATCGCGAGCCGGACCAGCGCGGAGCCGATCGTGCGGATCGCGCAGATGGACCCCATCATCGTCGAGACCTTCGCCTCCGTGGCGCACCTGGGGCGGATTCGAACGGGAATGGAGGCCGAGGTACGCGTCGCGGCCCCGAAGGAGATCGTGCGAATGGGCAAGGTCACCGTCGTCGACCGCATGCTGGACGCGGCGAGCGAGACCTTCGGCGTCCGCGTCGAGATCCCCAATCCGGGCTTCCGGCTCCCGACGGGATTGCGCTGCAGGGTGCGGATCCTGCCCTGAAACGGGCCTTCCGCGGCGACGCGCTCCGGGGAATGCGCTTCCTCGACCGGCTGCGACACGGCTCCTGACGCGTCTTTCACCCTCACAGGTCCCTCTCGGGGACAAGAACCCGGGTTGCGCGATCGCCGGACGCGGCATATGAGAACCTGGGGATGGGTCGCACCGGCGTCCGGAGTCCTCCCCTTTTCTCCGACGCCAGCGGCCCGTCACAGCGGAGCAGGGCCACAACCGGCTCGGGACCCTTCCGAGCTCCTCCGGAGTGCTCGGGCCGCCCTCTTCGTGTGTTCCCTTTTGTTGCTGTGTGGTAGCCGCCCTCGTTCCGCGCGGGGGCGGCTACTTCAGTAACGGGGTTCCTCTAGCAACGCGTACAGCAGGTTGTCGATGAACGCGGGATCGCGCGTCAGGCCGAGATGGTCCTCGAAGAAGAAGGTCGCGCGCGACCACTGGATCGGCGAGACGAGCCGCGTGTCGCGCTTTCCGCGCGGCCGCTCGTCGCCGAGGGCGCTGCTGCGCAGAACCGTTCCGTCGCCCGGTCCGTGCGCGATCGTCCACGCACCTCCGGTTCGAGCGTCGAGCGCGAGGACCGCCGGAGTGTCCACCGAGTCGCCGACCGCGACCATCATCTCGAATCCGTCCGGCCGCTCGGCGGGAACGTCCATGGCGCGGAAGAACTGACGCGCTCGGGCCAGGCACTTGCGCTGGTGGTCGACGCCGATGGCGCGGCGCTCCGCGGCGTCGGGGACGTCCGGCAACAGGCGCTCGAGGACCGCATCCTGATCGGGATCCGCGAGGCCCCAACCCGCGCGCTCCCAGAAGCCCGGATCGAGCGCGTCCGGGACGAGCTCGGTGTGATCCCCCGCCGCGACGTACGCGCCGTGCCGCGGCCGCGGCAAGAGCTCGTACAGGGAGGGCATGGTCCCCAGCACGGCCGGTGGGTAGTCGGGGAGGAAGAACCCGAACTGCGCCCCGTGGACGAGGTTGAGGAGGCTCTTGGCGGAGCCCGCGTTGGGCGGCGCGACGAGGATCAGCCGCTCGATGTTCTCCGCGCCGGCCCAGGTGAGCTCGGGCGCCGCGCCGTCGTCGGCCAGGGCCTGGCCTCCGTAGCGCGCGTAGTAACGAGCCAAGAGCCCGCCCATCGAGTGCGCGACGATGTCGAAGCGGACGTCCGGTTTCTCGACGCCGAAGTGCTCGCGAAACTGCTCCTCCACGTACGCCTTCTTCTCGAGCAGGAACTCGTGGAAGCGGGCCGCGTTCTCGGAGATCTCGCGCCTCCAGTCGTAGGCGAACTGGAAGCACGTGAAGTGCCCCTCGCCGTAGTCCACGCCCCCGGCGTAGCGGATCGCGTCGTCCTTGTAGCCGCCTGCCCCCAGGGCGAGCAGGAGGTTCACGTACGCGGCGACGTTGATCGGGAGCCCCAGGAAGGAGACCTGGAGGCTCTCGAGCGCGCCGCTGGCGTACACGTCGTCGGTCAACTCCGAGAGCGTCGCGCCGCGCCGCATGGGGAGCGCGAGCAGTCGCGCGCCGTCGGCGCGTCCGGGGTTCGCGTAGTCGCCCGTGAACGCACCCCACACAGTGCGGTCCGAGCCCGTCTGCTTCAGCGTCGAGCCCATGACGCCCGGGATCACGATCACCGGGTTGCGGTCGATCTCGCGCCCCTGTGCGAGCGCGTCGTAGAGGCCGCCCAGATCGGGCGGCCGGACCGTGCTCCTGCAGGCGACCGCGGACAGCCCGAGAGCGGCGCAGAGCGCGGCGGCGACGACCCTCTCGCTCGACATCACGCGCCGAGCCACTCGGTGTGAACGGGTCCCCGATCGGGGTCGTCGCGACGGAGGTAGGTGTGCGCGCCGAACGCGTCGCGCTGCGCCTGTGTGAGGTTCTGCGGCAGGTCGGCCGTGCGGTAGGCGTCGAGCCAGGCCAGGCTCGCCGCGAACGCCGGTACCGGGAGCCCGCGCTGCGCGGCGAGCGCGACCACACCGCGCAGCGCCGTCTGGTGCGCGGCGAGCATGCTCCCGAAGGCCTCGTCGAGGACGAGGTTCTCGAGGTCGGGACGGCGGTCGTAGGCCGCACGGATCGAGTCGAGGAAGCGCGCGCGGATGATGCAGCCGCCCTTCCAGATGCGCGCGATCTCGGAGAGGTCGACGCCCCAGTCGTTCGCCTCGGACCCGACCCGGATGAGGTGCATGCCCTGGGCGTAGGCGCAGATCTTGGCCGCGAGGAGCGCATCGTGAACGCGCGGGACGAGGTCCGCGATCGGCCCGTCGTCAAGCCCGTCGAACGATAGACGCTCGCTCGCGCCGACACGCTCGTCCTTCATGCTGGAGAGCACGCGCGCGTCGAGCGCCGCCGCGATCGAGGGGATCGCGACTCCGAGCTGGAGCGCGATCTCCACGGTCCAGCGCCCCGTCCCCTTCTGCCCGGCGCGGTCGAGCACCAGCTCGACGAGAGGCCTCTGGGTCTCCTCGTCGACGACGCCGAAGATCGCGGCCGTGATCTCGATCAGGAAGGACTCCAGCGGTCCCCGGTTCCACTCGCCGAAGACGCGCGCGAGCTCGTCGGCCGAGAGCCCGCCCGCCCGGGAGAGCACGTCGTACGACTCCGCGATGAGCTGCATGTCGGCGTACTCGATGCCGTTGTGCACCATCTTCACGAAGTGCCCGGCGCCGCCCGGCCCGATCCACGTCACGCACGGGCCCGACTCGGTCACTGCCGCGATGGACTCGAGCACCGGCCGGATCGACTCGTAGGCCTCGCGATCACCGCCCGGCATGAGCGAGGGGCCGTTGCGCGCCCCCTCCTCGCCGCCGGACACGCCCACGCCGAAGAACCGGATCCCGCGCTCGGCGAGCGCGCGCTCGCGCCGAGCCGTGTCCTCGAACCAGGTGTTCCCGCCGTCGATGACGACGTCGCCGGGCTCGAGCAGGGGCGCCAGCGACTCGATCACCGCGTCGACCGCGGCACCGGCCTTGATCATCAACATCACGCGGCGCGGCCGCGACAAGGAGGCGACGAGGTCTTCCACGCTCGACGCTCCGACGAAGCGCTTGCCCTCGTTCTCGGCCATGAACCGGTCGACCACGTCGGCGCTCCGGTTCCAGACCGCGACGGAGAAGCCGTGCTCCTCCACGTTCTGGGCGAGGTTGCTCCCCATCACGGAGAGCCCGATCAACCCGAAGTCGGCGGTGTCCGTTCTCTCTCGTTGTGTCGTCTGCACTCCGAAGCCTCCGTGGGGGGAGAGGGTAGCCGGGCCGCGAGACCGCGTCACCTCGATGCGTGCCAGGACGGGTGGAGTCGCGCGGCCGCCGCGCGGTCGACGATCCAGCACCGGGGCTTTCCGGGATCCGCCTTGCACGCGAGCTGCGCCGGCACGCCGTGGGGGTCGGCGGGCCCTTCCAGCGCTCGCTCCACGGCCTCTGCCTTCTCGTGGCCGGAGACGAGCATGAGCACGCTCCTGGCCGCGACGACGACGCGCGGCGTGATCGTGATGCGCCGGGGCGGCGGCTTCGGGCCCACGACGGCCGCGACCTTGCGATGCACCTCGCACAGGAGCTCGTCGCCCGGGAACAGGGACGCGGTGTGCCCATCGTCACCGATTCCGAGCATCAGGATGTCGAAGACGTCCGGCACGAGCTCCGCGTAGCGCGCCGCCTCGCGGTCGCCGTCGGCCTCCTCACCGCGCATCCGGTGCACGGCGGCGAAGCGCTCCAACCCGACGGGGTCGAGCAGGCTCTCCCTGGCCATGCGGTAGTTGCTCTCGGGGTCGTCGGGTGGGACGCAGCGCTCGTCTCCGAAGAAGATCGCGATGCGCTCGAAGGGAATCCCTTCCAGCGCGGCGAAAGCAGCGTGCGCGGGCTGCGGAGTGCTCCCGCCGGAGAGGACCAGGGACACCGTGCGGTCGGGGATCTCCCGAATCGCGCGCGCCAGCCACTCGGCTGCACGGGGCGCAAGCTCGTCGGCATCCTCCGCGATCTCCAGCTCGACGCCCATTCAGCCCAGGGGAACCCAGCGACGGCCGCTCCGGGCGAGCAGCGAGTCGGACTCGTCCGGTCCCGCGCTCCCGCGCGAGTAGAACGGAACTGTGTCGAAGTCGGCGGTCTGCCAGCGCTCGAGGATCGGGGCGCAAAAATCCCAGGAGAGCTCGACCTCGTCGTGCCGCGCGAAGAGCGTCGCGTCTCCGCGCATGGCGTCGAGCAGGAGGCGTTCGTAGGCCTCGACCGGTTTCCGATCGAAGGCTTCGGAGTAGAGGAAGTCGAGCGCGACGCCGCCGACCGAGAGGTCCTCGCCCGGAATCTTGCTCGCGATCTGCATCGAGACCCCCTCGTCCGGCTGGATGCGGATCTTCAGCACGTTCGCGGGGATGAGCTGGCACATGGCCTCGTCGCCGTAGAGACAGAACGGGATCGGCTTGAAGTGGAACGAGACCTCCGTGACACGCTTCGCGAGCCCCTTTCCCGCGCGCAGGTAGAACGGGACGCCCTGCCAGCGCCAGTTGTCGATGTGCGCGACACAGGCGAGGTAGGTGGGGACGACGGAGTCCGCGGCCACGCCGCGCTCCGCGCGATAGCCCTCGTACTGGCCGCGCACGACCACGTCGTCGACCTCGTGCGCCTGGATCTTCCTGAGCGAGCGCAGGACCTGCGCCTTCATGTTCCGGATCTCGTCGGCCTCCATCGACACCGGAGGCTCCATCGCACACAGCGCCAGCACCTGGAGCAGGTGGTTCTGGACGATGTCCCGCAGGACTCCGGTCTCCTCGTAGAAGGCGCCGCGGCCCTCGACTCCGATGGACTCCGCCATCGTGATCTGCACGTGGTCGATGTGGTTGCGGTTCCACAAGGGCTCGAAGATCGTGTTCCCGAAGCGCAGCACGAGGATGTTCTGGACGGTCTCCTTCCCGAGGTAGTGATCGATCCGGTAGACCTGCCGCTCGTCCAGGACGTCGTGGACGATCTCGTTCAGCTCTCCGGCCGTCGCGCGATCGCGCCCGAAGGGCTTCTCGACGATCACGCGCGACCACGGCGGCAGCTCGCGATCGGGCGCCCGCCGCACCAGGCCGACCTCGCGCAGCTGCCGCAGGATCACGGGGAACGCGCTCGGCGGTGTGGAGAGGTAGAAGAGCCGGTTTCCGCCGGTCACGGGCTCGAGGTCGCCCAGCTCGCGCGCGAGCGCGCGAAAGCTCTCGCTGTCGTCGATCTTGCCCGTGACGACCCGGAGCCGCCTGGCGAAGCCCTCCCAGACGTCCTCGTCGATGGGCTTCGTTCGTGAGAACTCGCCGAGCGCCTCGCGCAGCACGCCCGCGAGCTCCCCCGCGTCCGCCGCGGAGCGCGAGAACCCGACCACGGCGTAGTCCTCGGGCAGAGCGTTCGAGAGCGCGAGGTTGTAGAGCGCGGGAACGAGCTTGCGACGCGCCAGATCGCCCGTGATCCCGAACAAGACGATCGCGCACGGATCCGGCGTCCGCGCGCGAAGGAGCGGACGCTCCGCGCCCGCGTCCGCAGCGACGTGCACCTGGGACGGCGTCATGCGCAAGACTGTACTCTGCCGCCATGCCGCGCCAAACGGAGCTCGTGTTCCCGCCCGGCGAGGACCCGCCCCCGCTCGAAGACAGGGCCGAGCTCCTGCGCTCGGTGGCTCTGAAGCTCGACCTCGTGGCCTCGGACGTGGCCGAGGTCCGCCCGGCCCGCTGCTCGTTCGACGCGCGCCGCCGCCACCGCGTCTGGCGCGTCACCGTCGACGTCTGGCTCGCCGGCGAGGAAGTCCCCCCCGCTCCCACGACCACGCCGCCGACCTTCGACCGCCCCTCCCCGGATGCGCCGCGGGTGGTCGTGATCGGGACCGGCCCCGCCGGGCTCTTCGCAGCGCTCGATCTGCTCGCGGCGGGCATCGGCGTGACCCTCCTGGAGCGCGGCCGCGACGTCCAGACACGCCGCAAGCCCGTGGCGCGCCTGCACCGGGGAGAGCCCGCCGATCCGGACAGCAACTACTGCTTCGGGGAGGGCGGAGCCGGGACCTACTCCGACGGGAAGCTCTACACGCGCAGCGGGAAGAAGCCCGACGTGCGCGGCGTCCTCGAGACCCTCGTCGCCCACGGCGCGCGGCGCGACATCCTCACGAGCTGGCGGCCCCACGTCGGCTCGAACCGCCTGCCCGAGGTCGTCGCTGCACTGCGCGAGACGATCCTGCGCTCGGGCGGCGAGGTCCGGTTCGGACACCGCGCCGAGGAGATCGAGACGCGCGAGGTCGCGGGCGGGCGCTGCGTCACCGCGGTCATCGCGCGCGACCTCGATCGGGACTCGCTCGAACGGTTCGACTGCGACGCCGTGCTCCTCGCGACCGGACACAGCGCCCTCGACTCGGTCGAGATGGCGCGCCGCGCGGGCGCCGTCCTTGCGGCCAAGGGTTTCGCGATGGGCGCGCGAATCGAGCACCCCCAGGACTGGCTCGATCGAGAGCAGTACGGCGGACTGCGCGGCGAGTGCGACCTGCCGGCGTCGTTCTACGAGCTCGCGACACAGGTCGAGGGCCGCGGCGTCTACAGCTTCTGCATGTGCCCCGGCGGCTTCGTGGTTCCGACGACGACCTCTCCCGAACGAGTCGTCCTCAACGGGATGAGCCTGTCGCGGCGCGACTCTCCCTTCGCGAACTCGGGGGTGGTCGTGGCGATCGAGCCGGAGGACTGGTGCGGCGAGCGCGGGGAAGCCTGGGGCTGGCGGACGCTCCTCGAGCGCGCGCGTTCCGCCGGCGCGACGACACCCACCGAGCTGCCGGACACGCCCGAAGCCGATCCCCTGTTCGGCGTGCGGCTCCAGCTCGCGCTCGAGACGCTCGCGTTCAAGAAGGGCGGTGGCGCGAACCGCGCCCCGTCCCAGCGCGCCGACCTGGTCCTCGGCGGTGCGCGCGAAGGGGGCGACGCCCTCGCGACGAGCTACCGCCCGGGAGTGACGCCCGGAGACCTCTCCGAGCTCTTCCCGAGCGGAATCCACGCGCGGCTCCGCGAAGCCCTCGCGGAGTTCGACGGGCGCATCGCCGGCTACGCGTCGGAGCACGGGCAGCTGCTCGGCGTCGAGACGCGGACCAGCTCGCCGGTCCGGATCGAACGCGACGCGGAGACGCTCCAGGCGATCGGGGTGAGCGGGCTCTACCCCTGCGGCGAAGGGGCGGGTTTCGCGGGGGGCATCGTCTCGGCCGCCGTGGACGGGCGCCGGGCGGCGACGGCGCTCGTGAATGCCCTCACACGAGCCTGAAGGACCTCCGCAACCCCCACTCCCAGCGGGACTTCGAACGAAGCTGGATCGTCCGCACGCGGGGAACGCCGTCCGTTCGGAACCCGCCGGGGCTCTTCGGAGTCTTACCCGGAGAACTCTCCGGAGGCGCTCCACACAGGAGGGCAGCTTCCACGCCGCGGGGGCGTGTTCAGGAGCAAACCCGCGCGGTGCTGGCAGCCCGCTGACGATTGGGGTCGTAGTGGAGCGCCTCCCCCCTCTCCCCCCACCATGGAGAGCGCGGTCTCCGGAGTAGGATGGCGCGCGTGGACCCCTCGCTCCGCACCGCCGTCGAGCGCGCCTCGTGCCTCGCGTTCCTCTGCTCGGGGAACATGATCCGTTCGGCCTTCGCCGAGCTCTACGCGCGCCACCTCGGCTGTCCGCTCCCCGTCCGCTCGGGAGCCACGTCCTATCAGAACGACGCGATCCTGCCCGCGACGGCCCGCGCGCTCGAGACGCGCGGTGTGGATCCCGCCTGGATGCGCGCCTTCCGCCCGACGACGCTCGAGACGCTCGTGCCGCAGCTCGACCCGAACACGATCTTCCTCGGCATGAAGCACGAGCACCTCGCGGCGTTGCCGGCGACGCCCGATTACACGGCGCGCTCGTTCCTGCTCAGCCAGGCGCTCGGCCGCACCGACGAGATCGCGGACCCGATGTTCGAGGGCGGCTTCGACGGAGTCATCGCGACCGTGGCCGAGTGCGTCGATGCGCTCGTGGAAGCCGTCGAGCACGACCGCGCGCGCGGAGCGAGCTAGCTGGAGCTATCACCGAGTAGGGGCGGCAGACGGCGGGGAGCTGGCGGTCGTCGGACGCCCACCCGCGACGCTCTGCTACTCATTGCGCCGAACGTAACGAGTATTGGATGGTGAGCACGTCCTCCAAGTAGAGGACGATCTGTCGAAGGAGCCCATCCCTATCAACCTCTATCGTGACTGGCCAATCCAATGGATGCCTGCCCTCCACTATTACACCGCCCGAATGCGAGTGAATTCCGGAGATAGGATCCAGCATCTCCACGATACCCCAGCCGCCTACGCTGTCGCCCAGCAACAGTCGAGGAACATGGAAAGAAGCGGTGCGACAGGTACCAGATATACGCGCAAGGCCTTCCCCGAGGTCACGTAGTTCAACTCGGTCGGCCAATGCCCACTCATCCAAGCGCAGTGCGGATTCAAGGTCTCCATCATGGGCCTTCGTCAGCTTCTGCAGGCCCCAATCACCATTTGATCCCGCGAATGATCCGGCGAGCCGGAGTAACAGGACCTCACTCCGCCTAGAGAGAGCGAACACCATCGTCATGGAGTCATTACGGCGAAAGGACGTAATGAACCTGGCGACCTCTCGGTCACCATCAAAGACGACTCCCGCGTCGCTATATGACGTGAAGGAACCATAGGCGTCCGCAAGATCGCCAAGAACGGTGACGGCATCGACTCTAGGGGCTGTGGACGGAATCGGAGATTCGGAGGATCGACAGGCGCCCATGACAATTGTCGACACAAACACCGTTGCCCACCTAAGACTGGAGACAAGGGTCATTCGAACTTCCTTTTGCAAGTATCGAGCTTCAGAGCCATTCGACTTCCTGAGGATATCGTATAGCCTCTGACCTTCTGGATACGCGAAACTCGGGCTCGTGACGGAGACACCGAGAGGGTGATCTTGGCCCCCTGTCCCGGCTCTGCGCGCTCTTGGCCGGGGGTCCTCGCCCAGAGTGGAGGGCTACGTCCCCGCAGCGCGTAAGACGAGCCCAGCCAGAGCGTCCATCCACGCGGGATGCGCGTTGAGCGAGGGCACTAGACGCAGGGTCTCGCCTCCCGCGTCGCGGAACGACTCCTCGGCGCGCATTCCGATCTCCTCGAGAGTCTCGAGGCAGTCCGCGACGAAGGAGGGCACGAAGACGGCCAGCCGTTTCACCCCGCCCCGCGCGAGCTCGACGATCACCTCGTCGGTGTAGGGCCGGATCCAGGGCGTGCGGCCGAGCCGCGACTGGAAGCTCGTGCCCACGCGCTCTTCCTCCAGGTCCAGGGCGCTCGCGATCGCTCTCGTCGTGGCGTAGCATTGAGCCCGGTAGCACCAGCCGTTCTTCGGTCCGAGCGCATCGCAGCAGTCCGCGCGGGCGAGGCAGTGTGAACGGGTCGCGTCGCTCTTCGCGATCTGGCGCTCCGGGAGGCCGTGGTAGCTGAAGAGCACGTGTTCGGGATCGAGCACGTCGACCACCGAGCGTCCGACCTCCGCGAACGCCCGCACGAAACCCGGATCGTCGTGGAAGGGCGGGACGACCGAGAGCGAGGGCGCGTTCCAGAGCTCACCGGCCGCGCGATAGACGGCCTCCAGCGTGGAGCCGGTCGAGCTCGAGGCGTACTGCGGATAGAGCGGCGCGACCACGATCCGGCTGCAGCCGAGCTCCGCGAGCGCTCCCAGCTCACTCCGGATCGAGGGCTCTCCGTAGCGCATGGCGATCCGGCACGGTCGATCGCCCAGCCGCTCGGCGAGCCCGGCGGCGAGCTCTCGTCCGTAGACCAGGAGCGGGGAGCCTTCCTCGGTCCAGATCTTGCGGTAGGCGGCGGCGGACCGAGCCGGCCGGCGCGGGAGGATCACGAGGTTCAGGAGCAGCCAGCGCGGCAGGGCCGGGATGTCGATCACGCGCGGGTCGGACAGGAACTCGCGCAGGTACGCGCGCACCTCGCGCGTGTGCGGAGCGGCGGGCGTGCCGAGATTGACGAGGAGGACGCCAGTCGCGTTCGTCATGCGTGCCCCAGGGCGCGCCTCGCCGCCAGGAAGGAGGTCACGGCGCCGGCCGTGAGACACGCGATGACGATTCCCCATGGCACGTCGGTCAGCGCGCCCAGCGCTTCGAGCGCGTCGCGCTCGGCCGCCCGCTCGACGAGCACGGGCAGGATCCAGACCTTGCAGACGAGCAACAGGACGCCGATGTCCATGCCCAGGATGCCCCACAGCGCGAGCTGGAAGAGACGCTGGTCGTCGGGGTAGGCCGTCCGGATCGCCTCGAGCGTGACGACGAAGCCGAATCCCATCGCCAGGCTCACCGCCAGGCTGACCGGCAGGAGCTCGACGAGCACTCCCGCGTTCCCCGTGGCGAGACAGACGACAGTGAGCCCGAAGACCCAGCCGAGCATGCCGACGATCCCGCCGACGTAGTGTCCGAAGGAGCGCCGCATCCCGGCAGGATGCGACGCGCCCGGCCCGGAGACAAGCGGATCAGGCCAGGAGCTCGGCGAGGAACGCCGTCCAGCTCTCCTCGATCTCGGCTACACGCGCGGCGTCGATGCCGTAGGTCGACAGGTAGAAGTTGGCCTCGTTCTTGCCTCGCTCCGTGAAGGACGGATCGAGGCGGAAGCGCAGGTAGGCGTCGTTCACGTCGCCGACGAAGGCCGCGAAGTCGTGCGGCGGGGTCGCGATGGCGACCGTCGCGCGCCAGGAGTCCCCGTGCGGGGTCTCGAGGGTCACCTCGTCGCCTTCTCGCGTCGCCGCGAGGTCGACCTCGGGCAACGCGCGGGACACGAGCCGCTCCCAGGCCTCGGGGACGGGGATGGCGTAGATCGCCCGGCTCCAGGCGACCTCGCGCGGTGTCCCGCGGTGTCGCTCGAGGTAGTGCTTGAGGCCGCGCAGCTCGAAGTTCCAGCCGCGCTGCGTTCCGTCGTACATGTCGTCCCACTCCGCACCGGCGGAGAAGCCCGAGTGCACGAGACGGAGCTGCGTCCGCCCGCCGCTGCCGGCGAGCTCGTAGGTGGTGGCGATCTCCGCCGGCAGCGCGCCTACCTCCGCGCAGGGTGTCTCTGGATAGGTGATCACGAGCTTCCGCTCGGGCTCCCAGACGGTGATCGTCGCCGCGCCCTCGTAGAGCCCGCGCCACGAGCTCCAGACCCGGCCGCCCTCGCGGGGCTCGACCTCGGCCTGGAGCGGAAACCAGCGAACGAGCTCTTCGGCGTCGGTCAGTGCCTTCCAGACGGCATCGACGGGCGCGGCGATCTCGAGCTCGACCTCCACGGCGCGCGTTTCGGCGTTCTTGGTGTCATTCGTCATCGGATCTCTCCTCGGGTTCGTGAGACGCGGCGCCCTCGCGGCGGGCCTCGGTCTCGGTCTTCGTGATGGTTGGATGCGAACCGACGAACCACCGAAAGCGACGGCCGCGGGGGGCGTCCTCGTCGTGGTAGCGGGCGGTCAGGTCGGCGACGGCCTGCGCGAGCTCCTCGGCGAAGGCGTGCTGGTCGGCCGCGGACCGGAACCGGACCTCGGTCTCCAGCGCGAACGTCGGAAGGCGCTTCTTCGCCCCCGCCGCGCGCTCGCGCAGCACCGAGACGTCGCTCAACGCACGCGCCGCAACCGCCACGAGGTAGGCCGACGACAGTCGGTCGCGCAGCACATCGGGGTCGGCGGCGAGCGCTCCGAGCGTGTCCGGACTGACCACGAAGTGGCGGGCCACCGCACGCACGATGCGCTCGGTGCAGTTGCCGCGCTTGCGCTCCCCCACCTCCTCGACGAAGCCCTGCCGCTCGAGCTCCCGCAGGTGGTAGTTCACCTTCTGGCGCGGGAGGTCGAGCGCTCGGGCCAGCGCGGCGGCCGAGGCCGGCTCGCGCAGGGCCTCGAGGACGCGCAGGCGGAGGGGGTGGAGGAGCGCCGCGGCCCGGCTCGGCTCACGGACACATTCGACGGCGGATTCGGCGGGGTTCATGGTTCCGGACCCCTCCTCGGGGCCCGGGAAGCACCCTCTCACCGACAATTCTTTTCGGAACTATACCGTTGACGTACCCACCCCTAGGGCTTGTGGTGGGCGGCCTACCGGCGTGACATGCTAGCTGGCCGGACCTTTTTCTGGAACGTCTGGAACGTCCGGCTCTGGGTCGTTCTTATCGTCTTTATGGGGATCGTCGTCGCCATCGTTCGGCGGCGGCACCTCCAGCGCGCCCCGGAGGGCGTCCTCCAGGGGGAGGCCCTTCATCGAGAGCGGCCGTAGCCTCTCGTCACGTTTTTTGTTCTCTGCCATGTTGTGGCGTCTCGCGGACTTCGGTACGCTTCGCTCGAAATGACTCTCGCCGATTCTCTCTCCAAATTCCAGGCGTCTCTCCGAGATGTCGCGGCACGGCGCAGTGACCTCGGTCGTGTAGGGTTCGTGATCGATGATGCGGCCATCATTCATCTCCTCCGTGAGATGACCGAACAGTCAGTCGATGCGCCTCTAGTCCGTCAGGAGGCCGAGAACGGCCTTTTCACCCCCGACGATGCTGTCCTCGGAGAGCATCTCCAGGCGCAGAAGACCTGGTATGAGCGGATTCTGGTCGCGCTTGGGTCCAAGCAGCAATCGCAGCGAACAATCGAGATCGCCGAGATCTTGTGCGGCAACTGGGAGAAGGCGCGCGAACTGGGCGTTGAGCGAGTTCGAGGGCGCGCCTACGCCGAGCTGGCCCGCATCCACAACAGGCAGGTGGAAGAGGCCAAGGATGGGGGACCGGAACCCGACACACGGGTCCGAAAGCACCGCTGGTCCCTCACCGATCAGGGCCGCAAGGCCCTAAAGGAGAGTCATGCTTAGATAGCTAGGGGCCGTCTGGGAGGCCCAGGACATAGAAGCGGCCCCGTCTCAGCATTGGTGACAGCCTTAGCTGAGTCGGGGCGCCCCAGGTTTGCGTACCTGTGCGGAGGCGTGGCAGAGAGACTGAACGCGCTCCATTTAGGTTGGAGTGGGCGGCATCGTGTAGCAGCGGGAACCGCCCCGTGGGTTTGAATCCCACCGCCTCCGCCATTCCTGACATCGGCTGATCGAGACCCAAACCTGCTCCATTCACCTCAGAAGGTACGCCCCAATTCCTGAACTGTCAACGAGTTAGAGCGGATCGCTTCTGGACTTTCCGGGCCGTAAACTCCTGAATTCACAAGGGGTTACGTCGGACGAAACCCTAGATCGGCCCTAGCTCGTGACGGCTTGATAGACCAGCCGCTTGCCCTCGGCTGCCTGGAGGGCACGACGCGCTCGCTCCCCGTCCGAGACCTTCCGGTGGGTCCAGACGAAGGCACGCTCGGCCAGATAGCGGTCCAGGTGGCGGCGCGAGACGCTGTGGTGGATCCCGTGGACGCTCCGCTTGACGAGGGCAAAAAAGCTCTCCGCCGTGTTGCTGTGAATGTCGCCGCGCGCATATTCGCCGCGTAGGTGGTTCGTGGTTTCGTGCGAGGCGAACTCGCTATCGAGGCCGGCGAAGTCGGCGGCCGAGTCGGTCATGATTCGGGACGAGCGGTCCACGTTCTCGCGGATCGCGCGCTTGAGGTGGCTCCCCTTCTCGGCGGTTAGCCGATGGCGGACCATCGCTCGGGCCTCGCCGTCGCGCTCTACGAGCACGATTACTGGCGTCTTCTTGGTCCCGCGCCCGCGCTTGCTCTGGCCGCGCTTGCGGGGCTTGCCGCCGACGTAGGTTTCGTCGATCTCGACGATGCCCTGGAGCATGGACGCTAGCGGTTCGCTGCGCATGGCGTGGCGGATCCGATGGGCCATGAACCAGGCCGTCTTGTAGGAACCGAGCCCGAGGTTGCGCTTGAGCTGTAGCGCGCTGACGCCCTTCTTCGAGGAGCAGACCAGGTGGAAGGCCAGGATCCACTTGCGGAGCGGGATGTGCGACCGCTCGAAGATTGTCCCGACCGTCACCGAGAAGGGCTTGCGGCAGCCCCGGCACTTGTAGAGACCCGGCCGCGTGCTCTTGCCCTGCATGAGATACACCGACGTATCCCCGCAGCGGGGGCAGCCCGGCCCGCTGGGCCAGCGGATCTGCTCCAGGTACTCCCGGGCTTGATCTTCGGTGAGCTGTCCGGCATCTAGGAGGGTCTCGATCGGCTTCATGCCCCCATACTAGGGCTTGCGGTCGGGTACGTCAAGTAGATAGTTCCGATTCTTTTTGTCAAGACGCTTTTGGCGATCGGTCACAGGAACGGCGTCCGGGGCGGCGCCGGCCGACCCCGCAGGAGGTCGTCGAGCAGCCCGAGCCCCCTCTTCAGCCGTGCGAGGTCGGGTTCCGGCCCCAGGCACACGCGGACCGCCGGGGGCGTGCTCGAGCGGCCGACGGTGAACGCCCCGGGGGGCGTCACGGCCACGCCGCGCGCTCGCGCCTCCGCCACGAAGTCGTCCCCGCGCCAGGGCTCGGGGAGGTCGAGCCAGGCGTGGAACCCGTGCGGATGGGTGCGGTACTTCCAGTCGCCGAGCGCCTCGGCGAGCACGTGCTGGCGACGCTCCGACTCACGTCGCTTCGACGCGACCATCCGATCGGCCGTGCCGTCCTGGATCCACCGCGATGCGATCTCGGCCATCAGCGGAGAGGCCATCCAGGTGATCGACCAGAGCGTGGCGACGAGCGCGTCGAGGGCACCGGGCGGCGGCTGCAGGTAACCGATGCGCAGGCCCGAGGTCATGCTCTTGGAAGCGCTGGTGAGGTAGTAACTCGACTCCGGGGCGAACGCGGAGAGCGCCGGCGGCGCATCCGCCGGGAGGAACCCGTAGCTGTCGTCCTCGACGATCGTGATGTCGTGCTTGCGCGCGATCGTGGCGATCTCCTCGCGCCGCTCGGCGGGGAGGATGGTCGCCGCGGGGTTGTGCAGCGTGGGCATCGTGTACAGCGCGCGCGGCTTGGTGGCTCGGATCGCGGCCTCGAAGGCCTCGGGCACGATTCCGTCGTCGTCCATCTCGACGCCCACCAGCCGCAGGTGCAGGACGTTGGCGAGCCCCTTCATGCCGGCGTAAGTGAGCGACTCCGTGAGTACCACGTCGCCCGGGTTGCAGAGCGTCGC
>JAJDET010000376.1 GCA_029259655.1 Planctomycetota bacterium
GAGGCCCTCGACGCCGGCATCCTCCCCAGCCGATTCCAGGGCGTCGAGGAGGTCATCGTGGATGAGGCCCAGGACCTGTCCCCGATCCAGTGGCACTTCATCGACTCCCTCGTGTCCCTTTTGGGGGCCAACTTGGTCATCATCGGCGACGACGACCAGTGCATCTACCGCTGGCGGCATGCGTCGCTCGAGACCTTCCTGAATCGCTGCCGCAGCGCCGAGCTGCTCCCCCTGGGGATCAACTTCCGCTGCCCGGCGGACGTGGTCGAGGCCGCGGCTCGGTGCATCGCGCTCAACGAGGACCGGATCGACAAGGACATCCGGCCCAACCGCGAGGATCGCTGCAGCCCGCAGGTGCGGGTGTTCGGCAACGCCATCTCCGAGGGTGACGCGATCGCCGACGCCATCGTCGCCCGTAACCGTGACGAGGGCGTGCACTTCCGTCATTTCGCGGTCGTGTCCAGGACCCACTCCTCGCGGGTGGAGATCGAGCGCGCCCTGCTCGAGCGCCGCGTCCCCTTCCAGATCCTCGGGTCGAACGCCTGGGCCCGGAAGGAGATCGACCGGATCATGGACTTCCTCAAGGCCGCCGAAGGCCACAGGGAGTGGTTGGACTGCGTGGGCAGGGTCGCCAGCGAGCTGCCCGGGATCGGAACCCGCACCATCAAGATTGCCCTGGGCGGCAACCCCCAGGACTTGAAGGCGGCGATCCACGAGCTCCAGACGCGTGCCCGTGGTGCCCGCGGCCGCAACTCGGTGAGCGCGCTGAGCCGCGCCCTGGAGGAGGCGGCGGTGCTCCTGAGTCGGGATTCTGGCGCTCAGCGTGTCTCTGACGCCGCGGCGCTCGCCACCAACCTGATGTTCCCCGCCGACTCGGCGGCGGATGAGGACTCCGGCGGTGCTGACAGCAGCCGGAGCGTGTGCGACGCCTTCATGGCCCTGGCCAAGCACGTCAGGGACATGCGGGAGGTGGTCGACTACATCAACCAGCTCCGGTACCCCGACGCCGGCGGCCGCGAGGGGTGCGTGACCCTCTCCACCGTCCACCGGATGAAGGGCCTCCAGTTCGACCACGTTTTCGTGGCCCAGACCTGCGAGGGCACCTTCCCGCACGCCCGCGCGATCCAGAGCGGCGGCATCGAGGACGAGCGCCGGCTGTGGTACGTCGGCATCACGCGGACTCTCCAGAGCCTGACGATCAGCTTCTCGGAGACGAACACTTTCGGACGCGAGACCGGCCCCTCCCAGTTCATCATCGAGTCGGGGTTCCAGATCCCTCTGGGGCCCGAGGAGATGGATGGCGGGGAGGACGCGGGCCTCGAGGAGATCTTGGATGACAGCGACGTCTCGGTTTGAGGAGGAGATGATCGCGGGGTGGCGTAAGGAGCTGCTCCGCAAGCTGAGGGACCGGCTCGGCACCGACCGGCTGGCCGCGCAGGCCCTCGACGTGCTGACGAGGCATATGGCGGAGACTGCCGGCGAGATCCATTTGGTCGGCTCCAAGATGGTGTCGGTCGGGGCAGTGCTGGAGGGGGCTTCCCTCTTCTTGCAGCAGATTCAGGGAGCTGACCATGGCGAAGAAGGCTGCGAAGAAGGCCGCGAAGAAGACCGCGAAGAAGTCGTCGAAGAAGCCCGCGAAGAAGACCGCGGACCCGCCTTCGGCGGACCCGCCAGCGGCAGCGAAGCCGAAGCGGAAGAAGGTGGAGAAGAGGACCCTCCGGGTTCTTGACCGACGAGGGAACCGCATTCAGAAGTGGGTGGCGGAGATCGTGGGCGGCAGCGCGGGAGAGCCCGAGCTCGAGTCCACCTACGACATCGACGACAGCGGCTGCTCCTGCCGCGGCTACACCATCCGCAGCGACTGCACTCACATGCAGATCTGGAGGGATGAGGTCGTTAGGGAGCCGGCGCCGACCGCCGAAGCGGTGCGCGCGGCACAGGTGGCGCGGCGTCTCCTCATGCACGAGGGCAGGAACACTGCCGTCATCGAGGCGTACGTCCCCTCCTCCAAGGAGGACTGCGTCGACGAGGTCCGCGTCAGGACGACCCATCCTTCCTGGCACAGCCGGTCGGAGGTCTGGGACGTGTCGGTGCCGGGCGGGCCTCTCGTCCGTCTTAGGATCGCCGGAGATCCTCTGTGACCGACCACCTGCAGGCGACCGAGCTCGCTGCAAGGATTCGCGGGTGTCAGCAGTGTTCCTGCTGGAGGCGCACGACTCAGAGGGTGGCCGGGGTGGGCTCGTCGGCCGCCAGGGTGGTCGCGCTCGCGAGGAACCCGGGGGAGCAGGAGGACAAGAGGGGGATTCCTCTCGTTGGTCCGTCCGGCAACCTCTGCAAGCACATGTGCGAGAGGCTGTTCGGCGTGCCTTGGCCCTCTGTCGCGCGCGTGAACGTGATGTGTTGTCACACCGCGAACAACCGAGCCCCGTCGCCCGAGGAGGTTCGAGCCTGCGCGGCGTTCCGAGAAGCGCAGCTCAACTTCTTCGAAGAGAAGGTGCTGGTCTTCGCCATGGGCAGGGAGGCCATCGAGTCCATGATCGGCGCGATCGGCAAGATTGCCGAGGTGGTGGGCGAGCTTCGGCGGCCCGTGGCCATCCCCAACAGGGGGAGGCCGAAGCGCTGGGGGGTGATTCCTCTTTGGCACCCTTCCTACCTGCTGAGAGACAGGAGGGAGGCCAAGAAGTTCGCCGCGGAGGTGGCGCCAGGGATACGGCAGATCGTGCAGAAGGTTCTCGAGCAGGGGGTTCCTTGGGACCAAGAGGACCAGCTCGATCTTTTCGACGACCTCAAGTAAGCCCTGGCGGAGCTCGAGTCCGATCGTCTAATATCGATCGACCGGGCAACCTCTATCTGGGAATCGGAGTACCTGCATGTTCCTCCTCGAGTCCAGCTTCATGGACGGCCTCCTCGACCAAGCCGTTCCGATCATTCTGACCGTCGTGGGCACTGGCCTTTCGTGGCTTTTCGGAATGGCCATGAGGAAGGGTTGGATCGACAAGGACTTCCACGACGCGGCGCTCCTCGCAGCGCAGCGCGCGAAGGACAAGTATCTGGCGGAGATCGCCAAGGCCAAGAACCCCGACGGCGACGGCGGGGTGACGGTGACCGACGAGGAGAAGTCGAAGGCGCGCGCCGAGGCCCTGGGCCATTTCAAGGAGTTCGCCAAGGGGCCGGTGCTGAAGTTCGCCATGCGGAAGGGCGACACCTTCATCAAGTCCAAGATCGGGTACTACCTCGACCGACTCCTTGCCAAGGAGAAGGAGGAGGCGGCGCCGGCGGCCGGATCCTGATGGGCGCCTTCCTCGCACAGCTGCTGGCTCCGCTCTTCCAGGCCATCGTGGGAGCGGTGACGGCACACTTCACCGGCCCTTCCGTGAAGAGCGTCTCCGACGCGGACACGCAGCTCTCGAGTATGCTGCCGGAACCGCCGTCGCCGGACCAGCTCGTGGGCCAATTCAAAGACCTCCTCAATCAGGGGAGATCGGGAGCAGTCGGATGATTCGCAAGGCCTCCATTGTCCTGGCTCTTCTCGCTCTGCTGTGCAGCTGCGGGACGAAGAGCGACATCATCTACTCTCGATCCACCAAGGCTCCTGAGGAGACTCGAGGCATGCTGCGCATCGCGCAGAACTCGGTGCGCGCCAACGTCACGGGAACCGATCACGCGAGCGAGTTCGAGCTCGACCCCGCGGGCGGTTACTACATCGTGCACGAGACGGACCTCGCGCAGCTGGTCCGCAACACCGAAGCTCTCCAGGCAGCTCTCCTTCGTGTGCGTGAGCTCGAAGCGAAGCTTCCCAACGAGTAACGCCTCCGATGCCTCAGGATCATCACATCCGCATCATTGACCCGGTGCGGATCCCTACTGCCCTCGTCGACGAGCACGAGCAGAACCCCAACGCTATGACCGAGGCCGCGCTCGCGGACCTCGATGCGGACATCCAGACTCAGGGGTTCGACGAGCCCATCTCGGTCGTCCCGAAGGAGCTCGGCGCGTACGAAGAGCTGGGTCTCGAGAAGTATGTGGAGGCGGGCAAGAGATTCGTCACGCCGAACGGCAACCACCGCCTGAGGGTGATGCGCGGCAACGCGGCCCCGGAGATCCTGGCGGTCCTCCGTCCGGAGTGGACTGAGGAAGAGGTGGCCATCCAGCTGGTCAGGCGGAACGTGGTTCACGGGGAGCTTGATGGGGAGAGGCTCTCAGCCTTGGTGGACAAGCACTTCCGAGGGATGGACACGGACATCCTGGCCCGTCAGCTCGGCTTCCCCGACGCGCACAAGCTGGAAGAGCATCTCGCCGATCGCAACAGCGGGCCGGGCGGTGATGAGGACGGGGAGAAGAAGGGCGGTGGAGGCGGCGGGGGCGACCCCGCCCAGAGTCTTGCGACCATGATGGCGGAGATCATGGGTAGGTTCGGTGGGACGGTCGACCAGAACTACATCGCGTTCATCTGGATGCAGCAGACGCACTTGCTGTTCGCGATGGATGACCGGACGCGCGCTCTCGCCGGGCGAGTAGCGGCGCACCTCGAGGAGTCCGGGGAGGACGCGAACGAGCTCATCGCTCGGATCTTCGAGCAGGCCTTGGAGGGGATGACGACGGCCGCTCCGGAGTCGTAGATGAGCTTCGAGTCCCTTGGTCCGGAATGGGCCTCTATCCCGAAGAGGGAGGCCGAGGGAGTGGCGTGCACGGTCTCGTCATGCGGATGCGCTACCTGTCCCCTCGGTCCAAACGGAAGCCGTGCGTGCCTGGGCCCGAACAAGAAGTGCGACGCGCGCAACTGCTCGAAGGAGTGCGGGGTCTGCCGCGCCGTGTGCAACCGCCGAGACACGCGGGACACGGCTTTCGAGTCCATCGGCAACACCGTGTCCTTCGACGACATCATGTGGGAACCGTTCGGCGTCCATGCACCGGACGTGATGTTCCAGCTGAACACGCCGCTCAAGATCCCTACCTCCATCGAGGGAGCGGTGGTCAACGCGAAGAAGCTTCTTTACATCGACGCCGTCCGCGGCGGGTCCAACAACTGGAGCCCCGCAAAGGACCTGAAGGCTCGGTTCGGCGTTCCGCGCGATAGGCCCCTGGCGATCAGCTTCTGCTCGAACGACGACCTCGTGGACTACGTGATCGGCGACCTCGAGGAGACTGCTCGGGAGGTGGCTTTGTTCGAGGCGGACTACGTGTTTGGGATCAACGTCTCCATCTACGACAACTACCCGGCGTTCGACCAGCATGTCAGCCTGCGTCGGAGGTTCATGGCTCTGGAGGCTCTGCAGGCTGAGGGGGTCCGGGTCATCCCGTCGGTGTCGTGGGCCGAGTACAGGCAGCGCCGGAAGGTCCTCGACTGGCTCGAGAAGAACCGAGTGTCCGGGGTCCTGAGGAACCTGCAGACGTTCGCCTCGACGGTGGACACGGAGACCTGGAGAGTGGTGCTCCAAGACCTCGCCTACATGCGTGAGCGCCTGCCGGAGACCCGCATTTTCCTGGTAGGATGCAGCAGCTTCAGCCGGATGAAGTCCATCAGGGACGCGGTAGAAGGCCCCCTGACCTTCATCGACTCCAAGGCTCAGCGGCTGGCGGAGTTCCACAAGCGTGCTGACGGGGTGGAGGACCGATCGTCGGACGTCCCCCAGCTGTTCGAGAGAAACGCGGCAACCGTGATGGGGTGGGCTGATGGGTGAGAAAGGCAGTAGGGGCGGCTCCTTGGGGGGCCTTGTGGTCACCTCAGGGCAGGCGAGATCCCTGGCCCGCGACCGCAAGCTCAAGGTCGAGGCGTTCTCGAGCGTTTCGGTGAGCGGCGGGAGGGTGTTCATCCGGGGCAAGGACGGTGGCCAGATCGTCTTTGACCAGAAGAGCTTCTCGTCGATCAGGGGGGTGATCCGCGGCGACCGCGGCCTGTCTGGCCCTGGCGGGCGCAGCAGGGAGAACCCCTTCGGCAAGGGCCGGCGCGGGAACGCGGTATTCGTTGGGGTCGACCGTCGAGTCGGTGCCAAGGAGAACGTGATGATCAGCGTGTCGGGCAAGAACAAGACGACGCTGCGCCGAGCATTCCTTCAGGCGAAGCTCATCACCCCGAAGGACGCCGGCGGCGGCGTCACCCGAGCTCGTAACCGGGCTCGCAACCGGCCGACTTAGGAGTAGGTCGTGGGCAAGAAGAAAAGCACCGGGCCTCTGAGCCACGTCAGCGTCAAGAAGTCCGGCGAGTCCATCTGGGGCGTGGCGCAGGGGTTCCTCCGTCACAGCGACGTCAACAACATGGCGACGCTGAGGTCGTTCTCTGCTCGCCGCCTCCGCTCAACCCTCGGCGGCTACACGCAGCCGCTGAAGGACGCCCTGCACTCCATCATCGTGATGAACAACGCGCTCAAGGGAATGCCGCGTGTTCTGCAGGCATCTCTCGTGGTCCACGAGGGAAGGCACGTCCGCCAGATCGCGCGCGGAGCTCTCGGCCCGACCGTGAAGAACGAGATGGACGCGCTGGAGTATGAGCGGGCGTTCTTGAGGGTCCACCGATCGATACCGGCAGCGGTCAAGAGGATCGATTCGATCAACGATCAACTGCGGCAGCTAAGAAAGCAGCCCCCGGAGTCCCCGCCGCGGATCATCGTCAACAAGAGCGCGGACGACTGGCTTACGTGCGGGTGCATTCGGAAGTCTTCGCCGGACGGCTACCTAATGAAGGTGTCCATGACTCTTCCGTCCGGGAGCGGCACATCTCTCCAGGAGATTGGCAGCGTGTTTGTGGCTGACGGAAGCTCCGGCGAAGAGCTGCGACCTCGAGTTGCGAAAGCGGGGCCCGTGCTGAAGCTGTTGTGTGACCGGGCGGTCGGGAAGTTCGGCGGCACGGGCAGATCGCGCCTGGACCGGATCCGAAAGCACTACCGGAGGGACAGCGGTGTTGTTGTTGGACAGATCACAGAGCAAAGGAGCGAGGACTGATGCCCACGTACGACTTCGTATGTTCCGAGTGCGGCGCCGACGGAGAGGAGTTCTTCTCCATGAGCAAGGCTCCAGGAATAGGAGGTCCTTCCGACGAGCTCACGTGTCCCGAAGAGTGCAAGTCCGGAGAGATGCTTAGGGTCATGTCAGCGCCCGCCTTCATGGTCAAAGAGGGTGAGCCGATCTTCGAGCAGGTGTACAAGGAGAACGCTGACGGATCGATGGACGTCATGCCCGCAGCTCGAAGTCTCCGGCGAGGAAACACTCGAACGATCCCCAAGACGTCACCGATGCCGCGGCCCTCTTGACCCATGGCTGACTTCGCTGGACCCTGCCCGACAGTGCGGCGTGATCTTCGTGTCACGAATTCGCTGGAGGTCCCGAAGGACATGCCCCCGATGGGGAGCCCGGGTGGTTTGGTCTACAACACGTCGACGGACCGCATCGAGTTCTCCAACGGCACGCCGACGGTCACCACGTTCTTCAACGCGAACGATCTCGCGCTCCCAGGTCTGATCCCTGTGCTTGCCCCCGCAGTGAGCGGCGCAGCACTCATCGGGTACAACGACACATCACCTCTCCTTGGCGCCAGCACGGTTCAGGACGCGCTCGACATCTTGTCGGTGGCCGCGTTCGGCGGCGGCTCAGGCGTGACGACGATCTCCGCGGACGAAGGCCTCACCGGCGGCGGTGCGGGACCCGGCGTCAGCTTGGCGGTGAGCGTGTCCGACAACGGTGCGTTGGGGTTCGATGCGGGTGCGAGTCCGGAAGGCTCTCTGACCGTGCGTGTGGATGGTGCAACGATCACGATCAACGGATCCAATCAGCTCGAGGTCGGGACGATCCCGATCGCGCAAGTGTCCCCGAACACCTTCACGGTGAGCGCCGACGCCGGGCTGTTGGGCGGTGGGTCAGCAACGGTGGGCGGCACCGTATCCCTTGCTGTCGATCTTGACGGTGCAGGCGGCCTGCAGGTGAGCTCAGGGACAAGCCCAGAGTCACGACTTGGCGTGAAGCTCGATGGCACCACCCTGGTCCTGTCCGCGTCAGGGATCGCGCTGAACCTCGGAGAAGCGAACACCTGGACCGCGGACCAGACTCTCGGTACGGGAATTCAGTTGGTCTTCACGGAGGACGGGGGAGCAGACACCATTTCGATCGTCGCTCCGAGCAGCATGAGCGCCAGCTACACGCTCACGCTCCCAGTCGACGACGGTGCTCTGAACCAAGTGCTGACGACGGACGGAGGTGGGACCCTGTCTTGGACCACCCCCGCCGGGGGAGGCGGGTCCGTCGACAACCTGACGGACATCCTTGATGTCTTCGGGTCGCCGTCGACAGGCGATGTGGTTGTCTATGACGCCACCTCGCCTACCGGCTGGCACATGACATCGTTTGGCGCGGAGTTCACAGTCACGGCGGGCGGCTCCATCGTGCTGGCAACTGGTGGCGTCGCGAACTCGAAGCTCACCAATGCTGCGGTGACCGTTGCGGCCGGCTCTGGGCTGTCCGGTGGTGGGGCCGTTGCCTTGGGCTCGAGCGTGAGCCTCGACGTTGACGTGGATGCGAACGGCGGTCTTGAGCTCCGCGCTGATACCAGCCCCGAGGGCAGACTGGCGATCAAGCTCGACGGCGCAACTCTTTCGTTGGGCGCTGCAGGGCTCAGTCTGACGAATAGCAGCCTGACCGTCGCGACCGATGCCGGCTTGTCCGGCGGCGGGGCAGTAGCACTGGGCGGAACGGTCAACCTGTCGGTCGACGTCGCCGGGTCTGGTGGGCTCCAGTTCAACGCAGGCGCCAGCCCGGAGGGCAGTCTCGGCATCAAGCTCGACGGCGCGACCCTCTCGCTGGCCGCTGCGGGTCTGAGCCTCACGAACGACAGCCTCACCATCTCGACGGACGACGGGCTGTCCGGTGGCGGCGCGGTGTCCCTCGGAGGCACGGTCAACTTGGCGCTGGACATCGACGCCGCTGGCGGGCTGGAGCTCAAGGCCGGCGCGAGCCCAGAGTCCCGTCTCGGCGTGAAGCTCGACGGCGCGACTTTGTCTTTGTCTGCGTCAGGTGTTGCTCTGAACCTCGGCAACGCGAACACCTGGACCGCAGACCAGACTCTCGGCGCAGGCATCCAGCTGGTTTTCACGGAGGACGGCGGGTCAGACACCATTTCCATCATCGCTCCAGGCAGCATGAGCGGGAGTTACACACTCACGCTTCCGGTTGACGACGGCGCCTTGAACCAAGTCCTGACCACGAACGGCGGCGGAGTCTTGTCTTGGAGCACGCCGTCTGGCGGAGGCGGGTCCGTCGACAACCTAACGGATGTCCTCGACGTCTTCGGATCTCCGTCGACAGGCGACGTGATCATCTACGACGCTACTTCGCCCACCGGGTGGCACATGACGTCGTTCGGTGCGGAGTTCACAGTCACCGCCGGCGGCTCCATCGTGCTGGCGACGAGCGGTATCGCGAACTCGAAGCTCGCCAACTCTGCGGTGACCGTCGCTGCAGGTGCGGGCTTGTCGGGCGGCGGATCGGTGGCTCTTGGCTCGAGCGTGAATCTTGACGTCGACGTGGATGCGAACGGCGGCCTTGAGCTCCGTGCGGACACCAGCCCCGAAGGCAGGCTGGCGGTCAAGCTTGATGGTGCGACTCTTTCCCTGGGGGCTGCAGGACTCAGCCTCACGGACAGCAGCGTCACCGTCACGGCCGACGGGGGCCTGTCTGGCGGTGGCGAGGTGTCCCTCGGAGGCACCGTTAACTTGGCGGTGGACATCGATGCCGCTGGCGGGTTGGAGTTCAAGGCGGGCACAAGCCCGGAAGGACGCCTCGGCGTGAAGCTCGACGGCGCGACGCTGACGTTGAGCGCTTCCGGAATTGCTTTGAACCTTGCGAATGCGAACACGTGGACAGCGACCCAAGCATTCGATGCGGCGGGTGACGCGTTCACGTGGGGATCGTCGTCAGCCACCGACGATGGGGCGATGGACATCGTGCTCACTGCCGATGCGGTGGGCCTCGCCATCCACGCTTCTGGAGTTCAGCTCGCGGACCTGCTCCAAGTGTACGACACGGGGTCGAACCTCGTTGCGAGCATCACGGATCTCGGCGCGACGACGTACGAGATCCAGACGGACGGAATCGTGCTCACCGTCACTGGGTTCCTGAGCGGGCAGACGACGGACGTCTTCCGTGTTCGAAAGGACAGCAGCATCGGCACTGTCTTCTCGGTCGGTGCTGACGGCGATGTATACATCAACCTTTCGTCGAACGACGACACCGGTATCACCATCGACCAGGGGTCGACACCCGCGGCGGGCCAAGACTTCATCGACATGCGCACGTCGGGCGGGTCAACCCTGGCGAAGTTCGACAACGCCGGCAAGCTGACGTGCGTCGACGTGGACTATGGATTCGGCGATCCGAACAGCCACTACAGCGGAGCGAGCGACACCTCGAGCCTCGACTCGAACATCGAGGAGCTGGGCTACGTTCTGGCCGAGCAGACTGACTACTGGACGTCGTGGCCTCTATCCGCCATCGAGTGGTTGGTGGACACGGCAACGCTCCAGTACGCTGGCGGTGATGTCGGGGTCATCCGTGGTCTGGGGACCGGTACAACTAATATCGGTTATCACCGCGGACAGATTCCGTTTTGGTACGACGGCGGCGACATCACGATCGAGGTTACGTGGACTGTGAGCACGGGGACGGGAGTTGCTCGAGCATGGACTTTCCAGGTGGGGTGGAGAGAGCTCACGACGTCAGCTTCCTGGGAAGCACGCCCGTCAATGGCCCAGTCCTCGACGGACATTACCGTGAGCACGTCGGCAGCTAACACGAGCGAGATCACGACTACGTTCACGATCACGGCTCCGAGCCCAGCGTTGAGCCCTGGACGATGGCTCGACATCGCTTTCCAGAGGCTTGGCGACGACGCCGCGGACACTTTCGCTGGTCAGGTTAGAGTGATTGCGTATCGCGTATCCTCAGGCGTGCTGAACACCTGACCCACACCGGCAGATGACCGGGAGATAGACATGACGAGAAAGCCCCGGCCCTCGGGCCCGACGTACTTCAGGAAGAGGATCGAGTCTCTCCTCAAGCAGGCGCAGGCGGCCAATGCTCAGATGCAGGAGCACCGCACTGCTGCTGAGAAGGCGCAGGCGGAGCTCCAGGCGGTGGCTGCGCGCCTCTCCGAGGCTCAGGACGTCTTCAAGGACATGCATCCCAAGGAGCACGCGGCGTACATGGCCAAGGTGCGGAAGGAGCGGAAGCTACCGGAGGTGTCAGATGACGAGCCGGAGAAGGCAACGAAGAAGCCGACGCCTCCGGCGCGCAAGAAGGCGACCCGGAAGAAGGCGGTCCGCAAGCGACCTCGCCGCAAGACTTGAGGTAGGGCGCACTCTCTTCGTATAGGATGAGAGTCCTATGAGCGATCAGCCTGAAGCACCGGCCCCGAGTGGATGGTCAGATCCGCCCCCTGCGGATGCGGTGACCGGTGTAGTCGCAGCCCCAGAGAACCCGGCCAAGAGGGCGTACAAGAAGGACCAGATCGAGCAGCGCCGTCGCAGTGTGTTCCGGCTGAAGCAGATGGGCATGTCGCGAACCCAAATCGCCGACACGCTCCACTGCCACCGGAACACCATCGCGAACGACATGAAGGAGCTGGAGAAGCAGCGCCGCGACATCGTCATTGATGCGGAAGGCTTCTCTGAGCTCGGCGGCGCGATCATGGCTCTGGACAGCATCTACGAGCAGGCGATGGCCGACGTACTTTCGGCGAGGGCCGGATCGTCAGAGCGGAACTCGCTGTTGCGGACGGCGATGAATGCCCAGCTCGAGAAGACGCGGATGATGCAGGAGGCGGGGGTGATTCCCAAGGTCGCCGATCAGCTGCACCTCACCGGTGCGGTCGAGCTCCTCAAGCTGCCCACCGATGCACTCATGAAGAGGCGCGCGGAGATCATCCAGCAGCTCGCGTCCATCGAGGGCGTGCCCGTCCCCGCCGGCGCTCTCGAGAGGCTGGTGCCGGCCGACGTCATCGAGATGTCCAAGTGAACGCGCGCCGCTTGAAACACGCAGAGGCCTGAGCTCAGGGTCTCAAGCATAGCTGGCGATGCACCGGACTTTTAATCCGGACAAGCCGCGTTCGATTCGCGGGGGGCCCATCGCAGGGAAGACCCCCCACCCCCTCTATTCTCAGAATTGGAGGGGAGGGGGGTCCGGAACTTTTGGGCTGTCGAAGCCTCAGCGCCGTCCTCGTTTGCCACGCATGTGCATGACCCACCAGTCCCGGGTCTTGCGCCACTCTCGGCGACCGGCCACCTGCCTGCGCGGCTCCTGCCACACGCCGAAGCAGCGGTGCTTCCTGGCCCGCCCACGCAGCTTCCTGGCCATCCGGCGCGCCGCGCGTTCGGTCTTGAACGGGCCGGCCGATGCGGTCCACCACCAGCGGTGCCCCGCGACGCGACGGACCTGGGGCTCCCGGCGCAGCCCGAACGCAGGGCCGATCTTCGCGGCCACGAGCTCGTCGACTTCGGAGGGGGTCATCTACGACTCGCCGCCGAGGTCCACCCAGAGCTTCGCCCACTGCGGTTCCTCGGGGAGGAGGCCGCGGCGCGCGTAGGCCATCAAGCGTCGTCCTCTTCCTGGTCTGGCGGCGAATCCGGGGGGAGGACTTGGGCGACGCTGATGGTCTTCTTGTCGGGAGTCAGGCCGAACAGGGCCTTCCTGAGGGCCTTCTTGCGGCGGTCGATCTCTTTCCATGCGGCTTCTCCAAGCGTTTCCTCGAGGCCGGGCGGGAGGAATCCCATGAGCGCGTCAGCGCAGCGCTGGACCTCTTTGGCGGGGTCTTCGACGAGGGTCGCCATCAGCCAAGCGAGGGCGAAGTTTGCGAACTCGCAGGTGTAGCGTGAGGGCGTTGCCCCTGCATGGGGCTTCACGGCGAGCCGGAATCCGCTCTTGTTCGGGAGGTGGCTGAGGACGAACTGCGCCTCCCCCAGGGACCCGCCGGCGATCGAGTCCTCGACCACGATCAGGGAGCTCGGGTCCTCGACGAAAGGGATGTGCATGAACTCGGTATCGGTCACGCTCACGAGGTCTCTCCGTCTTCGTCGCCGTCCAGCGCGGGGTTTGGTTCAGGGGCGCAGATCATGCCCATGAGCTTGAGCAGGGTGCTCGGGACCATCACCAGCCGGCAGCCGTCGGGCAGCCAGCGCTGTTCGATGCTGAGGAGGGCGGGAGTCCCGGTGAGCTCGGTCTTGAAGAACACCTGGAGCTTCCACGTGGGCCGCCCCGGCGCGGGCTTCTGGACGCGGCCGCCGAGGTAGCCGCTCTGCAGTTTGCATCCGTCGAGCCAAGCCCAGGCCTCTTCCCCGTCGCGTGCGTAGTCCACGTATTGGATCGCGTAGAGTTGGTTCGGGACCTCGATTTCGGGCATTCAGCGTCTCCTCTTGGGTACCTCATCTTACGGTGATCGCCGAATAAAGCAACCGTATTGCTGGAGACCGATTTCCTCGCTTCCGGACGCCAAAAGGCTCCGAAATTGAAAGTTGTAACCCCTGCCCAGCGGGCCACTTGTGGCACAAAGCGGGATCGTCGATTTAAAAGCGGGGGGTGCGCACAAACAGGCTGTTTCCTGCACTATTTTGTGGTCCCAGTGCACAAAATCGCTGCGGTTCGGTGCACAAAACGGCTTCGCGGCAGCGGAAAGTAGGCGATCCTTTGGGCCTCGGTGATCCGACCCGGCAGAGCCCATTTACTGCGGCGGTCGTCGAATATACCTCTTAGGTCGCCGGTCCTTCGACAGGGCGGTCCTTGGAGTCGAGCTCGTCGAGCCATCCGAGGTGGTCCTCGAGGTCCTGGTGCTCCCGGCCTTCCTCCTCTCGGCACATGAAGCAGGGGAGCGGTTCTTCGACGTAGGGGTGGACGGCGCAGTGGCCCGTCTGCAGCGGGTGCCCGAAGATGTCCAAGGACCCCCCGCAGCCCCGGGGACAGTCGCGGCAAAGGTCACATGCGATCTTTGCCGGCGGGTCCCCCTGGATGTCGATGAAGTGCCCGCAGTCGAGTACCGCCACCCGGCGCGGCGCCCCGCCGGCGCGCGGGATCTCCTTCAGGGCGACTACTCGCTTGGAGGCGGCTGGCTTGCGCCGTCGGGGGCGTCCGGGCATTCCGGGTTCCTCAGGTTGGTCACGAAGATCGGCGTAAGCTCGCCCACGTAGGCCCCCTCGACGTTGAAGGAGAAGTGCTCCTCTGCCTCTTCGAGGCTGAGCCCTTCCTTGTCCACCAGGATCTGGATGCACCGGGCGCGGTCGTAGGCGATGATGGGTCCCAGCGAGCACCGGTAGGCGGTGCCGAGGATCGCGTCGTCGAAGCCGTCGGCGACATACGCCTCAGGAAGGTGTTCCTTCAGGTGCTCCCTGATCTCCGTCGTGTTCATTGGACGCGCTCTCCTCTTCAGAAGCGCCGTGGAGCTCCTGGGCTTGCTTGCATGCCTCTTCGAAGACGCGGGCGGAGCGGCGCTCCATCTTCTTCACGTCTCCCTCGGAGGGGACCTTCAGGTGGTCCTTCTCGATCTCGAGCTGGAACTCCTCGGGCGGTAGGTCCCCGATGAACGCCCGTACGCACAGCGCCTTCCACCATCGGTAGAGGCGTTGCTTCTGGGCGAGTTTGATCGGCATCTCGCGGGTGATGATCGTCTGCTGGGGGAGGTCTTCTGGTGTCTGCATCATGTCTCTCCGCGCAAGCCGCTGACGGTCAGTTCGTGCAGCTCCTGCTGCCAGAGTTCGAGGAAACCGTCGCCAGTGAGGTGGGCCTGCTCATGGGCTCGCTCCTCGATCTCTTTGGCGGTGACCCTGCTCTCGAGGCCGAGGCCTCTGATGACGTTCCTCGTCCTGCAGCGCATCTCGCCGAGCATCCCGTCTTGAGCCGATAGCCCCAGCTCAGAGAACACGGTGCCGTACCTGAGGTGGTCCAGAGGGATGACGGTCTCTGGTGCGTCGTCGCCGAGCACCGCCCGTGAGGGTCTCTTGACGATGCCGCCAGTAGCGAAGGGCGGGACCGCGGCTATGGTTTCGGCGGGGACGCCCACAAGCTGGATTTCACGGCGCCAGCAGGTCTCGAGGTCGTCGACGGTAGTGAGTGCTTTCTCCTTCGCGCGCGCCTCGATCAACTCGGCAACGGACTCGGAATTGGCGTAGCCGCCCCACTCCTTCATTACGGCCTTGGTCCAGGCCCTGAGATGCCCGATGCGCATGGACTGATCGATCACCGGCCTCGTCCCAGGGGGGACGACGGTGATGCGCAGCGAGGAGTCGTGGGCGATCAGGATCGGCCGCCCGGCCTTCTCCCTGAGGAACCGGCTGATCCGGTGCGCCTCCTGCTCGGTCATTTTCTTGCCGCCGGTCAGGAACAGCATGGCCGGCTCGCCGAAGCTGGTTCCGAGCAGCGCGTTGCTGAGGAGCTGGAGGGGCCTCGTCACGGCCCAGAGCACTCGCCTCATGCCGTCTCCTTCGCGGGTGGCGGGCGGTCTTCCGTCCAGGTGGACGCCCAGAGTAGCAGGGCGGGGATGTCGTCGAACACGACCACGCAGGAGGCCTTGGCCCACGCGACTTCGATGTCAGCCCCGAGGGAGTGTCCTGGCAGCCGCAGGACCGCGTCGCAGAGCTCCAGCCACACACGGTCGTGGGAGAGCCACTCCTCCGCGCTGCACGGGTGCTGCACGCCCCAGAAGGTGTTGAGGTGCGGCAGGTAGGGAACCATGCCGGCCGACCTCAGGACGTTGCCGGCGTGGAAGGCCGCCACGACGTTCTTCGACGGCGTTCCGGAGCTGTTGATGGGGCCGGCGATGTAGATCCGCGGCTTGCTCCGCAGGTCCTTGATCTTCCTCGGATCCAGGCGGTAGCTCACTCCTTGATCTCCCCGCATTCGAGCATCAGGGCACCGTCGTCGCGCTCGCCGGTCCGCTCGAGGATCAGCTGCAGGCCGGTCTCCTCGCAGGTCTCGGCGACCAGCATGAGGTTGGCGTCGTCCAGGCAGTCGCCCTCCTGGGTCCACGCGACGCGGAGGTTGGCCTTGGTCGCGGAGACGATCTGCAGGCAGGTGCGCAGCCTACGGCCCTTGGACGCCGCGGTCCAGGCGCGCCCGTCGATGAGAGGCTCGCCGCCGGAGAGGTCCAGGCCTTCGATGTCCAGGCCGGCGTCCTTCAGTGCCTTGGCGCGGTCGGCCTGCAGGGCTTCGATCTGCCGGGTCAGGCCCTCGTAGGAGGTCTCCTCGCTCCGCAGCTCGGTCTCCATGCGGCGCAGCGCGGCGTTCTGGCGGACCTTCTGGTTGACGTCCTCGACTCCGTCGAGCTCGAGCCTGATCGGGTCCAGGTCGGGCTCGGGCGCGTCCTTGGCGATCTTCCAGGCAGCCTCTGCGGCGTCCGTGAGGGCCGTGCGTTCTTCGGTGAGCGCGACAGCCTCTGCTTGGAGATCCCTGACCCGTTGCTGCAGGCGCTCGATCTCTTCGGTGGCCTCGTCGACCGAAGCGCCCTTGGCGGTGATCTCGTCGTCCTTGCGAGCCACGGCGTCGGTCGCCTTCTCGGCGGCGGCGTGGAGCTGCTCCTTCTTTCTCCCCAGGCTGGCTTCGGTCTCGTAGCGCTCGCGGATCTCCGCGCCGCTCACCTCTTCGGCGGGGACCTCGGGGATCATCCGACCGTGTTCGGTGATGGCCCCGCCGAGCTTCTTGACCGTCCGGCCCACAGAGGTGCGGGCGTCGCGAATACCCTTCTCTTTCGTGTCGAGGGCGTCCGTGTCGACGCCGATGGCCTCGAGGATGGCAGCGCGGACCTTCCGGGGGTCACTCTCCCAGGCCATGGCTACCGGGTCCGGCCCGGCCGAGCCGCGTAGAGCCTGGAGCTGCTTCATTGGAGAGGAGATGGGCTCGCCGCTGGCGGTCCACATCTGGAATTCGTAGGTCCCGCCAGCGGTCTGGCTGATCTTGATGGCCGGCCCTGGCGTGCCGTCGGAGTTGGTGAGCTCGGCCTCGATCGTGGCCCGATCGGCTCCATCGCGGACGGGCGCCTCCACCAAGGCCTTCTTCCCGTTGGCGACCGCGGCGATCGCGCTGATTAGGGTGGACTTCCCGCTTTCGTTGTTGCCCGCGACGATGGTCATGCCCGCGGGCAGCATGGTGTCAACGAGCTTGATGACGCCGTAGTCGTGGACGATCAGTCGGGACAGGCGGCAGTCCTTGGATTCGATGGTCACGCTTTGATCTCCTTCATGTGATCAGGGGCCTTGCAGTCGGTGCGGCGGCACTTGCCGCCCTTCGGGTACCAGCGGCACATCCAGGGCCTCTGGTCGTAGACTCCGCAGAGCCCGTCGTCCTGCAGGTGCCTGCAGGAGAATGTGTCGGTTTCCCCCTCGATGGGGACCACCATGTCGAGGATGAACTCGGCTTCGCGCTTGTCGCCGGGATGCCCGGATTGGGCCTTCCGCTTCAGCCGCGCGATCCCGTCGCGGATCACGAACCGCCGGCAGCAGGCTCCCCCGCAGCGGATGTTGAGCTCGGGGCGAGCAGGGTCTGTCAAAGCTGCTTCTCAAGGGCCTCAGCCTCCTTCTCCAGCTCGCGCAGGGCCGACCTCCAGGCCCGTCCGGGCTCGATCCGCTTGAATTCCCACCACAGGCCTTCGGACTTGACGACCAGCATATACTGGGCGGCGTAGTACATCGTTTGGCCGACGCAGGCCCAGCCGGTATGGCCCGGCACGTAGGTGATTCGGGTGTTCTCGCTGGGCGTGCGGACGACCTCCAGGCAGCTGGACCGGTTGCGCCAGCCGTCGCCTTTCTTGAGCTCGAGAGATCTTCGGGGCTCCCCCCAGTCCACGCCGGGGGTGTGGAGGTAGGTGCCGCGGTCACGGGTAGAGGTCCCGTGCAGCTGAATCACGCGTTCACCCGCGATCGTCTTCATGGCCGATCACCTCGAATGGGATTCCTTGCGTCCGGGCCTTCCAGACTGTGTCCCGCGTGCCGCGGCTTCGGCCGAGGTCGCTGTGGAACGCGATCACCAAGTCGGGTAGCTGGGCCAGCATCTTCGAGTTGCGGTCGTGGCCCGCCGGTCGGCCCTCGCCGGCCCAATTCGCGGGGAAGGACCTCGTGGGGAGCCCGAGTTTCTCGGCCTCCTCTCCGGCGATGCGATCCGCGCCGCGCGCCGCGCCGTGCATGATCACGGTCTTCGGGGGGAACTCCTGCAACCGGCTTCGGATCTTGGCTCGGTCTGACCACTCTCGATCTCCGCATACGAGAACCAGGAGCGGCTCAGAAGTGGGAGGCCGCTTCGAAGACACGAGACGACAGCATCTGGTCGGCGCCGAGGCCGCTGCCGAGGTCGCGGCCGAGACCGAGCCTCTGGGCCATGTCCAGCGCGGGGGGAGGCAACATCGACGCTTGGCCGGCGGTGGCCTTGGCGACGAGCAGCAGTAGCTGCAGGCCGCTGTGGGCGAGTTCCATGGCGTCCCCCTCGTTGGCGGGGTTGAAGTTCTCGTCCATCATCATCGCCAGTTGGCGGGGAGTCGGATCGTCCATTTGACAGGCCTCCAGGTGAGTTCTTGCCCCCAGGAAACAAGGGGGGAGGGGGTCATTCTCGGGGCAACCTTAACTCCGGTGATCGCCGCAGGGAAGAGCCCCGAGAGGAAAATAGGGCGATCACCCTCGTTTACGCCCGGCAGATGGTCCGGTGTTCGCGGAGAACCGCGTCGTGGATGGCGTCGGCCTCGTCAGCGGACTCGCGCATCCACCGGACGGCCTCAACGAGCGCGCGGGCCTTGCACTTCTGCAGGCCCTGCACCTTCTCGACCGCCTGATTGTCCGGGCTGCCAATGTGGGAGGTGCACCAGCCTCCTTTGCCGGGGACGATGCAGAGCATCAGGGGGCCGTATCGGCAGCGCCAATGGCGGGGGCGGAGGCCGTGCTTCGGCATCTCCCACCAGTCGATGAAGTCCCGTTGGGTGTCTACCGGCATACCGGTGATCCGAGGAAGGTCCGGTCGAGCCATCGGACCGCGCCGACGATCCAGCCCCAGACCCTGACAGGTAGCGGATCCGGGACCGAGAGCAGCGCCAGCAGTAGCTCAGGCTCCTGGCCGATCATCGCCGACAGGGCCTTCAGGAGCCTCTCCAGGGCCCTGTTGACGGCCTCGAGCACGGGCGACAGGGCCTCGAGGATGGCGTCCCCGAGGTTCCTCAGGGCGGAGCTGAGGTTCTGGGCGGCCTCGAGCAGGGTGGCAGTGGGGGCGCGGTCATTTGTCATATACGCGCTCCGGTTCGCCGTCCCTGCCTTCGACGGTGTGCTGCGCCAGGATTAGGCCTTGGAAGAATCCGCGATCGTAGGCTGTCTTGACGTTCAGGGGGGTCCTTCTTCGAGCGATCATCTTGCGCAGTCTCGCGGTGCAGCCGCCGAAGGTGGAGCTGACGTAGAGGTGCTCTTTCACCTCTCGGAGCTCAGCGAGGGCGGCCAGCGTATGCACGGAGGGCTGGTGCAGCCGCTCCAGCTCCTGGATGGCCCGGGTGACCCCGAGCTGTGCCCCTGGCGACACGGGGTGCCTTTCGCGGTGTATCTCGTTCCCGGAGGGCTTCAGGGCCTCGTGCAGGAAGCTCATCCCGCAGTTTGACCCGAGCCACTGCACCACGGTGGCGGCGACGAACTTGTCACGCACCGTGGCGCTCATGTAGTCGGGGAGCAAGGCGTCGAGGAGGCCCTGTCCGTAGTTCCGGTACGGCTTCCCTTCGTTCTCCTCCTCCCACCGGTCGGCGAAGCCCTTCTCGCGATCGCAGGAGAGGGTCCTGTCGTGGTGGTGGCTGCGGTTCGGATGCGCCGCGTCGAAGCTCGAAGGCATCGACGGGCCGTCGGCGCTGGGTGGCTTCTTGTAGGGGAGTACGGGGACGCGCATTGAGTGCGAATCTCCGAGCATGCGGCGGCCCGCAGCGGTTCCGGCGTAGAGGTCCACGCACGGGAAACGCCCAGCCTCTCCGTCGTGGATCTCGATGCTGAGATCGGCTGACCTCAGGCCGAGGAGGTCGCGCACGGCCGAGGTGAAGAGTTCTGGGTCCTTGGGCGGCCAGCAGGATAGCGGACGCCGGAGGCAGCGGACGGTCGTGCGGACCCGATCCTGGTTGGCCCGGAACTCCTCGAGCTCCAGGTTCCGGGGGCTCTTCTCTGATGGCACGGCGGTCTTCTTTGACCCCAGGAGTGCGTCGCGGACGCGGCCTACGATCTTCACGACGCGTCTCCGCGCGAGCCGAAGAGCAGCTCGCCCACCCGACCGAAGATCTTGCCGGTGAGCCAGCGGTTCTGGCGCAGCAGCTGGTCTCGGAAGTCGGAGTCGGTGAGCTGGACGGCGAGCGACAGCGGTGGGATGAGGAGGGAGATGGCGACTGCGGCCAGCGGGTTACCGAGGCTCCGCACGTCGGGGTTGAGCTGTCGGGTGGCGTCCAGCGCCGCGACCCACGCGCCCAGGCCGAGCCAGCAACAGAGGAGCAGGATCATGTCTCGTTCCTTTCTCCGAGAAGGACGCGGCCGACCTGGGCAGCCAGCCACTTGACTGTGGCGATTGCTTCTCTCCGCATGTGTGGGGTGAAAATGAACCCGACGTACATGATCGGGCTGATGACGATGGCTATGGCGGCGAAGGCCATGCTGTCCCGGAGACCGATAGGACCGCCGTGGCCGTGTTTGCCGTGGTCTGCGAATCGCACCGTGAGGCAGATCAATGCGGGCGGGATGCCGGCGGCGAGGTAGAGGAGTACTTCGATCGGGATCATTTGGCGTACCTCTGGTTGGTCGGTTCCGCCGACTCTACCCTGAAGGAGTCCCAGGTGTAGGTCCGGACGCGAGGGCTGTCGGGGGTTTGGATCTTCATCTTCCCTCGCTTGCTCTTTGAGGCCGGGTCGTAGTACACACCCCAGTAGTCGACCCGGGATCCTTCCGGCAGGTGTTGCAGGAGGGAGCACCAGTGTCTGAGGAACGAGACGCGCTGTACGTCACTCGAGCTCGGAGAGAATGCGAAGCGCAGGTGCTTGGGCACCGCGATGCCGTACAGCTCCCCGCGGTCTCCGGAGAGTGCGCTGCCCGTCTTCACGTGAGCCTCTACTGGCTTGTTGGGGTCAACGATTCTGCCGTCCCCGCCGAGGAGGACGACGGTGAGCTCCTTCCCGAAATCCAGCCCCATTCGCCATAGGTTTTTCATGACTCGGTCTCTCCTCGGATTTCGACCTCGGCCCAGATCTCTCCCTCTCCGTCGGGGAGGTCCCGGTACCCGTGTTCTATGACAACGCCGCGCCCTTCTGACCCAGTGAACGCCATCCCCTGGAAGCCTCTTTTGTCGAGCTCGGCCAGCGAGGCCGCGGTGTGGACGCCGCCGCCGGCGTCGGGCTCACCGCTCCTGAAGAGCACCACCGGCACCGTGCTGCTGAGAGGGGTCTGCTTGGGGACCGGAACGGAGTGGGTGGCACGCTCTTCCTCTTCCTCCTGATCTCTCACGTAGTCGGAGAGGGTTTCGCAGTCGCAGATGACTACGAACTGACCGCGGGGCCCGGGTCCGATCTGGACGCTTAGGACCTTGAGGTTGAGGTCTCCGTCTCCGACGGGGTCAATCTCCAAGCCCTTCCAGATGGGCCAGGGGAGCCGGGCCTTGTAGAGCAGGTCACCCGTCTCGTGGTCGTTCAGCACGACATTGACGATCATCGGTCGTTCTCCTCGTTTTCTCCGCCCACGCTCAGGGCGTTGAGGTCGGTGACGGACACTTCTCCAGCAGCCAGCCGGTGGAGCAGGCTCGAGCCCGACTCGTAGGCGCTGGTGGCAACATCGTTGAGCACGTCGGTGAGGATCAGGCGGAACTCCACGAGGGCGTCGGCGACGTCTCTCGGGAGGAGCTTCTGGTCGGGGTAGTTGTGGCCGTCGCGGCGGTCGCCGACAGCATCCAGCATCCGTTCGTCGTATCCGACGCCATCCTGCTTGATGCTCTCACCGTAGTGCCCGCCGCGGTGACCCTCACGCCCGAGCGCAGTGACCAGGGCCAGAGACACCTTGTCCCATCGCCGGCAGGTGTCGAAGCCGACGTGGACACGGGCGCTCCTGACTCCGTCTACCTTCCCCGCCAATCTCCCCAGGGGGGAGTGGCGGGGGGTGAGGAGTACGACCTCGTCCTCCTTGACGGCCGCTTGGGCAGCGAGGCCGTCGTGGGCGTCCAGCTTCTTCTGGCACTCGTCGCAGACCCCTGCGGTTGGGCGATCCCAGTGGTCGGGCCACTCGGAGTCCTGACCGGTCGTGCCGCATCCGTGGCAGGGCTTCTTTGTTCGTCCAGCGCGGCTCACCAGCTCGGCTCCCCTCGAAGGATTGGGGTCATGTCGTCCAGGAACACGTCGCCTTTGCCGTCGAAGTGGCAGGTCGTGAGGAAGTAGCCTTTCGGCTCGTCGCCGAGGGCCTTGAACAGCTCCGGGGCGGCGGCAATCGGGATCAGGACGTCCACCGTCTTCCGGTCCTCGGAGTAGACGATCAGCTTGGGGTCGGGATCGGTGGTCATGAGAGGTCGTTGGACCTTCAGGACCAGCTGTTTCACCGTGGGCTTGGCCATCAGTCTTCCAGGGTCTGCCCGTCGACACCGATGAACGGCCATTCGGGCACGGCCTTGTCCAGCCATGCGTGGTGGGCAATGACCGGTAGGACCCCGTCGTCGCGGACGGCGGTGGCCTGCATGTGGTGGGTCTGGATCAGCCCGAGGGGCGCGCCGGGCAGACGCAGGCTCCCCTGGCGGTCGTTGCCCACCGCGATGCGCGCGGCCACGAAGCCCGGGCAGAGGTGCAGGAGGGCGTCGGCCGACCCACAGTCCTGGCAGCACTTACCGGAGCCGTCCCTGGCCAGCGGGTCCATCGCGCCACCCTTGAGCGGCATGATGGTCTCGGAGCGAATCTTCCGGTCCCTGGCCAGCTGCAAGCAACGGGGGCAGGGGAGGGGAACCTCCGCCCTGGTCTTCTTCCCGGGCTTGGGCTTGGTCTTTCGTGCCATACCCCTACTCTACGGCGATCGCCGCACAGATCAAGAGCGATTGCCGAAGAATGCGCCCACGAGGCCGCGCCACCACTGTTGCAGACGGCAGCGCCGCGAGGGCTCGTAGGGATCTCGTTTCAGGGACTCGGCCACCTGCTTCCCCAGCCTCGTGAGGTGCCACCATTCGTAGGGGTTCCCTTTGCGGTTGGTCTCGAGCATGCCCAACTCGGCCATCCGTTCCAGGATCTTCCTGTCGCAGCCCAGGCGCATGGTTGAAACCCATGCACCCATGCCGCTGGGGCTCCAGTCGGACTCTATTTCAGATCGGAGGAGGTGCGCCAGAACGCGGACCTCGATCTTGGAGTAGTCGAACTCCACCGTGATTTTGCGAGTCGTGAGGTTCATGGACAGACCTCCTTCAGTAGGGCGGCCAGCTGCCCCTCGCACGGAATGCAGTAGACGTCCCAGCCGTCCGGGTAGTTGTAGTGGCGGGCGGCGGCCCAGTCGGTGGCTTCCTTGCGAGACAGGAAGACTCGTTCGATCTTCCACTGCTCGGTGACGTAGGGGACGTCGTCGCCGCCGACCAGTCCGATGAGGTGGTTGGGGCTGAGCTCGTCCTGGTGCTTTTCGACCATCCGGAGGACGTCACGCGGTACGTCGCGCAGCTCATCTACCCAGATGGAGTCGCTGTCCGTGGCCAGCCCGTCGGGCATGAGCTGAAGCGTCAGGATCTTCGATCGGAACAGGAAGATGGGGTTGCAGGTGGCCTCGCGGTGAACTTGGGCGGATCGCGAGCCGATCTCGAGGTGCGGGATCATTTGGCTGCCCTTTCGATCCGCATCCACAGCTCCATGGGGATCTCGATCGCCCGGGATGCTTCGGTGTCCCTGACGGCCCCCGTGAGCTCGGAGAGATCGCGCTTGGTTCCCATGAGGCTCAATATACGGCGATCGCCGAGGTTATCAAGCCCCCGGCGGGAGGGTGTCCTCGAAGCGCTTGCGCTGGTCGCCGACGAGCTCGAGCTCGTGGATGTTCTCGCAGGACAGGAGCTGCATCCGGAGGGCGATGTTGTTGCCGGGGCCGGCCTGATTCGCGAGCCAGCCGAGGCAGTGGTACTCCTCGCCCTCGAGCGCCTCGTGGCAGGACATGGCGTGGAGGCCGTGGAGCTCGACGCGCCCGGGCTCGGCGATCGTGGACTTCAGGGCTTGGTGCTTCTCCACCGAGTAGTCGGGGATCGGGATGTCCTGCTCGGGGTCGACGTCGACGCGCCAGGGGCAGCTCGTGCACTGCTTCGTCCGCCTCAGCCGCCAGCTGCTGCTCATGGCTTCTTGCCGCCCATGCTGTCCAGGATGGCCCGCATCTCGGGGTCGGTCTGTGCGTCGGCCCAGGCTTGCGATTCCTCGGGAGTGCCGTCCCACTCCCCGTCCCTGGCGCGCGCGGCGAGGTCCCCACGGCCGCAGGCGGTCAGATCGCGGTTCAGGTCGATGCAGGGGGTGGCCGACTCGGATTCGAAGTCGTCGTAGCGGCCCTTGGCGGCGAGGTCCGCCATCCGGTCGAGGCCTTCGGCGCGCAGCACCCTGGCCAGCCGGGTTTTTGTTCGTTCGGTGACCATCAGCCGCGAGCTCCGAGGAAGGTGTTCGTGATCAGGTTGCAGAAGGCGCGCAGCCGCGAAGGCCACCTCAACTCCCGGCAGATTCCGTCATCCAATGCGGCCTGACCCTCGTCGGTGAGAGCCCAGTTGTTCCCAAGACCACGGTTGTGCACCAGTCCGCGGACCTTCAAGGCCGAGAGGGTCTTGGGGTGAAAGCAGTGGGAGCCTAAGCACTGGCCGGGGCCGATCCGGCGCAGGGCCTGGAAAATGCCTTCGCGATGGGGAGGAGGGATCATGTCACAGCTCGCCGAGGAGCGGGGCCAGGATCTTCTTCCACCGGGGCTTCGCCTCGCCGGCGGCGGTGCGTAGCTGGTGGGGGAGGGGGCTTTCCTTTGTCAGGAGGTCCCAGCCCTTCTGCGTCACGACGGCGCCGTTTCCCTCCCACATGATCAGGCCTCGCGAACAGGTTTCGTACAAGACCTTCTCGCTGTAGTGGCGCATGAGGGTGTTGTTGTGCGTGTACCCGCTGGGGTTGCCGTCGCTGCTCAGGGCCCGCATGAGGACCAGCACCTTGAGGGGGGTGGGGTCCTTGTCGTCGAGGCTCATTCGGTCTCCTCCCGGTCTTTGGTCTGGCTCAGCAGGGCCCCTTCGGGGGTGCGGAGCGGGTGCTGTCGGAACTTCGGTCGAGTCGGTCCGCAGTGTCCTCCCTCTGCCGCGGCCCTCCTGATGTAGGTGCCCATCATTCCTGCGTCGGGGTGGCCGCAGCAGAAGTCGTCGTCGGGCTCCATGAAGCAGTGGGCGCAGGCCAAGCACGTGGCGGGCTGCGTCATTTGGCGGCTCCGTGAAGCCTCTTCGGGTTGGGGGCCCACCGGCTTCGCGACTGGCAGTCCTGGCAGACGAGGACGAACCCCGCGATGCTGCCTCTCGTGACGCCGACGCGAGCGATTCGGGTGCCTTCGCAAGACCGACAGATCGCGGACACGCACTTGTAGCCCATGGCTCAACACTCCTCGAGGAAGAGGCCCCACGAGATGCAGGCCTCGGGTTCGATCGTTCTGACCCAGTTGAGCGCTTGCTCCCCCCAGAAGGTGGGCTCTCTGAGGTCCTTCACCGTCCGGTAGCCGTCCGGTTTCAGGCCTCTGTCCATCTCGTGCGGTGCGCTGCAGAGGGTCTGTGCGGAGATCGCGAACCGAACGTCTTCGGACATTGCGACCGTGGTCAGGCCCAGGAACCGGACCGGCCCGTCTATCAGCTTCTCGTGCAGGGGCATCCGGAGGTCTTTCTCCAGAGCGGCCATAAGCGCGTCTGATCCCTCTTCGGGAGTGGCGACGATCCAGCCGATGTTGAGTCGGATTCCGTTCATGAGTCCTTCTTTGTTGCCTTGCCAGGGAAGAATCGGGAGTGCGGAGGCCTCACCCACTCAATATAGCGGTGATCGCCGGACTTTCAACCCTTCTTTGCGAACGTGGGGAGGGTCAGCATCAGCTCGCGGACGTGCCTTGCGGAGTCTTTCTCGATCGCCTCGTCGATTCGCCGGCGCCACTCGGCGAGCAGCGCATCCGCGCTCGCCGAGGCCTCCAGGAATTGGGCCTCTGTGATGTGGACCAGCTTGTCCGGGAGGGCGATGATGTAGCCGGAGCGGCTCACCCGCTTGCCGCTGCGGAGAGGTGGGTCTCGACGAAGTCGGAGATCTCCTTCGCCACCGTGTCGGGAGCGAAGTCGTTCTCGGTCACCGTTACCTCGTGGGGATGGGTCACCCGGAGCGTCAGGGTGCCGGGTCGCTCCCCCACCCCGGTGTCGGGGTTTTCGGGCAGCCTGCCCCCCTCATCAGGGGGCCCATCCACGACCGCGTTCTCGGTGGTGTAGCTCACCACCCGCCCGCGGTTTCGCAGCATCTCGACTGCGAGCTCCATCTCGTTTTCCAGCGCCATGAGGTCTCTCCGTGAGTGTTCAGCGCGCCATCGCGCGCTTGGAAGTGAGTCGGCAGACAAAGCCCATCTCCTCGGCGGCGGAGAAGAGCTCAGTGAACGGCGGGATGGCCTCTGTGCCCCAGCAGCCATCACTCTCTTCGACGGCCGTGACCTCGGAGCGCAGGACCACGCAGGGGCCGCAGGTCTTGAAGTGGTCCCAGCGCCCGTCCCACAGGCCGCTGGCGAGCTCGTAGCGATCGCCGGGAGGGATCTCTGTGCGGCACTCGATGCACTCGTGGGCCACGCGGGCGCGTGGGGTTTCCTTGCGGTAGACGCTGGGGGAGTCGCCTTGGAAGCACATCAGAAGATCTTCTTCGGCTGTGGTTTGTTCCAGGGCCGGGCGGCGTGGACCTCTTCCCTCGACGGGAAGTTGTCCCCGGTGAATCGCCACGCCCGGTCGTCGATGTAGACCCAGGCCGGCAGCTTCTTGTAGGAGCAGCGGATGGAGCCGTAGGGGTCGACGTCTTTCCAGCTCGCGAACCCGAACCCCACCAGGGTGTGGCTGCGGAGCCACTGCTTGATCGCCCGGCGGCCGCGCCATGTCCGGCAGCGCGTGCTCAGGATCACCACCTGGAAGTCCTTGGAGATCTCACGGAGCCACTCGAGGGCTCCTGGCACCGGCGGGTCCGGGATGACGTGGGCACCCCTCCAAGGGGTGGTGTAGGAGTGCAGAACGCCGTCGAAGTCGACGGCCACGGTTGGCTGGTGGTGGTGTTTCATTCTGCTTCCTTGCGAAGTCTATCGCGGACCGCCGTGAAGCGCGGCACCTCGCCAGGGAGCCGCTCCAGGGTTTGGTTGACGATGTCGGCGCAAGAGTCGCCACCGGCCTTGGCGCGCTCCAGCCCGTCTGCGGCGACGCCGAGCACGTGCTGGAGAATCTCCGTTGTGTCCTCCTCTTCGCTGATCCGGTGGAGGAGCCAGTTGACGAGGTCGACGAGCCCGCCCTTGGACCTCTTGGCGCCGACCATGCGCATGGCCTCGAGGTAGATCTTCCCGGAGCCGTCGCGCACGGGGTGGGTGTCGTGGATGGCCTCATCTTCGGGGAGTTCGCGATCGTTGTCGGTCCATGCGAGGGCGTCCCGCCGGACCTCGACCACCATGTCGTCGAAGCGCTGCACGACAGCGTCGACCATCTCGTGGTCAGGGTGGAGGTTGGCGACGGCGAAGCGGCGCAGTTCGTCTCTAACGTCGTCAACGGCGCTCACCGAGGGTTTAGGTTCAGCCATCGAGCGCGGCCTCCATCTTCTTGAGGAGGTCCACGTCTGAGTTGCCCCAGTACCGGTAGTCCTTGAGGTACGCGCGGGCGGCCGCGCGGAGCCGCGGCGATCCTGTTTGGGAGCTAAGGGCGAGGTCTATGGGGCGGAGTTGGTCGGGCCCCGGAGCACCGTGGCGAGTCCGGTAGGTCAGGAACGAGCTGACCGCTCGGTAGAGCTTGTCTCGCTTGCGGCTCCTGCAACAGATCGGGCAGATGGTGGTGCGCGGAAGGGGCTGAGTGGCTGCCTTTTTTTTCAGCACTCGGTGTCCGCAGCACAGTCTTAGGTGGAAGTGCCGGTCAATGGTCGTCGGCGAGACGCTGACTACCTCGCACCGGACGGAGTTGGGATCTCGGCTCATGTCTTACTTCAGGAAGAAGACGGCGCAGAGGAAGTTGCGAACGGAGGCCCACCGGCTGGACTTCGAGGGCTCCGGCGCATCGAGGCCGATCGCTACCGAAAGGCCACGCCGGGCGCTCTCGGCGCCTCGCACGGCCCGGTCGATGCCAGGGGTCTCCTCTCGGCAGATGCCGGTGCCGGTACCGCCAAGCTGCGCCGCTTCGGTGCTGAGCGGGTAGAGCTCTTCGAGGCAATCCTCGAGTGCGTAGCAGGCATCGCGACCGTTCGCGCGAAGGGAGAGGTATTCCTTCTTGGCCCTGTGGTTGGGGGAGAGGCTGTTGACTACCTCCTCCAGCGTCATCTCTCTCGAGGCTCCGTCCATGGGTCTATTCCTCCGGTGCAGGCGGCTGCACCTCTCTCAGGTGAAGAGGGGTTTGGTCCAGGAAGCGCATCGGCTCCGGGAGCTCGTTCATCAGGACGTTGGCGACGCCGAGGTAGATCTTGTCCCGGAACCGGTTGAAGGTGTCACCGGGCATTCCCATGCCAGCCAGCGCGCTCTCGGCCAGCCTGAGCGCGAGTAGGTGAACGTCGGCGCCGGATCGCGCCGGCGCGCCGTCCTCCCCCAGCTCGCAGCTCCCGATGTCCCTGTCACAGGCGACGTCGTCGGCGCTCCACGTCTTTCCCTCGTCACGAGTTATGAGTCCGCAGTCGGCGCATTCTGCGTAGGGCCCTCCGGGCAGAGTGACGCCGTGGCGGCGCGTTTTGTGAGGACACTCTCTTCGCCTCTGGTGGATGCGAGCCATCAGATCGTCGGAGATGGAGCAGCCTTCGGTGGCCACCTCCGCGATCTCCACCAGCCTCTTCAGGAAGTGCTCCATCTCGACGGCGCAGTCTCGGGCCTTGTCCAGGGCCTCGATGGCGACTGCGTAGTGGGGAGGGATCTCCCTCTGAATCTGTTGTAGGAGCCGGTTCAGTTTCATGATGGGTGCTCGGCGTATCTTACGGCGATTGCCGCAGAACTCAAGGGGGATTGCCTACTCCTTCTCGCCGCTCTTCTTACTCTGCTTGCGCGACGCACAGAGGAACACCTCCTTGACGTACGCGAGGAGCGCGGCGTCGGCGGGGCCCTGCATCTCGATGCGCACGTCCTCGTCCACGTAGCCGATTGTGATGAGGCCGGGAAAGCCTCCTTTGCCGATGTCGCGGAGCATCTCTCGCGAGTAGGAGACGCCCATCAGCGAGGCCCCTGCCACGGACGGTCCGCCTCACAGAGCTTAAGCGCGATATCCCTGGCCAGGAGGGGATACTCCTCCTGGCACGCGTTGGCGTAGGCGATGAGAGCCTCACCGGCGAAGCGGTCGTGGGTCAGGTCGAGCACGAAGTACTCGCATCCGTGGTGCTTGCCGCCTTCGGCGCTGGATCCGTCGGTGCGTTTGACCTCGAACTTGTCGTAGAGGCCTTGTTCACGGTTTCCCATCAGGTGTCTCCTTCGTGTTTGACGGACGGTTCGCACTCCATCCGCCGGCAGTGATCGGCGATCAGGTCACCGAGGGTGGGTAGAGAGACGCCCCACTTCCGCGCGAGCGCGAGGAAGGTCATCCCCTTGCCGTTCCGGGTGTGGAGCTCGTAGCAGAGGAGCTCGCCGAAGCTTCCACCGCAGCCGGTGGGGTGCTCGTCGTAGCTCTCTTCGATGAGGCGGCGGAATCGCTCGATTCTGGGCTCTTGTCTCATGGAGATTCCTCGCGCTCCCGCAGCTCCGCTTCCTCGGCCGCCATGCGCCTGATGTCGATCTTGACGTATTCGTCGTCGACCCAGCAGAGGTGGTACTTGATCTGGGAGAGCTCTCCGTCGCGCACGTTCTGGACGAACAGCACGGTATTGGCGAACGATGTCAGGTAGGGGCTGGGCTCGATGACCCCATAGCCCATCACCACGTAGCCCCGGTGCCATCGATCCTCGCCTCCGGAGAACTTGATGGCCTCGACGTCGGGGGTCTTCACGTAGCGGCCCACGAGGCCGTCGAGGCTCAGGAAGACGGTCTTCCGTTCGAATTTCAGAACCATGGTTTCCCGTCTCCCCGGGGTTCGGTGACCCGGTTCTTGATGTAGTTGCACTGGGAGCAGCAGCACCGGCCGCTGGCGTGGAGGAACCCGATGAGGGTCTGCACGGAGATGGAGATCGAGCCCCGGCGCACCGGCGCGACGTCGTCGCCGCTGCGGGTGCGGATCCATTCGGTGGGGGTCACGATCGGCGTCGTCATGGGGCTGCTCCTATTCGAACAGGTAGGACAGTTGCCCCTGCCAGTCGTCCGCGGAGTACATCCGGAACAGCGCTTCGAGGGCGTAGTAGAGCTTGATCTCCCGATCCAGCATCTTGTCCCGGTCGACGCGCTTGATGTCGAAAGGACTCGCCAGAGGAGTCCCGTGCGCGAAGTGCTGGAGGTGCCACTGGGTCATCTCTGCGAGGCTCTTCCCCGGAATGATTCCTCGGCAGAGCCCTTGGAATTGCTTTTGCAGGAACATCCCCCAGGCGCCGACCTTTCCTTCGTCGCACTCGGACGCTCCGATGATGCTGTAGGCCGCGGTGGTGGGGTCGGACTCGCAGCGCTTCCGGAGCGCCGTGTGCTGCATGACGCCCAGGTCCCAGTGGTCGAGCCACTCCCCGTTGACTTGGGCCTTCGTTCCTACTTCGCTCATGGTTGTCTCCTTGGGCTCGGTGAGTGGTTGGGGAATGAACTCGAAGCACCCGCCTGGGCCGCAGATCTTGCAGTGGCCGGTGATCTCACCGACGTGGCCGGTGCTGGCGTGGTCCCCCGGGCCGTGGCCGCAGGCGCAGACGTTGATGACCAGGGTCACGTGGCGCGCACGACGTTGGCTTGGACCTGGAGGACCGTGCCCTCATGATCGCTCCGGTCGGCGTCGTTCCCTTCCATGGCGTAGGTCCGGTCCTCGACCTCGAAGAAGACGCTGCACTTCTTGGCCTTGCGCAGCACCGCCAGGGGTGCGTCGGTCTCGACTTCGATGTTCAGGATCACTCGTCTGCTCTTCATCGCAATGCCTTTCGTTGTGGTAGCGGCCCTTCGGCCGCAATCGATCTCTACGGGTTCGGTGTCAGGTCTCGAAGCTCGGTCGGCGGGACCATCCCGCAGCCACAGAGGTAGGGCGGTCCGTCCCAGTCGATGTCGGAGCGGCTCCAGTGGTGGCCGTCTTGGTGGAAGGCGCAGGTGGACCAGAGCTTCTCCTGGCTCCGGTAGTGGCCCTGTGGGCCTTCCTCCCACGGCATGTCGTGGTCTCGGGTGAGGGCGTTGTCCCCGGCCTCCGCCACGGTCTTCTCCTCGGCGTCTTCGACGCCCATGCTGCGGTAGGCTCGGGCGCAGGCGACGGTGACGGCGAGCGGCCCGGAGTCCCGGACGATGCGCTCGTAGCCCAGGAAGGTGACGGACCAACGCCAGACCTCTGGGTTCCCCCCGCGGACGCGGAAGCGGTGCATTTCGAAGAAGTCGCAGGAGTTGCCGTAGGTCTGGTTGGGGCGCATGGCCTCGGCGAGCTCCATGGCGTGCCCCCAGTTCGAGCAGGGGTCCCAGTCCTCGCCAGCACGCAGTGGGACGTCATCCGAGATGAACCAGCCCGAGCGCGGCTCGTCGACGATGAACACGCCGGTCGGGGTCACGCCGTCGACCCACGTCCAGCCCATGATCTTCTGGGCAGCGAAGCGGTTGAGCCCTTCTTCGTAGCTGGTGTTGGTCACAGGATGGATTCTCTGGCGATGGCGCGGAGGACCTGATCCCTGCCGTGGAGGCAGCGGTACCACCTGTCGATGAGGACACTGCAGGCGCCCGCGGCCGGCTTGTCGATCGAAACTTCCATGACGGAGCGGATGGCGTCCCAGCGCACGTCCATGGTGTAGTCGACCGGAGTTGGGTCGACTCCTTCCATGGGCACTGGGGAGTACCGCACCATCAGCGTGAGCAGACCGCCGGGCTTTCGATCGATGGGTGTGAACATTAGCTCCACTCTACGGCGATCGCCGCACAAGTCAAGAGTGCTTCTCCGCCCTCACCCGAATCGGGGTGGCGTAGCAGTAGAGCCACAGGCCGTGCTCCTCGTGCCGATGGTAGAACTGGCCGTCGGGGAGGTCCTTCCGGATCTCCGGGCGCCGCTCAGGAGTGATGTTGACGCCCTCGATGAGCCCTCTGCAGTGGGAGCAGATGTCCCGGATGCACTGGAGTCGTTCGGTCACTGAGGCGCCTTCACGACACCCGGTCTTCTTCGGGCTCCTCGAGCAGGTCCCAAGTCACCAGTAGGGAGCCCTCGTTCAGGTCGATGACGACGACGAGGTCCTCCCGGACCAGGATCACGGTGGGCCAGGACACGGGGCACGTGCGGGACAGCATCTGCCGCCGGGGGTACCCCTTCCCGATCCAGTCGAAGTACGTGCGGAAGATGGGGGTCTCGTCGTTGACCTGGGTGATGTAGGCGGAGAGCACGACCTCCCTGTCGGGGGAGAGGCTCCCGCGGACTCTCGCGAGGGTGACGATCTTGACGTGCTGCTCCGGGGGCGAAGCGCACCCGACGAGGACCAGGGCCAGTAGGACTGCGAGGATGCTTTTCACTTGTCGATCTCCGTGGTCAGGGTTTCTCCGGTGAGCTCGATCGCGGTCACGGCGTCCCCGCCCGCCTCAGGTGGCGCCCGTGCTCCTTGCGCCACGACTTGAGGCTGAGGTGGACCACCTCGACCTTGACCGGGGCGGAGTTCGCGGTCCCCTGGACTCCGTCGAGCATGACATTGGCGTCCGCGGCGAGGATCGGGTCGAAGAACATGCCGCGGGGCACCGGGTGACCCCTCCCTTCGGTGAGGTCCGAGTTCTGCATGGGGATGTGGACGTCGATCCCATCCCCTTCGGGGAGGCCCAGCGCCGCCCGAATGTTCTGGGCGCGCACGGCGGCGACAGCCTTCCTGGCCGCGCTCTCCTCTTCGGGGGTCAGCCCGGCGAGCAGCCCCTTGGATTCCTGGCTCATGATAATTCTCCTGCAGGCGCCTGCACCTCTTCGGTGGTGGTCTCGTACCGGCGGTTCGTCCAGCCCCTTCGGGCTCTGGCGCGCCGCTCGAAGGCGGCGGTCACGGCCGCCTCTTCGGATAGCCGGACCCAGTGAGTTCCTTGCTTGTTGTGGTGGGCCATCCGGATCCGTCCGAACGTGACGAACCCCGAGGCCAGCCATCGATCGATGATTGCCATGTCTTCGGCGTTCATCCTGTCCATGTGCACTCGGCCGGAGAGATCCACGGCGCAGGTCTCGAGGTAGAGCAGTAGGGAGGCCTCGGTCTTCTCCAGCGCGGCTGGGCTGGCGGCGGCCATGTCGCGCGCGGCGCCGATCGATCTCTTTCCGTGGCCGGTGAGCTCGTAGTGCCGCTCCTTGCAGGTGAATCCGTCGATGACGCTGTCGACGTACCAGCCGCGGGCGAGGTTCGCCTGCTCGATCCGGCTCATCAGCTGGTAGAAGCTGGCGCGGGATCGGGACCTCGTCTCGAGAGCGTCGAGCTCCCTGCGGATCTTCGCACCGGACGCGGTCCGGCTACCGATGATCTTCATGACCGCCAGCTGGAGGAAGGTGACCTCGGGGATGCTCACGAGCGCTCCTCCAGGTGCTTCCTGACGGCGGCGAGAGCTGAAGCTTGTCCTACCCCAACTTCGTCGCCGTCAATGAACCCCACCAGCTCCCGCACGTCCTCGACGAACTGCGCGTGCTTGCTGTGGCGTTCGGCCAGCGTCGTCTCAGAGAACTCGGGGTGCATGGCCCGCACCCTCTCCAGGGCTTCTCGAAGACGGTCGGTGGGCATCAGCTCGGGCGTGCCGGCCGCCCCCAGGAGTTCTGAGACCTCCAACATGAACTGTGCGGGGGACGCACCGCCCAGGCCCTCGGCCATCGCGGCGTCGTGGACCTCCTGCCACTTGGCGGCGACCTCGAGCCTGCTCTGGCCGCACACGACCTCTCCGAGCACGGGGTGGGAAGCCCCGATGCACATGCCGGCGTACCTATCGGGCTCCTCCTCGAACGTGAGGTCCCAGCCCGCGGCCTCCAGCTTGTCTCGTATTTCGCCCATGTCGTGCTCCGTGGTGGGGGCTCTCGGGTCTCGTATCGGCACCCCTACTATACGGCGATCACCGCGCACTTCAAGGCCTTTCATTGCTCAGGAGGTCTTCCCGTAGATGGCGAAGACGTGGTGGACGCCATTGATGGTGCGCGCGGCGAACCCCCACTTTCCCTTGGGGACGATGACGCGTCGTGCCCGAAGGTTGCTGGCGTGCCTTGATGCTTGGCCGGAGTCCTCGCACTCCATCACGGACACCCAGAGTCCGCGGCGCTTCATGGCCGGCGAGAGCCGTTTCACCCAGATCCCGTTGGGGGGCTTACTGCGCGGCAGGGACTCGAGGGCGAGTGGTTCTTTGGGGCGTGGCTTTTTCATCACATCGTCTTGCAGCAGAGAGCGCACTGGGTGATGGTTCTCTCGGGTCCGCCCTTCAGGACTCGGATGGGGTTGGAGATATCGATCATGCGATTGCAGACCGGGCACGCCCTCTGGATGAGGCGCTCGGTCGCGCCCTTCCGGGCCTCGCCTTCATCGTCTCTCCCCTCCTTCGCGCGGCGGGCGCGGCGGTCGGCCATGACTCGGTGGTAGGTGTTGCACGCCGAGCACGTCCTCGGGCTGTCGGGTCCGCTTCCGCCGCAATCGCACTCTGCGTTGACAGCTGCGCTCCAGATGCGGAATTCCTCCCCTTTCCCTTCCGCCCGCGCCTCCGCGATGGCGGCGGTGTGCAATGCTTCGCGACGCCGCAACTCCCCCATGAGTTCGTCGATCCGCGCTCTTCTGACCTCGATTGCGGTAATGATTTCGTCTGACGACTCCTGGCAGTCAGGCCCGAATAGCCCGATGCGATCACCGGTCGGTGGGTAGAGGTACACCACCGGGACCGGAGTCATGTCCTCGCCAAGCAGAGCGTACGACTGCCCGTCCATGCGCGATCTTGTCCACTTACCCATCGTCCCTCCCCTATCCGGTGTCTTGCTCATGTCTCCCTCCTCGCCTCAACGCAACCATCGTGCGGGTCCGGCGCGTTGCCGACTTTGAACCCGTGGCCCCTACCAAAGCGCCAGTAGGAGCAGATTGGGCAGATGCCCATGAATTTGAGGCGCATCAGATCCTTGTGGAACTCGCGGTCGTAATCCTCCTTCTTGCGCATCCGCGCCAGAAGCCAAGCGAGTAGTCGTTTCACCTCGTTACTCCCAATGAAAGAGCCGGCCCCGGCTCGAATGCTTGAGCCACCACCCCGGTTGCTTTGAGAGGCCAAGGGCGGCAGCCGGAGACACCGGGGCCGGCGTTGTTCAGCGCGCCGCCAGTTCCGGGGAGACGTGGTCCACCTTCCCGCGTTCGGTGGCGACGATCCGGGCCAGCATCGGCAGCGTCTTCACCAGTTCATCCTTGGTCAGGTCCCACCCGCAGTTGCCTCCGATGCATAGGTAGTAGAGGCCGGTGTCTCGGGCCATAACCCGGACGTGGGGAATGGGCTCGCCGTCCTGGATCGGGGTCTGGTACTCGGAAAGGCTGAGGTCGTCGTTCAAGGTAATCATCTAACTCTCCTGTGGTTGTGGGCTCTCGCCCGGGTGATCGGTCCTTGGCCGGACAACTACCGGCCCTCTGCACGGCTTGTTCTTCCCGTCGGCGCGGCGGACGATCCCGCAGGCCGAGCACGCGGTGAACCCGAACGTCTCCCGTCGTGCCCATCGGTGCTCGCGCGAGCCGCCCGCCAGCGGGTTCCATTGGTGGCCGCACGGGCACAGCCGCGTGCTCCAGGTGTTCCGCGCGACTGCAATGCCGGAGGTCCGGCCGCAGCTACGGCAGATCATCTCAGTAGGCATCGAAGATCCTCCGCCAGCACCGCTCGCAGAACTGGTCTCGACCGGACGGCTCCCCACAGCGGCAACGCCTGCGCTTGAGCGCCCACAAGATGAAGTTCTTGAGGCAGCGCATCAGTTCATCCAAATGATCGCGCCCAACGTGAGGGCGCCAACCACGAAGCCGGTGAAGAAGAACACGATAGACCGGCGTTTTCCGCGCCAGTCTCCTGCGTCGAGGATCTCGTTGAAGATGTCTCCAACGCGGTCGTAGTCAATCACGGGTTCGTCGTTCGGTGTCTTGCTCATGTCGTCTCCTTTCTCGCGCGGTGCGCCAGGATCGCGGCTATCGTTCGGGCGCGTTCTTCGGTGGGGGCGGTCACGATGACCCGGTGCTCGGGCTCGTAGGGAACGAACGGGACTACAGGGATTCGGCAGCACTCCCAGCCACCCTCATCGAGTTCGGTGATCTCGGGGAGGTCGCCCGGTTGGTCCAGCGCCTTCGCGTCGCGGATGTCGTGGTAGGGGTCCCACGAGTAAACGTGGAACGTGCCGGCCTTGTAGCCGCCGCTCGTGTCCACACTCCACCCCATCCCCTCCACCGCCGCGATGCGGTTCAGCTCCTCGGCGGGGAGGGCGTGCAGGTCAGAGTTCGGGGAGTTCATCGAATTCCTCCTGCGTCATGTGGATGATCTCGAACGAGATGTCGTCGCCCTTGGTCGCTTCGTTCGCCCAATCCGCGAACGCTTCCCCGATGACTCGTCGCGCGTGCCCGTCCAACGGCAACGGGATCGCTTGGTACGCGTAGCCGTCGCCCAGTTCGGGCGGCATCTTGAGGAACGGCAGGCTTTCGGGGGCCGGGTCAGGCATGGGAACTCCCCCACGTACGCGGCCACCAGTAACTCTCGTTCTCGCGGTCCAGGGTCCGCAGATCGCGCACTGAGATGAACGTGGTGCCCGCGATGTCCGAGTCGTCGCACATGAAGAGGTAGTGCCAGCACGACGCCTTGAGGCAGTTGTCGCAAACCTCCACGCGAGTGTCCTCACAGAACGGGTCCACGCCCCAACGCTGGCCCTCGACGCCAGGGGATTTGTGTTGCTCGATATCACTAATCGGCATCCGTCTTCTCCATCGCCGCCGCCCGCGCGGTGCGGCCTGCGGGCGAGAGTTTGTACAGCGGAAACTTGGTTGGCGCGCTGGTTCATGCCTCAGTGCCCGCAGCCCGGGCCTCCGAGGGAGTAGCTCTTGGCGATGGCCCAGACTGCCGCCGTGAAGCACAGGACGGTGATGATCCTGAGCCACAACGTCTCCGTCTCCAGGGCCTTGACCCGCGCGCCCAGGGCAACGAGGATCCCGGTGTGCTGGTGGAGATTGTCGGCGACCTGAACGCGATTTTCGGGATGCTGCTTAGGATCAGACATCGGGCTGGTCCTTGATCGGTCCGTCCAGGTTGACGAGCGCCGCGCTGAGGTGTCCGACAGAGGCCTTGCAGCCTCCCCGGGCCATGAGTTCGTTGCGCAGGCTTCGGATGACCTCGGCGGCCTCGACGAGGGTGGTGGCTGGTCTTTCGAGCAAGTCCCCCGCGGAGCAGGCGGCCTGGAGCAGGGCGAGGATCTCCCGCCCGTGCCGGGTGTCGAAGCGCTTGCTCACCCCGGGCATCGACCACCGGCCGTCTCCGTGGTGGGTCATGCCAGCCGCGGTCAGCTCGGGCGCGGGGCTCGGTGTGGATTGATCGTCACTCATTTCAGCCATCCGTCTGGGACTTCGATGCCGCACGCCGGGCAGTGCGAGACCTGGGGCATCGACAAGAAAACAGTGCTGCACGTCGAGGACGGGCAGGAGTAGGGGCTGCTCCCCTTGGCGCTGCTGGCGGACAGGGAGCGCAACACGCCGGCCAGCGCCTCGTCTGCGGCTGCAAACCCGCAATCGCAGGCGCCGTCCCATGCCCAGGGACACCGTTCAGCGTGGGACTCGCGGTTCCTGTCCACGAACCGTTCCAGCTCCTTCACGCCGTCCATCAGCGGGGTCAGTGCGTTGCACATGGTTACGTAGTGGTGTGCGTTGGTGACGGCCACGTCGTCAGGCAGGGTGCCCGCTCCGAAGTCGGCGATCAGGTTTCCGCGCATGAACACCTCGCCGTCGGTCACGTCGGGGTCGCACGGCTCGACCACCGTCTTCTCGTGCAGCTGTCGTAGTGCTTCCAGGCTATTCATTGCCGTCGATCTCCTTCCAGGCCTCGGCGTATGCCGCCGCCCTGGACCGAATCCTCGTCGGGCTCAGATAGGGGCGCGGACAACCCCCCTCTCCCCACCAGGAGGAGGTCCATCACCCCCAGCGAGCAGACGCAGTGCGCGCCGTCCCGCGATAGCGTGAACAGCCGGATGGGGTCCACGTCAAAGCCCTCGTGCGGCCCACGCAGCGTGAACCACTCCCGGCCGGTCAGGACAGCGTGCGCCGCCTCCATCCTGGCCTGACGGTCACGCGAGGACTTGACCTCGCCTCGAAGTGCCGCGAGCCTCTCCTGGGCCCACACGGGGAGCTTCTTCTCTCGCTCGGTAGGACCCATCATCGGGAATCCTCCGCCGGCGACGCGGCCCCCTCGACCGTCTTGGCCTCCGGGATCGCGAGCGTGGCCTCGACGAAGTAGTGAGCCTCTCCCATCCCGAGGAGGCTGGGCATCTCGTCGAAGGTGCCGTCCGGGTCTTGGCCTGTGTATCCGCGGGCGATCCAGCTCCCCTTCGGGTCGACGGCGACCGGGATCCGGACGCGGACGCTCTTGGGCGGATCCTCTCCCGGCTCCGATAGGGGCGCGGGCAACTCCCCCAACAACAAAGAGTCCCGTAGTGACCAGAGTAGGAGCGCGGCTGAGGTGTTCCCCACCAGCGGGAACCTTCTCCGGAGATCAGCTGCGTGGTCGGCTATCAGTCTGCCGACGCGTACCCGCTCAGCCACCCTGCTCCTCTGGACCCTGGCCTCGAGATCCACCTCGAGCTGAGCTCGATCGGCGTCCTCTCGACGAAGCTTCTCACGTAGTGACGCGAGCTTCCGCTGAGCCCACCCGGGGAGTACGTCTTCCTGGTACTGGTCGTCACGCATCAGAGGTCCTCGATGTCAGGAGGGACTCTGCCCTCGGATGAATCCTGCTCGGCCGCGGCGATCTCCTCCCAGGCCTCCTTGTAGCGAGCCCACTGGGCCGAGGTAGCGCCCCGGCGGATCTCGACCCCCTCACCGTCGACCAACCGGAGCCCCCGGTAGAAGATGGCGTGGTCGACGACCCCTGAGCCCCTGGTCCGATCGAAGTGCTCGCGCGCCTCGGCATAGGAGTCACAGGAAGCAGCGGTGCGCATCCACGGGCCGTATCTGATCTGATGGGGCCGGTAGGGATTGTGCCCAGCCACCCCGATCGATCTCCACTTGACGATGAACTGGGCGGGCATCAGGAATCTCCCCTCAACTGAGGAGCCGACATAGGGAGACTCTCGTCCCTCTTGAAGAGACGGATCTCAGCTGAATCACAGCCCGAGCACCGGAGCACAGGCTCAGGACGGGTCAATGCCTGCCCCCCAATGCGGGAGAGATCGATGGCATCACCACACATGGGGATGTAGCCATCGGCCGCACCCCGGCGCGCGTCTCTGTTCTTCCGGTAGCAATGCCACACCCCAGAGGAGTGGGAGTCTCGCCAGTAGGTGACAGGTCTTCCGAATCGGCTCATGATCCCCTACTCTACGGCGATCACCGGGAAAGCCAATAGGGGATCGCCGAATATCAGGGAGCGGGGGAGCTGAGGGGATAATGTAGGTGGGTGGCGATTAGTGCAGCCCAAACGGGACGCTCGCTTGCAGAATAGGGCCGAAATCCCCACCTGAGGGGAGGATTACGCAGGATTGGGCTCGAAAAGGCCTCTTGACCCCCCGTTTGAGGTCCGATTGAGCCGAATACGACGCCTAAACTGCGACGAAAGCGCTTATGGTCCCCTTGCTTCCCCACGCCCTGGTTATTACGATGATCGCCGAACTCTCGGAGGCAGCCATGTCCGACCCCACCCCCATCCTGAAGCGAGTCGCAGAGGCCCTCGGCCTCGACGGCCTCTTCTCTGGCCTGTTCAACTTCAAGTCCAGGGGTAAGCGCGCCGAGAAGCGTCAGGTCCAGACCCCGGACCGCATCCAGGCCAAGATCGACATGCTGCAGGGGCGGGCCGAGGAGCGCGAGGCGCGGAAGAAGCGCGCGGAGTGCACGGAGCGGTCATACTCCTACACCTACCAGGACGACGAGGGTCTTGAGGACGTTAGCGTCGCCGTTCATTCGCCGACGCCTTCGCCTATGGCTTCCCCGCCTGTCCACGCGGAGCTCATCCCCCCGAAGAAGGGGGTGCACTCGCCTGCACCGTCCCATTCATGGCGCCGGCACGGCCTGAAATGCGGCGACGAGGTCGAGATCAAGCGCGTGATTTCTCCCAGGGAGCGGACTGCGGTCGGGAAGTACGTCTGGTCCGGGCCGCAGGAGGATCGCCGCGGGTGCCGTGGGAAGGTGATCAGCCTCACTCGAGAGTTGGACCTGTACACGATCGGGTTCAAGAGAGGTGATGCCGTCACCTTCCACGAGTCCTGGATCGAGCGGAAGGTGCCTGCGATCTTCGCGCCGGACCGGTGGGCCGAAATCCTGGGCGGCCCGCCGGGCCCGGATCCCGTCAAGGTGGTCGACGCGGAGAGGCTCAACGCCGAGATCTGCGCGGCCACGGGGCTTCCTCCGCACATGGTGGCGCAGCGGCGCGTCGACGGCATGCGGAACGCGAACGCCGAGAGCTACAGCAAGATGGACCCCAGGCCGAAGAAGCCGCGGAAGTTCGCCGACGTGGTGCGCGCGGTCAATCCTCACCTGACCGAGAGTTTCGGTCCCGGCTGAGCAAAAGGGGGGAGGGGGTCATTTCTCACAGCCAAAAAAATCCCATGCCGCCCGCGACTGTCTGCTCGGCTCTCCTCGATCCGTTCCTTCGAATTCTGAAGGGGTGGAGGGGGTCATTCCTGTGGAGAGGGCCCCTCTACGCCGTGGCCGGCATCTTCCTGATGGTCTGGCTGGTGCTCGGCCTGATCATCTTCGGGCTCGTGACCGTGCTCGAGGAGGGGTTCACCCTCAGGCTTCCCGAGGTGGATGATTCCAAGGCCCTCGAGGTCGCGCGGCGCACCGGCAGAATGCCCTGGCAGAGGAACTTCTGAGCTCGAGCTCGCCACGATCGCTCGATTACATACAGTCGCGGCGATTTGCAGAATGTGATGCCGGAGGCCCCAGGCGGCCTCCCTCCCCCGAGAGTAGGCCCGCCCGGGGCTCAAGCCGATTACATACAGGCGCGACCTCCAGCAGAATACTTCCGCGGAGCCGCGCGCCGCCCCCCTCGGGCCGGCGGCGCCCCCTCCGATGGAGGGGGGCCCCCGCCGCGGCGACCCAAGGGCCGCCGACAGCGAGGATGTCGAGGTCTGGCTCTCAGGTCTCGCCTCGACACCCCCATTATACGGTGATCACCGCGGATGTCAAGGGGAATCCGAAGTTTCTCTTTCTTCGTTCCATTCCCGCTCCATGGCCCGGGAGGCGGTCTCGTCTGGATCCGCCGGCGGCCGAGCCGGCAGGAGCCGGTAGCCGACGGCGCGCCGCTGCATGATGCGGCCGCAGGCGGCGCACGCGATCCCGTGCTCCATCTGGCCGTGTTCGTCGGCCAGACTGCATTGCCCGAGGGCGGCGCGGAGTTCTTCCCGTTCGGGCCGTTCCGCTCCCCGCTCGAATTCGGGGGTGGTCAGGGTATCGACGCGCCTCAGGAGCGCCGCGGCCGCGCGTTCGATGCGGCTCGCGCGGGTCTCTTTCAGGTCTGGCATCTTGGGTTCTCCTCTTAGGTCCACCCACACTATAGCGGCGATCACCGCGAACACAACCCCGAAAAGAATCTAAATCGGGCCTTGAGTTCTGCGGCGATCACCGCATAATGGAGACGGACCTTGAGGAGTAACCCCATCATGCCGAGACCGAACGGATTCATCTTCTATGCGGGCCCGAGCCGGTTGAATGGCGAGCCCATCGTGGGCGTCGCGACCGGGCTCGTGCGTCGCAGTGACAACGAAAAGACCGGGCCGATGGTCCAGGTCTATTTCATCCCCGACCCCGAGCGCGCCCCCCTCCCCCACAAGGCTATCGAGTCGGGAGCGGATGCGTCCGTCTGTGGGGACTGCAAGTACCGCGATGGCGGATGCTACGTGGTGGCGTTCCGCGGTCCCTTGATGGTGGCCAAGGCGGTGCTCGCGGGCTCCTACCCTCGCGTGTCCCTGGCTGAAGCGTCGACCCTACTGGACGGTGAGACGGTCCGGCTCGGCGCTTGGGGCGACCCCGCGAGCGTCCCCACGCGCGTTTTGCGCCGTCTGGTGAGCAAGGCGCGCCGCTGGACTGGATACTCTCATGCGTGGACGCGCTTTCCCTCTCTGCGCGGTCTGCTGATGGCGAGCGTAGATACCCCGGCCGAGTTCGCGGAGGCGCAACGGCGTGGGTGGCGCACCTTCCGCGTGGACGCCGAAGGGACGCCGATGGCGGGCGAGATCGGGTGTCCGGCAGGGCCCGAGAACGGCGCGCGGACGACGTGCGACAAGTGCGGTCTGTGCGACGGCGCGCGCGCAAGCGACGGCCGGCGTTCCATCGTCATTCGCTCGCACGGCGCGGCCCACAAGATCAAAGCGGCGAATGAGGCCTTGCGTTCCGCGGCGATCACCGTATAATGGAGGTGTCACTTGAACGGGAGATCACCATGATGCGTTAGCTGACACCCGCGACTCCGGCCGAACCGACTCGGGCCGGACGACGGGATAACCAAAGCGGGTCGGGGGTCGCACGCGACGGCGCGCGCGATCTTGACGGATCACTTTTCCCGAGCAGGAGGAGACCATGGCAGAGACAGTCGCGGCGTTCGAGCTGGGCGTTCGAGACGCCATCGAACAGGGCGGCAAGCTGGAGAGAGGCCGGACGTGGCGTAACCGCGCATCCAATGAGGCTTACGATCGCGGGGCCAATGTGGGTGAGGCGCTCGCGTCAACGGCCGCGGCGCTCGATCTCCTGGCGACGGGAGCGGGCTTCAACTACGTGGTGGAGCGGACCGGGTGTACCGCCCGGGTGTCTGGAGCGATCGCTCAAGCCAAGGGGCCGAGCTGAGCCCCGGACGGCGGCAAGTGCTCGTGGTGGAGTGGCGCGGGGGCCGGTATGTCCCTTGCCAGTCCTATCGAGTCGAGGGGCCGCCGGAGGAGTGGCTCCAGAGAGTTCGCATCGCGCATCTCGCGGGGTACCGCGGGAGTATCTACATCGTGGACCCGCCCACAGTGTTCCCGATGTTCGACGGCCGAGCTGGGGAGAAAGCCGCGGCTCGGCTGAGGCGCATTCCGATGGTCCTGGACGGCCCGATCCCGAGGGCGCCCCCTCCGCGGTATCCGCTACCGCAGTGGCGATGGCTCGGGCTCCTGCGCCGCTGGGGTCGGTAGGTTCTCCGTAGGTCCAAGGGGCCCGAGCTTGTTGCTCGGGCCCCATCTTTTTACCCTTGTGTTCTGCGGCGATCACCGTATAATGGGGGTGGACCAACGAGGAGAACATCATGCACCGAAGCAGTGACTTCAATTCCCATTCCATGCGGAACCACGACGGGCTGATTCTCGTCATGGACGCGAGCACGGCGCACCTTTCCCTGGACGACGCGCGCAAGCTCGGCGGTCACTCGGGCAAGGTCGACGTGACCCTGATCGGGTTCGGGAAGCAACGGACCTTCACCTGCTCCAAGTTCGACGCGGAGGCCATGACGGAGGCGGTGAAGAAGGCCGACCCCAAGGCCTTCCAATTCGCGCGGGTCTTCACCGAGTTTCCCGCGTCGGTGGACAAGGTCCACGACGAGGTGAGCACGTCGCTCGTGATCGAGCACCACGAGTTCGGGTGGTGGATCTACGTGTCCGACCCCGAGGATATCGAGGGCGCGGGGTGCCCGAGCCTGATTCCCGTCATGGAGAAGGCCGCCCGGCTCGGAGCCCGGTGGGTCAAGTTCGACTGTGACGCAATGAAGCACGCCGATCTTCCCGAGCACGAGTGGTAGGCGGGGGGCCACCGCCGGCCCTGGCAGACAGTCGCGGCCTTGCGGCTGCCGCGATTCTTCCCAACTGATCCCTTGAACTTCGCGGCGATCACCGTACAATGGCGGTGGACCAACGAGGAGAACCAATCATGGGCGAACGCGCATACACAAGCTTCCGAATTCACCCGGACGACATCGAGAACGCGGCCCCCTTCCTGGAAGGGGAGTTGGGCGGAGAGATGACCGCGGACGCGATCCGTTCCGGTAGGTGCTCCGATGGCGAGGACGAGCCCGGAAGGATCATCGAGGTCGAGGGAAACTACGGCCTGACTTCCCTCCGCGACAGGATGGCGGTCGCCGGGGTCCGGTTCTACGGGGAGCACGGCGCGTGCACGGGGGCATTCCCGGCGAGCAGCTACTTCTCTGACGGGACCGTGCTGCACGAGACTTCCGTCGACGATGACGGCAACCCGTCGGTGAGTCTGTCCCTCCCGCACGGATCTGATCCGGGGGTTCTCCTCTGGGACTCCTACGCGCCGCCGCAGGTGGTGGGGCTGGACGCTCTTCAGGAGTGGGTCCGCGGTGCCTTCCAGGCGCGGCGCTCGATCGACACCGCGTGGAAGGTCCGGATCGCGAAGGATGAGAGACGCCGAGGAATCGGCGATCTGATCCCTTGAATTCCGCGGCGATCACCGTATAATGGTGGTGGACCTTACAGAGGAGATCATCATGGGCTGGTACTACACCTACGGTGCGTCGCGGAAGAGTCTTTCCGACGAGATCTTGCGGGAGTTCAACTGGGAGACTCCCACGGGCAAGTCGGAAAACCTCCGGCACTGCTTTCGCGGGAACGTGCTTTGGACTCTCAATCGGACGGTCAAGCGCGCGAGCGGCACGGAGACCGTCTGGATCGGATGCCACCTGCTTTCCCGCGGCACGGGCGACGGGTGGGGCTACAAGCCGATGGACGAGTCCATGGGCCCCTTCTACTACACTTGCCCCAAGTCCTACTTGGACGCGTCTACCTGCAACGACAGTAGCGCGCCTAAGTGGCGGGCGGACTGCCTGGAGGTGCAGACGCAGAGGCTGGCACGGCTCCGAGCGCGGCGCCTCCGTCGGGCGGGAGCGCCGGTCTGAAAAGAATCGCCGCGGGGGGTTGAACTTCGCGGCGATCACCGTACAATGATGGTGGACCAACGAGGAGAACCACCATGAGAGACGAGATTCAAGCGTGGAAGTGCCGAGGCTTCTGTGGGGGCTGGTTCCTCCACGAGGACATCTTCTTCGGGGCCGAGAGCGCGACTCTCGGCGAGTGCCCGGAGTGCGGGGACGAGGCGGGGGTGCGGACGGGGTTCGTGGCGCTGGAGGGGTTCTCCGGCAATTCCAACTTCCGGCCGGCCAAGATGGCCGTGGCCCTCGTGGACAGCGGCACGGCCGAGAGGCTCCTGGCCCGGATGGCCCGGCTCCAGGTGATGCGCAACGAGGACGATCCGCCGGAGTCGATCTCGTTCGACCGACCCACGGTGGATTGGATTCCGGCAGAGGCGGACGGAGAGCCGGACTACGCGCTCCACGTCTCGAAGGAGGTCCCGGTTCTCCGGGTGGACGACGAGTCCTGCGAGGTGATGGGCTACAAGGCCCACCCGGGCGCGGAATCGAGTGAGTGCGTTCGCTTCCGGGCGGTCTGGGGCGACGAGGACATCCACACCGCCGCGCTGAGTCGCGAAGACTTGGCCGGCATGATCTGACAAAATGGCGAGGGCGGGGGCTTGGAGCCCCTTCTCCTCAAAGGTCCGCGGCCCCCGTCGTAAAGCTGACTCGCTCGGCGACGGGGGCCGTCTTTATTGGTTTCGAGCCCGGAGACAGTCGCATGCGACTCTTCTGCCTGATCTGCGCTCGACTGATCGAGCACGTCAAGAGCAAGCGACACCCGGAGCTGTGGGACTGCTCCCGATGCGGCCGCACGCGTTCCGAGGATTCCACTTGAAGTCTGCGGCGATCACCGTATAATGGTGGCGGACCTACAGGAGACCACCATGCCAAACCAATCACCGGCGGCAGCGCCGAGCGCGTGGACCGCGTGCTCTGAGAAGTGCCAAGGCTACTTCGTCTCGTCTTGTGAGAGCACGCAGCATGCCCCCCTGGAGTTGCAGGCCTGCCATGACTGCGAGCGCTTCATCGGCGAGTGCGGCGCGGTCGATGACGGCGCCGCGGCCGTGCAGTTCGTCCGTGACCTGGAGGACGGGAAGCCGCACGCGATCGCCATGGCCCGGGAGCTGCTCCCATGATCGACGACCGGAGCAAGTGCAGGCACCTGCACATCGCCGGCCTGTTCTTGCTGGGGCTCTTCATCTGGCCCTGGCTCCTCTGGAAATGGGCGAGCAACAGGGGTTGACTTCCGCGGCGATCACCGTATAATCATGGTGGACCAACAAGGAGAACCGCCATGAAACTCATTCCCGACGACACCGAGATCCCCGCGCTCTACTCCCAGGACGGGGAGGGCCTCGATGCGATCTGCCACATCAAGTTGTTCAACCCGTGCGGGGCCGCGACGTGGCTCCTCACCGAGCTGAGCCCCGACAGGGAGCTGGCCTTCGGCTACTGCTTCCTCGGCCACGACGTCGGCGAGCCCGAGCTGGGCTACGTGTCGATTCCCGAGCTGGAAGGGCTTGTTCTCCCCCTCCGCGGGCTGAGCATCGAGCGAGACATCCACTTCACCCCGAAGCCGCTCCGGGAGGCCATCGCGGACCAGCCCGGCATGGAGGTGCCGGCGTGACCGAGCGAATTGACAGGGGGGCGACCAAACGGACCATCGTGCGCATGCTCGTCCTTGGGGACGATCTTGCGGCTTGGGCACTCATCCGCCATCTGGTGGAGTACATCAAGAAGGAGGACGGGATCGATGGCTGAGAACATGACCGGAGTCGAGTTCTACTCGCGCGTCAAGGGCTCTGCCGGCCTGGACTGCGGCAACGGCATCCGCGTGCGCGCCGTCGAGCTGCACCTCGGCCGCAACTTGGACGGTTCGTTGCGTCGGCGCCTCAAGGCGGCCAGCGCGCAGATCGGCGAGTGCCGGGGGAACAGCAGCAATCGGTACGTCAAGGTCCCGATGACCGCGGCTACCGTGGGGCTCATCGAAGATGTCTGCCAGCGCCACAAGCCCGAGACCCTCATCGCCAGATACGTCGAGTGCGCCGAGGTCGAGAACCAGGACAGCAAGCTGCCCGCGTGGGTGGTGGTGACGAGTCCGCGGCGCGACTGGAAGACGCACCCCAAGTGCCGGAGCTACGTGTTCGAGTTCATGCGCTCCACCGGTGAGAACTACGGCCGCTTGCTCGCCCGACAGGCGAGGAGTCGCGCGGAATCGGCGATGTCTTCGGCATGAGCTGGCCGCGAAAACAAACGGGGAGGGGGGGTCATTTCCTGGCCCGCCTTCTCTGGGACCGAAACTCAGTTTGCCGGGTGGCACACAGGCGCATGGTCAACCGTCTGCGGAGATTCACCCGGCCTCGGCGCGCCGGCTACCAGGAGCTGCTCGAGGAGAAGACTCGCATCGCCTGCGTGGATGAGCTCGACGAGGATCAGCTCCTCCGGTTGCGTGAGATCAACACGGAGCTCGGCTGGGGATCTCCCTATGTCCTCACAGTCGAGGAGGAGCTGGAGCTGGAGCGTCTCGCAGACGAGATCCTGGACGAGGTGCTGGAGAAGAGGGGTTTGCAGGGCTGAAAGGGCGACACGTACAGTCGCAAAGCTCAGCAGAATATAGGCCGGCCGGCCCTCCCCCCGCGCGCGCCGCGCCGTGCGTGCGACGCACGCCGAAGGCGCACGTGATAGGGAGACACGGCGGCCCCGGGCCCGCGCCGGGCCGACCCCGTCGGGCCGATCGGCGCCCTGGTACCTTGCCGGTGATTTGCCGGGGCCCGGGGCCATCCGCGCTCACCATCATTCTACCGCGTGCGGCGATCACCGCAAGGGGAAAAGAAAGAATCGGATTCCCTCTTGTGCAAGTGCGGCGATCACCGTATATTCAGGGAGTCAGAAACAACCCCAACCCGAAAGGACCTACCATGGCAAAGCAGACTCAGGCCGAACTCTACGCCGCGATCAACGCGCGGGTCATCGAATCCATGCGCAAGGGAGTCGTCCCGTGGCGGAAACCGTGGGCCGGGCTCGGCATGCCGCGGAACGCGGCCACGGGCCGACCCTACCGCGGCATCAACGCCGTCCTTTTGTCCCTGGAACCGTTCCCCGGCTCCCCCCGCTTCCTGACGTTCAATCAGGCGCGGAGCGCGGGCGGCATGGTGCGCAAGGGCGAGAAGTCAATTCAGGTCATCCTCTGGAAGCCTCTGAAGATCAAGGACGACAAGGCCCCGAAGGGGGAGAAGGTCATCCCCCTGATGCGGACGTTCAACGTCTTTCACACCTCCCAGTGTGACGACCTGCCCGAGCGGATGACCGCGGAGCCCCGGGCGAACGCGGACCCCACGGTAGGACTCGCCGAAGGGGACCGGATCCTGGCCGAGTACGTGGCCGGCGGCCCGACCCTGACCTACGGCGGCGATCGCGCGTGCTACTCGCCGGCTCTGGATACGATCCGGCTCCCCGAGCGGTCCGCGTTCGTGACGGGCGCGGCGTTCTTCGGGGTCGCGTTCCACGAGTGTGGACACTCGACCGGGCACGCTACCCGGCTCAAGCGCGATCTGACCGGCCTGCACGGGGACCACAGCTACAGCCGGGAGGAGCTGGTGGCGGAGATGACCGCGGCGTTCGTTCTCGGCGCGGCCGGGATCGACACTCCGGACACGGTCGAGAACACTGCCGCCTATCTCCGGTGCTGGACGAGCACCCTGGCGGACGATACGAAGGCTCTGGTGTGGGCCGCGGGCCGCGCGCAGAAGGCGGCCGATATGGTCCTCGGCATCGAGGTGCCCGGGGCCGCGAAGCCCGAGCCCAAGCCGGCGACCGCGGCCGCGTAGGGCGCGGGCCCGCCGGGGCCGCCCGCCCGCGGGGCGCCCGGCGCGCGCCTGTAGGCTCGCACTCGGCGCGGAGCGTCGAAAAAAGATCGGGGATCCCTCTTGCGTAGTGCGGCGATCGCCGATATACTCAGGGAGTCAAATCAACCCCTGACCCCGAGGACCTACCATGAACGCCATCGACTACCGCCCCTCGCCCGTGACCCTGACCGTCAACCGTCTCCGCGCCCAGATCGGCGAGGCCTTGGAGGACCGCACGAGCTACGCCCACGTCGTGGCGGACCGGGTCCTGGCCGGGGACGATATCCAGGTCGTCCGCGGCATCCTGGCCGTCATGGCCCCGACCCTCGGCGCGAACGCGGCCGGGATGGCCGGCAATTGGGAGTCTCCGGAATGGTCGGGCGATCGCTGGCTCGAATTCGGGGACGGGTCCATCCTGTCGGACGACGGGGAGCGCGCGTACTGCTTCGAGGATACCGCCGATCTTGCGCGCCAAGAGCGCGAGGACGCGCGCGAGGAATTCATCCTCGGCGGGCCCGGAGCGCGGTAGGCCGGGGGGCCGCCGGGCCCGCGGGGCCCTCAGCCCGCGCCTGTACGCTCGGCTCTGGTGCAGGCGCCTGCAAAAGAATCCCGATTCCCTCTTGAGTAGTGCGGCGATCACCGCTATGATCAGGAGGTCAAGAATCGAAAGGACCTACCATGATCGAAACACTCGAAGCCCCGACCGTTCCCGAATCCGGGATCCTGCTCATGACGCGCGATAGCGCGCGCGTGTTCTACTCCGCCGATCGCTGGCGGAGCCCCCATGATGGCCGGGAGGCCCAGCCGGGCCGCTGGCGGGAGCTGAACCGTATGGAGGTGGACGCGTTCATCCTCTGCTACGGGGACGCGTTCCCGAGCAGCCCCGGGGAGTGGGTGGACCTGGGAGAATTCGCGGAGACCCGCGACGTCGCGACGTCCCTGGAAATCCTCAGCCATGCCGCCCTATGCGTCCACGCCAACGCGTGGGCGGACGCCACGGACGAATACGGGGACGGGGTCCGCGGGGAGGTCCTGGACCAGTGCGGCGAGCCGGGATACGAGGCTTGGGAGATCGCGGCCGCGTTCCTGGCCGGAGTCACCCGCGCGAACCTTCGCAAGGCCGGGTCCCTGTCCCTTCCCCTTTCGATCGCGCTTCACTGGCGCGACGCGGCGAAGGAGCGCGCGACCAAGCTCTCCCACCGCGGGGACCGTGACCCGTCCGCGGAGACGTTCGGTCACTACCTCATGATGGAAGGCCTCGGACACGGAGTGTCCTGGGAGGACTCCGTGGGCGCGCCCCACGGGCTGGACGTGCCTTATGTGTGCGGCGCCCTGTACGGGCCGGACGACGTGGGCGTGGGGGATCCCGTGGGCTGCATCCGTTGCGGGAAGGACGGTTGCGACGGAGTACCGCACTAAGGCACGGAGCGCGCGAGGGGGGCGCCCGAGGCCCCGTCGGCGTGCGCCTGTGGGCTCGAGTCCGTATCTCCAGCGTTTCCAGCGGTTTGGGGTTGCTGAGTGCGGCGATCGGCGTTAAGTTGGTCCAGCGGGGAAACCCGCGCAATCTGACAACCGCTCCGGGCCCCGCAAGGGCCCGGGATGGTAGGTCCTGGCCCCGGAGTGTGGTAGCTCCGGGGCCGCTTTACGTTCTAAGGCCTTTGTAAGATCCACCTTACGGATTGCGCCGATCATCGCATAGCGGCGATCACCGTAAAGCCTTGCCGCGCGTGCACTTGCAACTTTCTGCGGCGATCACCGCGTTATGGCACGCTTCCTGCTTTAGGTTGGGCGTTCTGTTCAACCCGGCCCCCTACGGGGGGCCCAACCCAAGGACCTACCATGTACCGCATCCACACCTACACCTACTCCGCGGCCGGCGCCCAGACCCGTCACGACGTTTCCGAGCCCGTGACCGGCGCCATGGCGGCCGCCCGGATCCGGCGCCAGCGGGAGCGCGGGAACCTCCGCCGCATCTCCCTGGCGGAGCCGGTGGAGATGGTCGAGTCGGAGCCCGTGGCCGGCCGATCCGTCGTCCACGCGTAACCCGCGGCCCCTCGCCCCTCGGCGGGGGGTTCGGCGCCCGGGCCGGTTGAATCCGACCCGGACGCGGAACCCTCAAGCCCCGAAAGGACCTACCATGAGCAATGCACACGCAACCCTGCCCGAACCCCCCGCGGCCGCCCGCGCCATCATCGGCACCACGGTCATCATGAAGATGGCCGGGGTCATCATCACCGGCCCCATCGAGTGGACCGGCATCGGGCTGGTCGTGCGTCCCCTGGAGGCCGTCTCCACGGATTCCGACGGCATCGCCGCGGATATCGCCGGGATCGCCGACGGGGTCCTGTACGACCCGGACGCGGTCCTGTAGGGGGCCGCGGGGCCGGGGGCCCTGGCCCCTGGCAGGAGTCGCGCCGAGCGCGGCAGACAGTCGCGGGCCGCGCCGTTGCGGGCCGCTGGAATCTCTCACCCGGAAGGATCGACCGATGGCCGCTAACGAACCCCCCAAAGCCTTGACCCGTGACGACGTGACGCACCTGTTCTACCGCGCGCGGGAGACCGTGGACCGCGCGGGGGATGAACTCCTGGCGGAGGTCATCCGGAACACTGCCGGGGTCCTTCAGGATCGCATGATGGCGCGGGGGTCGGGGTGGAATCCTCAATCCCGCCTCATGATGCGCGCGATGGAGATCGTGGCAATCGCGATGGAGATCGAGGAAACCTCTTGAATCCTTGCGGCGATCACCGTACAATCAGAGCAACCGAAAGGACCTACCTCATGAGCACTGAAACCATCACCCCCGAACGCGCGCGCGCCCTGATTCTCGGATCCTCTGGCCGCCTGTTCTCCGTCACGTTCTACCGCAAGACCGCCAAGCGGGCCGGCGGGATCACCACGGCCGAAGTCAACGACCCGCGCACCATGCGCGCGATCCTCGGCGAGCGCACCCGCAAGGGTCTGGCCGGCGGCCCCTCGGCCTACCGTCCCCAGGATCACGGGCTGGTCTGGGTCTACACCATGGCCGGGGACCAGAGCCGGAAGGAAGACGCGCGCTTCCGCCGATCGATCCCCACGGACGCGGTCACGTCCCTGACCCTCGGCGGGGTGACCTACAACGTGACCGGGAGCCCGTGGCCGGAGCCGGCCCCCAAGCGGGCGCGCCGGACGGCCGCGCGGGACGCGTACGCGGGCACGGGATCCACGGACGGAGAGAAGCCTTGAGCGAGGAAGCCCCGCGGGAGGCCCCGGCGCTCCCGCCCCTGGCCGCGCCGGTCACCGGCCCGGTCCGGGCTCTGGTCCTGGCCCGGTGCATTCTCCCGCGAGCCCTGTATCGGGTCCTGGCCCCTCGGGCCTTGTCCTGGACCGTGGGCCGGCGCCTACGCTCCCGCGGCCGATGGCTCGCCCGCGTGGCGATCTTCCGGGGCCGGGCGATTGTGGAGAAGCAGCGCGCGACGTATCTGGCCGCGGTGGCGAAAGCGGTGGCCGCGGAGGAAGCCGCGGAGAAGGAGAAGGCGGAGCGCGCGGAGAAGCGCAAGCAACGGCGCGAGGAGCGGGAGCGGGAGGTTTACCCGTTCGCATGATGGCCGGCGAGCCGGGCCCGCGGCCCGCGCGCCGCGCCGCCCGCGCCTGTCCGCTCGAGCTCGTCGCGGCGGGGGAATCGTCTCGGCGGAGATCGCCGGGCCGGTCAGGGTTCCCGGGGATGAGAGCCCCCAGCCCACGGCGTACAGTCGCCTCCCGCCCTCTGGGGGGCCTCCCATAGGGGGGCCTCCCTGCACCCCCCACCCATGGGGCCTCCCTATGCTCCCCCCTCAGGTACCCTCCCACAGGGGGGCCTATGGAGGGGGGCTATCGGGGGAGCCTATGTGCAGGCCTCCCCTACGCAAGGGAGGGGGAGGGGGCCATGTGTAGGTTTCAACGTGCACGCGCGTGTGGTCACCCCGTACAGGGGGCAGGGGGGCAGGGTACGTGGGGCAGCGTAGTGCAGGCGCATGCACAGGGGTGCCCTGTACAGGGGTGCCTGAGTGGGTGATATCACACACACATAGGTGCATATGCGTACACACATAAGCATATGGAGAGCGGGTCATTTATATGCGCATGGTATGTAGGTGGGGGGTACATATGCGCACGCAACGAATGATTCATGCGTACATACACGCACGATTCTCAAATCAAACCCGCAGTAACCCCGTGTGTTTTTGACCCGTAATTCAGCTATTACCGAATTCCTTAGGGGCAACCCGAACGGATTTTCGCTACCGAAAAGTGCGTAACCTCTACTGTCGAAGGGGTTTACCCTAAAAAATTTTCGGGGGCAAAAGCGGCCCCCTCCCCCTCGGACCAGTCATCGGTGACCAGTGAGCGTCGGGGATGCTGGGCAGCGCTGGGGATGCTCGTGACCGGGGAGCATCGGGGGCGCTGGGGGATGCTCGAAGAGCTCGAGATCGGGTAGGCTGGGGGGCATGAGTGTCCCAGAGATCTCCGAGGCGGATGTCGAGCGCTTCAACCGAGCTGTGAAGGACGTGAAGCCCGGTGAGCTTGCGAAGAGCCCTGCGCTGCAGAGGCTGGTCGAGGACGTTCAGGGGCTCTCGAGGGAACCTGCTGATCCAGCGGACGGTCCGGTCGGCTACAACCGGATCCACAACCGGCACAACCGAGGCCGATGAGCGTTCCTCTGATCAAGTCCGTCCGTCACCGCCCTGTCGACGGGCCTGAGGAGGCGTGGTGGGTCTTCCACTGCCCGGGGTGCGAGGAGATCCACCAGTTCGATCCGAGGTGGACCAGGAGCGGTCCTAAGAGCTCGCCGACGTTCTCCCCTTCCCTCGTGACGAAGGTCAACGTCCAGGGGGACGTCTGCCATCTCTACGTGCGGGAGGGCCGGATTCAGTTCCTCGACGACTCTCACCACGAGCTCGCGGGTCAGACGGTCCCGATGCTGCCGGTAGACTGGTAGTCGAAAGACAACGGCCCGAGAGGATCGCGCGTGACCGGTTCCCCCCTCGAGCCGTCGAGCGCGGGGGCTCGAAGCCGGCCTCCTACGAAGACCGACTACCCCGCGGGTTCAGGGTATCACAGCTCCCCCGCCATGCCCCTCGGGGGTCGTGTCAGGGGGGTCTGAGGCCTCCTCTCAACACGTCGCGTCACTACGTCCCTTCGGAGTAGCTCTCGGACGGCGGCGGCCTTCTCTGCCAGGGAGGTGTGGCTGGTCGTGCACGCTGCGGAGGCGGCGCCCTGCAAGGTCGACAGCACGATGTCGACGTCGCCGGTCTCGCAGGCCTTCTGAACCGCGTCCAGGATGACCGAGAGGCGCTCCGCCGACTCCACCAGCTCGAGCACGGCACCCATGGCCTTTCCTGGCTCGAGGACCTTCTCGAGGGCGTTCCAGCGGTCCTGCATCGCCAGCGCGAGGTTCGGCTCGACGCCAGTGATCAGCGCGCCGCTCTGGAAGTCGAGGTACATCTCTGGCCAATCCTCCTCGTCGTGCCAACGGGCGGTGACCTTGCCGCGGATCGACGCGCGATCGATCTCGCAGACATCTTCGCGCGTCATGCCTGGATGGAAGCGGCAGTTCGCGTTGTGCTCAACCCAGCCGGCGTCGACGCACTTGCAGCCGAGGGCGGTAACCCTGGCGATGTAGGCGTCCTTGGCTCTTTGCTGAGGGCTGACCCTTTCCTCCTCCACCAGCGCCGCCCGCGCGTCGCAGCCCTTGGCGGTCAGCTCGTAGTCCACGCGATTGCATTTTGTCACGTAGCCGTCGTGCATCAGCTCCATGAGCGCCGCCGAGGGAAAGTCCTCGATGTGGTGCCGGCAGCCGGGCTCCATCTGCAACAGCTGCTTGCGGGCAGCGGAGAAGAGATCAGACATCACCGTGTTCCTTTGTCACGAGTGCGGGGTCCTTCCAGGGAAGGATGAAGTCGGGGCGATGCTCGTCGGGATCGAAGCCGCAGCTCGAGCACACCGGCTCGTCGCACGGGATGAACTTGTGCTGCGCGGGGTCCAGGAGCCGCTCGCTCATGATCGCTGCCATCGGGTCGAGGCGTTCTGGCTCAGGCATCGGAATCGCTCCTCTTGGTTGCGTTCGGCTCCCACCACTCCGTGAAGAGGGTGAACAGGATCCCAGCCAGGAGGCCGCCGTAGAACCACACCCCGACCCAGAAGCAGACCTCCAGGGCCTCGAGCTCGGCGTCCGCCAGCGCGATCGTGGCCTCGAGGTGCGCGCACTTGGCGCGGTACAGCGCGTCATCGGCGCCAATCATGATTCTCTCCCAGGCCGGTGATGTCGTTGTAGGCCTTCGCCTCGATCGCGGAGTCCATGGAGAGGGTCCACACCTCGTCGGCCGTCAGGCGGCACCCACGGCCCTCGTGAGCTGCCAGCAGGATCCTGGCCCAGGGAGACTCCTTCGCGACCTTCCGCGCCGCGAGCGCCACCTCGGGCTCGAGGCGCTGAGTGTGTGCTTTAGTCATTGCTGTCCTCTTCCCCCAGGCTGTCGATCCGGACCCGCAACAGGTACTTCCCGCCGAGCTTGATCTCGCGGCTCCGGAGAGCCTTGGAGACGAGGCGCACGGCGAGCTTCTGCAGGGCCTCCTCGGCGGAGCTCGTGCCGAGGAGGAGCTCCTCGCCGGAGCGCGCGCGCATGATTTCGGTGAAGCCTTCAGACATGGTGCTCAACACCTTCCGTTTTGATGCCGCGCTCGAGGATGAGATCGGCGAGCGCGTCGTGGTACACGCAGGTCTCGCACCTCGCTCGATCGTGGACCGCCTCGTCGCAAGGGGTCCTTCGGATCTCTCGGTCGTTTCTCTTCTTCTCCTCAACCAGCGCGTCGGCGACGGCGGCTTGTGTGAATCGCATGATCGCCCACGCGTCGGCCAGCTTGCGCGCCGGGATGCCGCTGTGCTTGTTGAGCCACCACCTGCGTCCGTTGGTGCTCCATCCAGCGCGTTCGAGGTCGCCGGCCATCAGCCGCTTGTGTTCCTTGCTCATCCTCCCTCCTTCGCGCGGTGCGCCTCTTGCCAGTCGTCACGCAGGGCTTCTTCGCACCGCTCGCAACAGCCGGCGGCGCACTCGGCCATACCCTGAAAGCAAACCAGACACGGGTGAAGCATCGATCACCTCCCCCAAATCAGGATGCCGAGCAGGCCCAGGAGAGCCACGGGGAAGAGGATGCGCAGGAAGATCCGCGCCTTGATCCACCGGATTTCCCAGAGCAGGCGCGTGTCTTCGGAGTCGGTCATAGCTGCAGCACCCGCTCGAGCACCAGACCCAGAGCGCCCAGGGCGAGCAGGGCGATACAGAAGTGGTGCCACGTGATGACCCTGGTCTGCTCGCCGACGATGCGCTCCAGTTCGATGATCCGCACCGTCAGGCCGGCCGTCTCGACCTTGGAGGCTCTGCTGGTATCTCTGCTCATGGGGTCTCTCCTTGGGGGTCGGCGGCCCCGGTGCCGCTGGGGCGGACGGCGGCGGCCGCTTCACGAATGGCGCCGCTACGGATAAAAGCGATCGTCTTCGCCGGCTCTCCGAGTGCTTCTCCACATCGCTCCTGTTCCTGCGCACCGCCTATCAGACCGTCAGCGACGGCCTTCCTCTCCTCCGCCCGTGCTTTCCGCACGGCGAGCCTCACCACCTGCATGATGCCCGCACTTTCGGGCACCTCAATCTGGTGGGCGTACGCGAGGGCAGACACGAACGACGCGCGCTCCTCCGACTGCACCTCTTCGACGGCGCGGTCGAAGCGCTTCACAAGATCGCTGGTCCGAGCGGACCCCAGTCTCTCGGGGCAGAGGCGCTGGACCAGCTCAAGCTGCACTCGAAACGCGTCCGCTTTGCTAACCATCGCTGATCTCTCCCTCGTCTTCTCGTTGATGGGTCTGCTTCCACTCAACGGGCGGAGCATCACGCTCGAAACAGGGAAGGCAGAAATGGACGCCAACCCCAACGCTCGTGCCCAGTCGACCCCTCATCGGTCCGCCGCACTTTTCGCAGGTTGAGTACTTTCTCGTGCCGGCGAGACGATCGCGGATCATGTCGTGCAGAGCTGACACACCGACCTTCCACCAAGTGTTCGCCATCGGCTGTCCGAAGGTGAGGAACGAACGGGGTTGCTTGGGGATGAGGCTCATGCACGCCACCAGTTCGTCGTGCGCGCCCTCTGACTTGCCGCGCTTGCGCCCTACGTGCCAACCCGCCTCCCATGCCGGGTGGTCGCAGTCGATGTCGATGGCTGGGTCCTCTTGTTTTGATCGAGCGCGGATGCGGTGAGCGATGCCGCTGGCGATCGTGATCGGTGAGTCAGAGACGGCCGCGCCGACGTCAGCGGTATGTTGCGCGATTCGCGCACACGCGTGTCGTTCCTCGACGGCGCCCTTCTCACGGGCCGCCCTGAGCTCCTCTTCGTACGCAGCTCCAACAGAAGGGTTCTGGCACGCGAGCCGCGAGCAGGTTAGATGGCCGCCGGTGCCCACGAACAGCGACTGACGTCCGCACGCGGGGCACGGAGTTACGATGCCGACGAAGCGGTCCATGCCTTTGAACTCGTAGGCGTTGGTCATGAGTCGTCCTCGAGTTGGTCGAGCCCGAAGAAGATCGCGACGCTCTTCAGAACGCGAGCTCTGGCCTCTTCGTTGAGCGGCGCGAGAGCCTCGATCATCTGTTCGAGCGTCTTCTTCTGTTGCAGGACTTCAGCCTGCGGGTGTTGGGGCTCTTTGCCGGTGCGCGCCATCAGCTCTCCTCCTTCGCGTCGTCCTTTGTGGGGTAGGGCGCGGTCATCAACTCTCGGCGCATACTCCGCAGCTCGCGGACCACGTCCTGGCCGGAACAGATCAACCTCCGGCCCTGCTCGATTCCGAGTTGAATGGCGATTCCAACGATGACTTCTATAGCCTCTCGGCCCTGGTCATCGAGGTCGAACGCCAGCCCCTTTGCGGTCAGTCGTTTGTCGTACTCGATGTCGGCCGCCCTCATGCTCTCTGGGAGCTCAGGGCCGTTCCACGGGACGTCTGAATCGCGATCAACACGCTCGAGCCGGTAGGCGCGGCGGATGGCTGCACACACGGGCTTCACCAGCTCACTGAAGGGCAGCGTAGCGTCGCCGTCGGGCCATGGTCGGTTGCTCACAGCGTTCCTCCAGATTGCTCGTCGCAACGAGCACAGCGCCGTTCCGGGCTACCGCTTGCCGCCGGCAACCAGTGGCCGCAATCCAGCAAGTCGTAGCGTCGTCCGCCGCCTGATACGGTGGCGACGACGCGGCGCAGGAGCTCCGTCTTTCGGCCGCGGTGGTTTCGGGATCTCTTCCCTCTGGGCATCACTCACCGATCTCGTTGGCGAGGTGGGCGGGGAACTCCCGCACGCGCAGCTCGTCCGGCCACTCGGAGGGGTCACCCCCCTTGCGGTCGGTGAGCTCGCAGATGAGTCCGGGGGATGACAGGTGACCGGGGCGGGAGAGAACCCGAGCTTCGTTCTGGAAGACCTGATCGTCCGGCCGCGGGTCGTACGGCCGAGTGCCGAGTTGCTTCACGAACACGGCGGTGTCCGCCTCGCTACACTGCAAGACGATGTTTCGGATCCACGAGATGTCGCACGGCCGCGCGCCCGGTCCGGACTCTCCGCCAACGATGATCCAGTCAACCGGGCGCGGGACCACCGAATCGGCTTGATCCCGATTCAGGCATGCAGGCGTCTGCATTGCGGCCTTCACCGCCATTCTGCGGTTGAACGCGAAGGCCGAAACGTCCACTGGCCCCAGCAGCGGCTCTGCGCTCACGAACCGCACCGCGGCCGGCGTACGGAGCAGCAGCGGCACTCGCTCGTCCGCCGTCGCTTGGTCCTCGACGGACACGCCGAGCCAGACGTTGGGGATAGGCCAGCCGCCTGAGACCATCCCGTGCGCCTGCGTCGGCAGGACGGCGACCTCCTTTCCCGTGATCTCTCGCGCAGCTTCGTTGATCTCGAAGAAGCGGCGAGACTTGACGTATGCGAGCATCCCCTCTGGCCGCTTCGTGAGCACCTGGAACGTGTGCCTCGACGACAGCGCCATCACAGCGAAGATGCGATCGATCTCTTCGTAGGCGAGCTCCTCGTGGAAGAGGTCGCTCATCGAGTTGACGAACACCCGGCGGGGTCTCGTCCAGCGCAGGGGCTGGCTGAGCTTCTCGGGGATGGCTCGGATGACACCAGTCCAGCGACCGTCCTCTGCGAGTCCGTGGTAGGGCATGCCCTCACCGGAAAAGCGGGACGCCTGCTTCTCGGCGTAGCAGTTGGTGCAGCCTGCGGAGACTCGAGAACAGCCGCGGATCGGGTTCCAAGTCTCGTCTGTCCACTGAATCTTGGTCATGGTCCAGTCCTCTTTGCCAGCTCATCGCGCGCGGAGTAGCCCGCAGGCGTGAGGAGGTACACGGGCTTGGCGATCGACCCCCGGCCACTCACGGTGACCGTCGATCTTTCAAGAAGCCCGAGACCTACCAGTGCGTCGAAGGTGTGGTCTGAGGTACCCTTCGGACGATCGCACGTGGCGCCCATCTTCTGGAGGGCAATTTCCATGGCCGGCGTCAGGTCAGGCATCACGAACTCAGGCACCGGCAAGATCCACGTACTCAGCACGTCGCGAATTCGCTCCACCTCTGCGACAGTGAGGTCTACGGGGAGCATGAGAACGGACGTTACGTCCTTTCTGAGCCGAATGTGGACCGGCACCATGTTTGGTTTAGGCACGCCGCGCCTCCGCATCACCGAGCATTGTCACCACTGCGTTGTGGTGGATGCCATATTTCTCGAGGAGGCGCATGAACGCGTCCTCGTCGTAGGCCATGGAGTTGCCGAGCGCATCGCGCTGCATGTTCTCGGCCTGCATCCCCATCGCCTCGATCATCGCGCAGGCGACTTGGGAGTTGACGTACGTTGCAGTTGCTTCGACGGTGGCCACAGCGTCTCCGCCGCGCCGGATCTCCCTGGACCTGCGTACTTCTTCACGACGCCGAGGTACTTGACGTCCTCGAAGTTCGGCTTGCTTTCGACGCTCATGCTCACCATCGATACTTCGACGGTGCCGCCGGTGGGCTTCTCGTAGAAGCAGGTCCCGCCACTCTCGGCTTGTTTCGCTGAGTACCAAGCGTGGAGGATCTTCGCGGCGTCTTCGTTGGCCATGCTGAACTCCTTTCAAGAGTCGTTGTCAGATCTTCGGGCCGCCCTCAGCCTGCGGTGAGCGGGGTCGAGAAAAGCCACCACAGCCACCGAGAGAACGATGAGAGGAAGGCCGTGCCAGCCCTCGAGGTGCAGGGACGGGAAGCTGATGCTGGTCACACCGGTTACGACACCGGCGATCACTCCAACTCGAAGAAATACGATGGTTTCCCTGCTCATCAGGCCTCCGAGGGTTTCTGGGCCAGCCTCTATTACGGCGATTGTAGCAAACGGACCGCGAGTTCAAGTAAAATTCGGCGATCGCACTGATTATCCCTACCGACGGCTCACGCCGCATCGTAGGATGACGCCCTGTCGAAGATGTAGTTACCGCCCCACCCGCCAGGAGAGGATCCATCGGGCACAGCGATGCCGAACTTCAGTTGAAGCGCGAGCGAGACTCGGCGCGCGAGGACTACCGGCGCGTCTCCCGCTCCATGGCCAACGCCAGGGCGGCGACCGCCGACGCTAACAGGCATCTGTCGCGAGCTCGCAAAGCTCTCCGGGCGATCGCTGACTGCAGGTGCGAGACCCGCTTGGTGAATTGCGCTTGCGTAATCCATGTCGCGAGGACAGCCCTCGGGGGACTCTGGGAGGATATCGACACATGAACATCCTGGATAGGATCCGCAAAGTCTACCGCCCCACTCCAGCGGAGAAGCCGCCTCTTGGTGAGATGGTGCGGTGCACTTCCTGCGGCCACGGCATGCCTCCCCGCTACGGCGGATCCTTCTGCCTCCGCAAGAAGTGCCTCGGGAGGTACGAACGCAAGGACCGGAGACCATGAACGACCTCGGATTCAGAGAGTTCAACAGAGCGAACGTCCGCCGCTGCAGAGAGGTCTTTCACGAGATCGAAGAGTGGAGCCCGACCGACTGGGCGTGCGCGGCGGCCGGCGAAATGGGGGAAGCGTGCAACCTCATCAAGAAGATGCGTCGCGGCGAGGACGTAGACCTCATGCAGCTCGGCTTCGAGCTCGCGGACACCGTCACCTACATCGACCTCCTGGCCACGAGGCTCGGCCTCGATCTCAGCACCGTGGTCCGGCTGAAGTTCGACAAGGTGAGCTCTCGCCGAGGCTCGAACATCAAGCTCATGCCCCCTGATTCCGAGATGGAGGCGCCCCATGAGTGAGAGCACGAAGAATCGGCTGACGTGGATCGGACTGCGGGCCATCGAGGTCACGGCGCTCGTCGCCGTCTCCTGCGTGATCCTCTTCCCCGATGAGTCAGTGGGAGAACGAGCGATGACGGCGATCTCCGTCGGCATCTGGCTCGTGGTCTACTACATGAAGGGCTCGGAAGCGGGCGTCATCCAAGAGAGGTCCAGAAAGGGCGGTGTCCGGAACAGAACCCTGGAGATGAGACTCGTCACCATGGAGGAGGACATGCTGATTCTCGCGAAGAGTAATCTGCAAGTCACCACGCGAATGAACAGCCTCCTCGAGGCGCTTGCCGCCGACCGGGATGGCGGCAGGGTGGAGAAGGAAAAGGAAGACCATGCAGAGTCATAGGGATAGCGACCACGGCAGTGTGGACAAGCTCCTTGAGCGAGAGGCGTTTCTGAAACGGCTCCGCGAGAGGGCGGACGAGATGGTGGAGAGGAAGCTGTCGGTGATCACCGGCGGCGACGAGGACGAGAAGGTTGTGCGGGAGTGGAGGCATGGGGACGTCAATGTCAGGCAATTCCCCGACGACGAGCAGAGCATCCTCAGGATCTCGGTGGGCGGGAGCAGAGACCCTGTGCAGCTCGCCTACTGCGTCTACCGAGGATCGCATGGCAAGTGCGTGAAGCTTCTCCGCAGGGTCCTCGAGGCGATGGAGAACGCGGGGCGGTAGCTCAACCCTTCCTGAGCACGGCGTCGAATACCGCACTGTCGCGCGCAGCTTGCAGGACGGCGCGCACCTCTTCGCGAGTGAGCGACTTGTCGTCCTCGCCCCTCCAGCAGAGTCGGTAGGCTCTGTGCCCGTCGACAACGCCGCAGCTGACCACCGCGATTCCTCCGTAGTCCGGGTCCTTCAGAAGGCCTCTCTTCACCAACGACTCGAGGCTGACTTCTTCTCTTGGCATGTCGCGCTCCTTTCCTGTTAGGCTGGCTGCAGACACCTCTGGGACGGCCTTTGCACAGGCCCTTCTGATGGCCCTCCGGTTGCCGCCGGGGGGCCGTTTTTGTTCATGCCTTTTGTAGCCACGTACCGCGGCCGTCTCGCGATCCGTCGGGCGGCCACCCGCGCTTCATTCCTTCGTCGTGATCCACTGAAGTGAAGCGCAGATCGTCTTTTGCGATTCCGAATCCGGACATGGTGATACGCAGTCCCTTTGCTCGCCAGTTGCGGTGAGGGGCGAGCCAGGAGTCCAGTGGCCGAGCCAGCTCTGCGGCCATGCGCTTCCCGTGCTGGCGGTTGTGGCACACCTCGACGATGTGCCATTCACCGAGCTCGTCTCTGATCTCGAGGACTCTCATACCCTCATGTCGTTCGGCTTGACCTCGGTGACAGAGACGGAGAACACGTACTTGAGGCCGGGCTTGATCTCGATGCGGTCGAGCACGCGCGCGCACATCTCTCCGAGAAGCTCGTGAATCTCTTGAGTGGGCTCCTCTTGGGACAGGCAGTCGTCGCCGTAGAGGTAGTCCTTGATCGCCACCAGACGTTCTTGGTCGGTCATGTCAGATGCGCTCCACGATGACGAGGACCACGAGGACGAGCAGTCCGAGAAGGACCGCGTTGCCCGCCCACATGGAGGACGAGGATTGTTCGGGCATCGCCTATAGTACGGTGATCGCCGCTCACCACAAGGGGGAAGCCTCGAAGGGGTGGGCCCTCGAGGCTTCCGTGGGAGTCCGCTTCCCTGGAGATCATCGGTGAAGGAGTCGGGAAGCTCTTGCCGCCACAGCAGCGTACCAGGAAAGGTGCGGGCCGGCCAGCCACGGTACGTTCAGGGAACGGGCGTAGGCCGTAGGCCCACGATGAAGAATGGTTACGGGTGGTGCTCTTCGAACGGCCGGCCGACCCGCGGTTGAGAGGCTACCCACAAATGGCCGGGATCACCGAGAAACAATTTTCTCGGAAAAGTGTAGTCACTTCGGCAATTCGGCCCCTATATGGGTAGAGAGCTGCACGCCCCACGGAGGCAAACTCTCGGTAGGTCAGCCGTCGCGCTTCGGCGCCGACGCATCTGCCGAGAGCCGGGAGCGAGCATAGGACGGTAAGACTGCGCGAATCTCCGCAGAAGAGCCCCGAGGAATCATCCTCGGGGCTCTTCTCTTATCCGGTGATCGCCGCTACTATGGGGGAATGTCAGATTCGACAGCGCCCTCCGCTACGTGCCTCCGCGTCAACTGCGGCAGGATCGTGCATTCGCGCGGGGTGTGTGTGTCGCACTACACGCAGGTGCTTCGGTGGATACAGAGGGGCGAGCTCGATGGGTGGTACGAGGCCATCGAGAAAGGCCTCTGCGTCCGCTCCAAGTACCGCTCGCACCGGTGGCCCGATCCGAGGAGTTGATGTCCGTGGATACAGACCCCCCTTTCCGCGTGTGCCGTCCGGGGCATTTGGTGTTCGGCCGTGTCCTCAAGAAGCCCGGGAGGCAGAAGCCGTTCTTCATGACCTACGTACAGCGCTACCCCGAGACCATTCTCGACCTCGAGGATGTCGAGGAGATCCACGACGAGTGGCTCTGGCTGATCGCCATGACCGTGGCCTACAACACGCGGCTGGTCGGGGTGTCGAAGAAGGTGCGGGGCAGGTTCGAAAACAAGACTGCAAGCACCCCACAGGAGGTGCGGAGGATCGACGCGCCGCGACCAGAGCCCGCAGGCAGCGACGGCAGCCTCGTAGACCCTGCGGAACCTGTCTGGGATGGTCAGTCCACCAAAGCCAAGCGACGCCGGCGAGACGAGCGCTTCAAGGCGTCCGATCGGTCATATGCGCGTGGCCTCGCCGACGGAATCACCCGCGGGAGGAACGAGGGCAAGAGCTGGAGCGCCGGCCAGTCTACGGCCATGGGAAGGCTCAGGGCCAAGGTCGAGGGTTTGAAGGCTTCGGTCACCGACCACCAGCGAACGATCACCCGCCTGCGCGAGCTCCTCGATGAGCGAGATGCCCGGTTGATCGCAGTGGAGGGGCACGATCGCCCCTTCCGCGATGTGGCGGCGAGTATGCAGCGGAGGATCGACGCTCTCGAGGAGGAGAACGTTCGACTTCTCGAAGGTGGCCGGCCTGGGCCGCGCGTCGTCCGTCACGAGGTGCGTTCTGCAGCCAAGTGCACCGTCCTGCTCAAGAGGCTGAGGCGTTGATCTGCAAAAAGCACGTGTGGAAGATGATCGGCGTTCGCTCTTGCGCCCGGGACAAGCCGACCGAGTGGATCGATTGGTGCCGTACGTGCGGATCGATCCGCACCGAGCGGGTGTCCGCAGCGGGGCGGATGCGGCGAGAGATCCGGCTCTCCGATCCGGCGATCGACGCAGTAGTCGATCCTGCACCCACCGACCGCGTTGAGGCGATTCAGGGGCCGTGGAGGAGCCGGATCGAGTCCGTGTCCACGTCGGCTGGACATGAGCACGTCACGGACGCGGAGAAGGCCTCAGCAATACGAGTGATCGGAGAGATGATCGGCGCAGGGGCCCCCCAGCCGAGGATCTACTCGCTCCCGCTCGGCGGCCTCCTCGCCGAGTGGGACTTCGGCGAGGTGGAGCTCCGCGCCCAGTTCGTGGGGGGCGACGTGCGGCTGGCCACTCTCCGGGTGTGCTCATGATCGTGACAGGAACGGCTCGAGTGAGTAGAATTCCTCACCATGATGCTGACCGCCCCGATCCACACGCCCGCCGCCGGGATGGCTGCCGGGCCGCACACAGACACCAGCGGCCACGACACGAATTGCGCCGTAGCCTACGCCGACGATCCCTTCCAGCCGCAGGAGAAGGACGGCGGCGACGACTACTTCCGCGAGGAGGAGCGGGTCGAGAACCAGGAGCTCTGGAAGGAGCGGGAGCGTTGCAGATCGCGGAGCCGCATCGCGGCCTACCGCAAGATGCTCAGCCTTGTGGTGCCGCTGGCGCCGCCGGGATGGGCCATTTCAAGGAAGCTGCTGCCCGGTCGGCGGCGGGCCTCATTCGAAAAAGCCCCCCGCAGCTGACTTCGGCGAAGGTAGGATACTTCGGCAATCACGCTTACCGGAGACTCTTCCCATGATTCGAATCGTCGGACTGTTCCTCATCCTCGGCCTGTGCGCCGTCCCCATGGGCTGCCAAGCGACCGCGGTCGCCGGCTCCCTGGCCCAAGCCACCCTCGATCCCTATGTCATCTCGGTCCACGGCGCCGCCGACGGCCACGTGTGGGTCAACGCACGAGTTCTCGCGATCGACGCCGGCGTGTCAGCCGAGCTGTTCATCTACGACTCGAGGGACATGCGGGAGCTCTTCAAGAAGACCTTCGAAAAGGAGGTCGGCCAGAGGGCCTACGAGCTCGTATTCAGACCCGACGCCGGCGGCGAAGGTGAGCCCCCAGCTGTGGAGGTCATCTCGATTCCCTGGGAGCGCGCGCGGGAGGTGATCCCGCAGCTGCCCCCGACCACTCCGGAGACCTGACCATGATCCGCACCCTGATCCTCACGGCGCTGTTCGTCATCTTGGCCTCGCCGGCTGCGAGCCAGCAGCAAAACACCCCCTCGGGGAGCATGTGGCTCGACGAATGCTGGACGGCGCCCACCTACGGGTGCGCGTTCGTGGGATCAGGGGCTCCGTACCCGATCTACCATCCCGTCTCGGGGACCAACGGTTGGATCACGCCGGTGATCGGCGGCCAGGGGGCCTACGCCTTCGAGATCTGGGCCGCGGCCGGCTTGCCGATCTCCGGCAACATCAGCACGCCGATCGGGTCCGTGGACCTCGATCCGAGCACCGCGGTCAGGGCCGTGTGCGGCAGCCTGATAGACCCGTGCCTCACCACCGTAGGCTGCTCGTCCCTGGCCCCGTGGATGTTCTCCATCGCGATCCCCTACGTCGCGCCCATCCTGCTCACGACCATGCAGACGATCGTCTTCGATCCGGCGGCGCCGACTGGGGCTGTTCTCACAGGGGCCGTGGGAGTAGGGTAGGGCTATCCCGCTCCGATAGCGGGACTGTGCCTCGGGGGCCTGCCCGGTCCCCTGGCGGCAACCTGAAGGACGAATGAGCCGGAAGGCCCGCCGACATCAAGAGCCTCGACGCTTGGCGCGCCGGGGTTCTTCACTTGCTGCAGGCTCCTGCAGCTCAGGCGCGGATGGCCATCTTGCGCGGCCGGCCCTTCCGCCGCGGCGCCCAGGCTTTGGCCGCTTCGGGCCTCACGCCGATGCAGACGATCTTCTGCTTCGCCCCCATGACGTACACCTCGGCGGGCAGGATGCCGGCTTCGATCGCGTTGAGGACGGTCTGCGGATGGGCGTCGTGGAGCTCGGCGACGGCTGCTGGTGAGAGGAGGGCGGTCCGACCTCGAATGGTCGGTGACGGCCCTGCCAGCGTCTTTTTCAGGCGCTCGGAGTCGCTGATTTCGGTCAAGGGTGTGTCTCCCCAGAGGTCCCGTGATGTGCGGTCACCGAAGGCGACCTTCGAAACCATAATACGGGGATCAGCGAATCAAGGAAGGAATCATCTCCGGGCAGTCCATCGACGATCGCACTTGAGACAGACTCTCATCTTCTGATCGGTGATGCCGTGCCAGCGATACCAGTGGGGGGACATGCCCTCTTCGGGTCTCGCCCACCAGGGGAGATGGAAGGTGCAGCACCGCGCTACCACGAGCCACCTGAGGACCATGTGTAGGAGCGCCAGGAGTTCGGCGCGGGAGCCTCGCCAGCTCCTCATTGGCGGTGGCGAGCAGTCATTGGGGTGGGGGCCTGAATCGCTGGAGCTCGGTCTCGAGGTGGAAGATCCTACGCCGAAGACGTCTCTCCACCAGCGCGTGCAGGATCGGGATCGTCATGTCCGGTGGGCGCCTCCACCACCCCAACCTCATCTGGAGCCACAGGATCTGTACTTCGGCGAGCGGGCCGACGAAGTCCAGACGAAAGCTCACCGCCACCGTTAGTGCCGGCGACCAGACCACCGCCGCCACGAATCGGCGCGGGTGAGTCGGCGGAGTTGGTCCCAGATCCGACATGTGCCCTCCTCAACGCGTTGCGCAGACCTTCCAGGTGCGCGTGTTTTGCGGCGTACGCCTCAACTTCATCGGTATGCTCTGAAGCAAACACGTGACACTTCCCGTCCCAGACGTTGACCGTCCATCTGGCATCAAGGGGACGATGGACGACCACGACGAGATGTTCTGATTCGCGGTAGAGCTCGTTGGAGAGGCGCGCGCGCAACTCACCGAGGATGCCGTGAACGATCCGCTTCGAAGCGCTGCCGATCCCCACAGCCGTGATCGGGCCGTGCGAATCGATGGCGCATCTAAGGTACCCCGTCACTTGTCTGCGTAGCCAGCGATTAAACGGCTCCTCGCCTTCTCGAGGGGGTTGGTGTGCTCTGGAAGTATCGTCAGTCACTGGTCTGCTCCTTGAGCTCATTCGACTCCGCTTGTCGCTTCAGGGCGATCCAGAGAACGAGTATGCCGCGCACTATCATGGCGTGTTCCGAGTTCGGTCCGCCGTCACCTGGGTTCATCGTGAGGAGCCCCCCGATGAGGAACCCGACGTGAGGCTGGTCCTCAACGAGTTCGTCGAGGAGCTCGAGGCCTTCCACCTCCTCGTCTCCGTTGATCAGATGGCCCACCTTTTCGAGGGTGGCGCGAGAGATCACGGGCATCTTGGATTCGGAACCCATCCCCTCACTGTACGGCGATTACCGCAAAGCACAAGGGGGCTGGGTTAGAGCGCGCCGGCGGGCTGCCGGTCACGGAGGCGCAGGTAGATTCGCCTGAGGCAGTCCATGCGGTGCTCGAGGGCCTTCTTCCGGCTCGCCAGGGAGGCCGCGTAGGCCTGGATGTCCCTGGGGTCGTCGGTGAGCCAGAACCCCGCGGGGCCCGAGACCACGGGCACGCCCATTTGGTTCAGGGCCTGCATGGTCTTGCGGATGTCGTGGTCGGACGCTCGGATGCTCACGAGCGCTCGGAGCTCGGCCGAGGTCTTCGCGAGCTCGAGGCCGTGGCCCAAGATGCCTTGCAGCTCCGTAGCGAGCACCGGGTTGTAGTCGTACTCTGGCCTGGGCATGGTTCTGCCTCCAGGAACACGAAGAGCCCCTCGGGGTGTGCCCGCGGGGCCCTCGCTGACTCTCTCTGGCTCCCCGTCTCGGCTGGAGTTCTCAACCGGGTCTCCGGCTGGGGAATTCCGCGCACGCGGGCGGGTTAGCTTGGAGTGAGCTCGCGAGGATCATACCTAAGTCTATACGGGACAAGCATTCAACACGGCAAGAGAAACCCCCAGGAGCTCGCGCTCCTGGGGATTCTCCGGACCTATCAGGAGCCAACCACCGGTTGGCGGATGTGCTTCGCTGAAGCACGAGGACCGAGGACCAGGGGCCCCGTCCTGGCTATATGATACGTGAGCAGGGGAGAAACTCCACGCCGATCACCGCAAGTAAAATTCGGTGATCCCCTTGCAGGGTGCGGCGATCGGCGTATAGTGTGACGTGTTCGAGAAAGCGGAGAGCCGAGAATCGGTGATCGGGCTTGATCGATGGAAACGACGGATCTACACTCAGGACCTCCTCTCGTGCGAGCGGAGGTCAACGACCACCCGGAGACATCAGCATGGGCGACCCCAAGCCTCAGACCGTTCAGATCGTCACTGCCACGCCTTCGAAGGGCCTCGTTGGGGGCCTCCTCGAGTCGAAGCTCGTCACGGTCGGTCTTCTCTTCTACATGCTCAGCGACAAGCTGGGCTTCGACCCCATCGGGGTCCTCACCGACGCGAACACCGCGAACTTCGCGATTCATGCGGCCAAGCCGCTGCTCTACACGCTCATGGTCCTGACCATGCCCTTCGCCGGGTTCTTCCTCGGCAGGTCGGGCATCCGAGGGATCGCGGCGTCGAGAGCCGCCGGCGACCGCACGAATCCCGAACATGCGTGGTCGACGCTACTCGGTGCCGGCCTCGGATCTTCGGGCATCTACATGTTGTCCCAGTGGTTCCAGGCGGCGAGCCCCGGACTCTGATCCTCGAGATCACGGCTGAAAAAGCCGCTCTCGGGGCAAGACCTCGGGAGCGGCTTTTTTCGTGAGCGAACGAACAACCTATGGAAGGGGTAGTTCAGCGGAAGAACGCCGAGTTGTGGCCTCGGTAGTCGCGGGTTCGAATCCCGTCCCTTTCCCTTGCGGTGCTTGAACGTCGGGCGCCGGTCGATCTGCTCGCAGGTCGATGCAGGTCCTTTTGGGGGCCACACGTTCGTATGTAGCGGGGTGGAGCAGCTGGTAGCTCGTCGGGCTCATAACCCGGAGGTCGTGGGTTCAACTCCCACCCCCGCCATACCGTCTCGGTGCTATCTCCGAGGCGAGACCTGTTCTCTGACAACATGGTTTCCTCAGATACGGAGGCGCGAGCTCACCCATGAGCACGTGCCTCCTCACGGGGCCGTAGCTCAACTGGGAGAGCGCCTGTTTTGCAAACAGGGGGTTCGGGGTTCGATTCCCCGCGGTTCCACTCGACGGTAGCTCAGTGGTAGAGCACCTTCCCGCAAGGGATCTCGATCATCCACCAACACGTTCGTTTCGGCGGACCATCGGAAACGATCGTTATTGACTTCCAATCAGGTGGCCGTGGGTTCAACTCCCACCCGTCGATTTCAGCGGTAGCTCAATTGGTAGAGCGCTTCCCTTCGGGGATCCCGATCACCGGCATCACGTTCGCTTCGGTGGACCACACGGAACGATCGTTATTGAAATGTAATCAAGAGGTTGTGGGTTCGAGTCCCACCCGCTGTACTTTGCCTCTGTGGAGCAGCCTGGAGTGCTCGTCAGATTGTCGATCTGAAGGCCGTGGGTTCAAATCCCACCAGGGGCGTTTGCGGCCGTAGCTCAACGGTAAAGCACCTCGTTGCCAACGAGGAGATTAGGGGTTCGAATCCCCTCGGCCGCTCTTCGATGGACCACTGCACTGAGGGTTACTGAACCTGAAAATCAACACCCCTCGCCGCATCAACACGTTCGTCGGTCTTGCTGCAATAGCTCAGTCGGTAGAGCAGGTGGTTTCCACCCATCGTGCGGGGGTTCGACTCCCCCTTGCAGCTCTTTTTCGCGGTGATCACCTTGTCCACCTCGGTGATCGCCGTATAGTACCCGGACCTCACGTTCAGGGAGACAGCCATGAACATTCGACGGATGACTCGAGACGCCACCGTACCGATCCCGGACTCGCAGCCCTTGCCGGGCCGTGAGCAGGTCAAGAACCGTACCGGTGGCTACGTGTTCAAGGCGGACCCCTGGGCCACCTACGCCAAGTTCCTTCTGACCGGCACCGACGGCGGCACGTACTACGCCCGCCAGCCGGAGCTCACGCAGGAGAACGCGGCGCTCGTCTTCGAGCTCCTGAAGATCGACGGCCCGCGGGTCGTCAACGTCGCGGTCGACTTCGCGGCACAGGGGCGCGCACCGCGCCGGATCGCCATCATGTTCTCCTTGGCCGCAGCCGCGGCGCGGGGCGACGAGGTGACCAAGGCGGCGGTGTACAGGCGACTGCCGGAGGCGGCGTTCATCCCCACCGACTTCTTCGCGTTCCTGACGGCCTTCAAGGCCCTGGGAACGGGGAAGCTGTCCGGCCGAGGCATCATGCGGGCAATCGCTCGCTGGTACTTCGCGAAGGACCCGAGGACCCTTGGGTACCATCTGGCGAAGTACGTGCGGCGGGAGGGCATGACCCACCGCGACGCGATCCGCGCCGGCCATCCGTTCCGCGAGCGTGGGCTGGTCCCCATCGAGAGCGAGGCCGCGTACCGCGAGCTCTTCGAGTACGCCACCTTCCAAGAGGGCTCAGGTTCAGCCGAGCTGCTGACTCAGGAGGGCGGCCGACACACGAACCCGCGCATTCGCTCTGGACCGCCGCGCGTTCTGCAGTTGGCTGCAGACGGCGATGTCCCGGAGCAGGACTACCTCCAGCCGATCTGGGCGCGCCACCGGGCGCACTCGGACGACGCGACGACCCCGCAGATCCTGCACCTGATCAAGGAGCACGGGATCACGCGGGAGATGATCCCGACTCAGTTCCTGAAGGAGGCGAAGGTTTGGGGGGCGCTCCTCGAGCGCATGCCGATCGGCGCAACCATCAGGAGCCTGGGCCAGATGAGCTCAAGGGGGCTTCTGGCTCGCACCTCTCCTTCGGAGGCGGTGGTCCTGCAGAGGCTGGGAAGCGTCGAGGCGATCCGCAGGGCGCGCCTCCATCCGCTGAACATCCTCTCGGCGCTGTTCGCCTACAAGGGCGGACGGAGTCAGGCAGGCCAGCAGCGCGGCGCCAAGGCCATCACCTGGGCCGTGAACCCGAAGATCGTCGACGCGCTCGACGCAGCGTTCTACGCGGCGTTCGAGACGGTGCGGCCGACGGGCAAGCGCATCCTGTGGTCGGTGGACACCTCGGGCTCGATGAGGTGCCCGGTGATCGGGATGCAGGGCATCAACTGCACGACCGCAGCGGCGGCTTGGGGCCTCGTCCTGGATCGGACGGAGCCGAACGCGATCGCGAGCCAGTTCAACAACACGGCGTCGATGGTCGACATCAGCAGCCGCCGTCGGGTCGACGACGTCGAGAGCTACCTGCGCAAGTTCGGAGGCGGCACCGCGCTGGCGGCGCCGATCCAGCTGGCGCTCCAAGCGAACGTCGACGTCGACGCGGTCGTGATCCTGTCCGACGAGGAGACCTGGGTCTCCAAGGAGCAGGTCGCGCCGGCGATGGAGCGGCTCCGCAAGAAGCTCGGTCACCCGGTCAAGCTGGTCGTGGCCGGCCTGGGCGCAACGAACTACACCGTCGTGGATCCGGAGGATCCGTGGGGCCTCAACCTCGCGGGCCTCGACTCCGCGGCGCCCTCGCTCGTGAGCGAGTTCATCGCCTTCGAGGCGTGATGAAGAACAAGGTGGGGGCTTCGGCCTCCACCATACATCTGGGTCCGTGGCACAGCGGCAACTGCAGCGGGTTGTAACCCCGCCGTCATCATGACTCCGGAGGTTCGAGTCCTCCCGGGCCCACTATCTCTCTCCTTGAAGCAGGAAACTCGGAGAGAAGCGTTTCCGGATCGCTAAACCGGAGTGTTCCGTCCTCCCACAACAAAGGGGGGCTGCGTTGTTCGGCGTGAAGGGTGGTGATCCTTGCTCCCCACTCACGAACAACCCTCGACCCTCTGCAGAGGGTTGGGGGCCTATGCTCCCATAGGCCAATTGGCAGAGCCGGCCCGCTCAGAACGGGTGCGTTGGAGGTTCGAGTCCTCCTGGGAGTACTGGCCTGTACTCAGGTAATTCAGGTCGTGTTTCCCCCGTCCACTAAAATGGGGGGCGTTTCTACCGCGTTCGACATAAAGCGCGGTCGCTCGGCTCGGAGTGTAATCAGGGGAGGAGTACTTGAGACCCTTCCTTCAGAGCAATCCCCGTGGCTGCGGCCGCGGCCACGGGGCCTTTATTCACATGCCCCTGTAGGCCAACTGGCAGAGTCGCCTGTTTCAAACTCAGGATGTTGGGGGTTCGAATCCCTCCAGGGGTATTCGGTGGCGCCGTGGGCCGTCACCTCGTTCGGCAGTGGAGAAGTCCACCGAGCACAAGCAGGGAGCACCGCACCTCGATGAGACGCAAGGGACCCTGCCCACACAATGCTGGCGAAGCTCAGGTGGAAGAGCGCTTCCTTGGTACGGAAGAGGTTAGGGGTTCGACTCCCCTCGTCAGCTTCCAGAAACACCCGCTGGTGTAGCTCAGTTGGAAGAGCGGCCGTCTCGTACGCGGCAGGCCGGGAGTTCGAATCTCCCCACCAGCTCTTGTAGGTGCTACCGAGCCCAGACTTGGCGCGAACCGAGAGGGGCACGGGCGAAAGACGGTCGTTCGCGCGGCCTATGGGGCGGGCCTCCTTGGCGGGAGGCGCGCGGCACCAATTATTATTCCGCCACCGTAGCTCAGCTGGCAGAGCGGCGATCTTGTAAGTCGCGGGTCCGGGGTTCGAACCCTCGCGGTGGCATTCATGGAAGGTGAATCGGGCAGGGCCCGAGCCCGTTTTGAAAGCGGAACGTGCTTCACGGCATGGGGATCGAGACCTCCGCCTTCCGTCTCAAGTAGCTGTTAGCTCGAGGGCTAAATTCAGTCGACGGACTAACAGCAACGCAACATGCACCCGTAGGCCAATTGGCAGAGCCAGCGGACTGAGACTTCGTGTGTTGGGAGTTCGACTCTCCCCGGGTGTACTCAAGGTGAGGTGGCCGAGTCTGGCAAGGCGGCGCACTGCTAATGCGTAGAACCGCAAGGTTTCCGGGGTTCAAATCCCCGTCTCACCGTCGCTTGTGAACCCTGGGCAAAGGGAATCGGAAGAGCCCTGCAGGCGGGTGCACCGTAGGGTGTGCCTGAATTCGATGCTGAGAAGCTGTAGGTTCGAAGCCTACTGAGCAAGCGGCTTGGAAGGCATCCGGCTGGATGAGGAGCACGTTTCGAAAGCGTGTAGCACCGCAAGGTGTTCGGAGTTCGAGTCTCCGGCCTTCCTCTTGGGAATCTGGTAGCCGGGCTCGTCTGGACCAGACAATGCTCTCTCGGGTGACGAGTCGGCGCGGGTTGTCGAAAGATCGATGCGTTGAGAGTGGGCTGAGGAGAGCACCAAGGAAGGTGAACCGGACAGGCGTGCCGGTCTCGCTTGGAAAGCGATGAGCACCTCGCAAGGGTGTGGGGGTCGGGTCCCCCGCCTTCCTCTTCATGCGCCGTAGTTCAGCGGTAGAACGACGGGTTTTGAACCCGGATGTCAGAGGTTCGAATCCTCTCGGCGCAGTTACGGAGATCACCGCATGGTCGAGCGCACGACGAAGAACAAGATCGGCGACGCCGTCAACCACCCAGATCATTACAACGCTCATCCGAGCGGTGTCGAGTGCATCGACGTGGTTCGACACATGGGCTTCAATCTCGGGAACGTCGTGAAGTACACGTGGCGCGCTGACCTCAAAGGCGCCGCCACCGAAGATCTCCACAAGGCTCTCTTCTACCTGAAGGACGAGATCCAAAGGCGGGAGGGGAGCCCAGACAAGACATCTCATGGGGCATAGTTCAATTGGTAGAACGGTCGGTTCTGATCCGGCATGTTGGGGGTTCGAGTCCTCCTGCCCCAGTCCTCGAGCGGTGGTCCAGTTTGGAAAGACGCTGGCATGGGGAGCCAGAGATCGCGGGTTCGAATCCCGCCCGCTCGACTTGACAAGATACGGCGAACGCCGCATAATGGGCCCGTAACTCAGCGGCCAGAGTGCCCGGTTTACACCCAGGTGGTCGGGGGTTCAAATCCCTCCGGGCCCACTCGCATCTCCAAGGAGCTTGGATTCATGGGAAAGATAGTGGACGCCCTTCTGGGCGACCGGAAGCCGAAGCAGCGCACGGCAGTGGCGTTGATCGGCGACTCGAGCATCTCGATGTCGAGTGTTCGGGAGCAAGCGCTCAACGGCTTCAACGATCAGATCGCGGCCATCCGAGCTCGAGCTGACGACGACAACGCCGTCGAGGCGACGGTCGTCTTCTTCGACTCCCCCGATCGGTACCGCGTCGTGATGGACCGCGTGCCGCACACGAAGCTCGAACCGCTCGCCGAGGGGGAGTACCTGACGGACGGGTGCTCCACGGGGCTGGCTCACGCTGTGATCTCGACCGTCGAGCACCTCGTGACCTCCTACGACGAGGCCGACCCCAACCTCGCGTTCCTCGTGCTCATCATCACCGACGGTAAGGAGAATTGCTCTCCGGAAGGCTACGGCCTCGACGCCCTCAACGCTCTGATCAAGGGCAAGGAGGAGACGGGGAAATGGACCTTCGTCTTCGTCGGCTGCGCAATCAACTTCGGGCAGGCCCAGAAGGACATGAACGCCTTCGAGGCCGGCAACACGATGGAGGTCAAGACCAAGGGCGCCGAAGTCATGAACGCCGCGCTCGGTGCGACGGCCCGGCGCACCGAGGCCTACCTCAGCGTGAGGTCGTGCGGGGTGATGGCGAGCACCAACTTCTACGGCACTCCTGAGGGAGAGCATGCGGTGGCCGACGAAGAGTCGTCCGAAGCCTGAACGAGTCCCTCGCCTTCGGGCGGGGGCAACCGAATTATTCACCCGTAACTCAGTGGTCAGAGTAACCGGCTGTTACCCGGAGAGTCCGAGGTTCGAATCCTCGCGGGTGAGTTCACTGACAGTAGCTCAGCTTGGTAGAGCGCTTGGTTCGGGACCAAGAGGTTCGGGGGTTCGAATCCCCCCTGTCAGATTGCATCGGACGATAGCTCAGCTTGGTAGAGCGTTCGGTTTGGGACCGAAAGGTTCGGGGGTTCGATTCCCCCTCGTCCGACTCTGCTCCCGTGGCACAGTGGTAGTGCATCCGCCCGACACGCGGAAGAACGGAGGTTCGATCCCTCCCGGGAGCACTGTCGTACCGCAAGGGACGACGTTTCGCAAAGAAGCATAGAGCAGCAAAACCGGAGGCCCACAAGCCGACCGCTCTGGCTGCTCGTTAGGCCCCGTAGCTCAATTGGAAGAGCGCCACCCTCCGAAGGTGATGGTTGGAGGTTCGAGTCCTCCCGGGGTCACTGGGCCCGATCGGTTTCGACGGGTTCGCAGAGCTGATTCCGGCGTGCCAGCACTTGGTCTCGCGGCTGTGACAGAGAGACCGAAAACATGAATGCCAACAGCAACATGATCGACGCCGCTCACCGCTTCGGTGGTCAGCGCACTCTCGCCCTCGCGGGCTAAGTGAGTCGCGGTGTCCCGCTTGTTCCGTGCGAGCGACGACGCCGTCAACAACAACGGATGGCTCCCAGGAAAGACTGGGTGGCGGTGGGCACGTCCTAACGGGCGTCCACTCCCGTTCTCTGGTGCGGGTTATCGCCAGGGTGGTGGAGGGCGACTCCGGTCGCCCCCAGACGCCTCGGAAAGACGAGGAACGCACGTAGATCTGGATGATGGGACGCGTATTCGGACGAGGGTTCAATTCCCTCCGGGTCCAACCCGTTCGATCTCCCGAGCCTCACCTCCGTCAGCGATCTCAGCGGTTCGCGAAGCGGTGGGATGACAAGAGTGGGGCACCATAGGTCCGTAGCTCAACTGGTAGAGCGCCCGTCTCCAAAGCGGGGGGTTCCGGGTTCGAATCCTGGCGGGCCTGTTTCGGTGCGATGTCCGAGTCTGGTCAGGTAGTGGATTGCAAATCCGCCTACGGGGGTTCGAATCCCCCTCGCACCTCTGCCTTGCGGCCGACCCCTTGATGCAAGGCCGCCCGCGGTCAGTACAGAGAGAACGTCGGTTTCGGCCGATCACCTCAAAGCGCGCGGGAGTGGAAAAGGCGGGTCGGCACCTTGGCACCATCGTCTACCGGAAGGACTGTCGGGTTTTCACCCCGACAACGGGGGTTCGAATCCCCCTGGTGTCACCATGGCGGAGAAGTCCGTTGGAGGACAACCGGCCTCATGAGCCGGGAGCGGTAGGTTCGATCCCTACCTCCGCCACTTTCTCTGTTGGGCAGGGAAAAGCCCCTTGACGAAATCGGTGATCACCGTATCTTGGGCGCAGTGAGCACTCTTTGTGGTTGTGAGCTCACTCCAAAAAAACACCAACCGCGGGTCTCCGGAGCGGCGGCGGAGTGATATCACCGCCAAAGTTCTCCACCCTCCCCCTCGTTCGCGATGGGGAAAATGGCCCCATGGAGTAACTGGTCAACTCGTCAGGTTCTCAACCTGGAGACTGGGGGTTCGAATCCCCCTGGGGTCATCTGGGCGTGTAGCCAAATTGGATAAGGCGCCTGACTACGAATCAGGTAATTTGGAGGTTCAAGTCCTCCCACGCTCGCTTCTGTTTCGTCTCAAGGGTGGGGGTAATGAGTTCCCCCTTTGACACAAGGAATTGACCTTAGTCGGTGGAGCACAGGGGAGCAGCTAACGACTGCCTGAAACCCTTCGCGGAATACCCGATGGCCGTGAAGCCGGCACACATTGACCCTGCACGGGAGTGGAGACCCGGCGAGGCGAAGCAGATTCGGACCCGTAGCTCAAAAGGACAGAGTAGCGGTTTCCTAAACCGAAGGTTGGAGGTTCGATCCCTCCCGGGTTCATCGGTCTACCAACGACCACGTTCGGCGAGGGGCGTACCCTCGTTCGGACCACGTGGCGGATCGTTATCGTCAACGATGAGGTCGTGCAGGACGCGTCTACGGTACGCCGCCTGTGCGGCCAGCCGGCTCCGTAGCTCAACCGGCAGAGCTCCCGGTTCTTAACCGGAGGGTTGGGAGTTCGAATCTCCCCGGGGCCACTCTTGGGACCGTAGCTCAGCTGGATAGAGCACCGAGCTTCTACCTCGGATGTCGGGGGTTCGATCCCTCCCGGTCTCGTCTTCCTCCCCGCGCCCACCCCTGGTTTGATAGGCTGTGCCCAGAGCTCGCCGAGAGCTCGAGCATCGTCATCCAGCGGGGAGCGGCTCTGATGAGCGAGTTTCGGATCAACGGCACCAGCGGCATCGACACGGCCAGCGGTGCGCCCGGCTCACCCAAGAAGACCCTCGGGGTCATCGATCCGGCCGACGCCAACGCCCTGACGCTGGTCTCTGGCGACGTCGTCATCATCGAGGCCGGCTCGGGGGTCTACCTGGGTCAGCACCTCCAGAACATTCCCGCCGGCGTCACGGTCATGACGGAGACGGGGACTCTTCCCAACGATCGCCCCCTCATCGACGGTGACCTCCAGTTCGACTACGGAGCCGGCAAGGACACCTTCGGCGACACCATGAATGGGGTCAGCATCATCGGCCTCAGGTTCCGGAGGTTCAGGAAGGGTGGCGTTGGATTTGGGGTAGGCGACTCGTCGAACAACCTATTGCAGTCGCTGAAGATCTTCGAAATCTGGAACGGCGCCCTGGACTCCGCCACTCCCGCCGGCGAAGGCGCGGGGCTGGTCCTCGTGAACGACAGCGGCAGCACAGGGAATCGAGCGACCGATTGCGTCGTCGAGGACATCTACGGAGATGGGATCTTCCTGACTACGTTCACGGGCACGCAAGACTGGCAGGTGGACCACAACACGGTTCGACGCTGCGGACGACTCGCGTGGCTCGAGCGGGGCTTGAACGACGCCGCCGGCGACGGGATCGCTGACCACAGCGGCTGCATTGGAGAACGGTTCAACAACTGGATCGAGGACGTCTACAACAAGGGCCTGAGCCACCGCGGAACCGGCAAGGCCACTATCTACAACAACTTCATCCGGAACGTTCGCCAGAAGGCACTCCTCTGCGCAACCGGACAGGCGGATTTCTTCAACAACATCGTCGTGATCCTTCCGAGGGACCCGAACGATCCGTTGCTCCTGAACACGCCGGTGGGGCTTGCCATCGAGCCCGCGCTGACCACCGTCATCAACCTCGTGAACAACACGTTCGCGAACTACTTCGACGGCCAGACGTTCACGATCATGGGCGGCATCGGCGCCAACTACGCGATCAGTTCGTTGGGGAACATCTTCTACGGCAACGGGGAGCTCATCACGCACTTCCGCCAGTCGGCAGGCGTTCCGGCCTTCGGTCCGTGGGACTACAACCTCTACGACGGCGACGGCTCGCGGGCGTTCTCCTACGCCCCTGGCGACACCTTCGTCAACTTCCAAACGTGGAAGGACACCCTCGCAGTCCTGCTGGTTGATCGAGCATCGATCGTCGGTGCGTCCGGTCTTCCGATCTCGGCTGACCTGTTCACGCATCCGCTTGACGCGGACATCGGTGCGCAGTCCGATGCGCGCGGCGTGGCTCGAGAGCAGATCGTCCTGGTCCCGCACAGTGGCTTGGCATCCGACTACCTCGGCAGGACGAGGCCCCTGTCCGCAAACTGGACCGCAGGAGCGATTCAGTACGAGACCCCGACGACGGCGAATCAGACGCTCACCATGTTGGGCAGTTACACCACGCCTGTCGAGAAGAACATCACCTTGCGTCGGAGCGATACCGCCGCGTTCAGGCTGACTCTCACCGGGCTGGGCGCCAACTGGCCCGAGCTCACCCGGGACGTTGTCTTCACCATCCGGCATCCTGTTGAGCAGGATCCGATCCGACCCGTCCTCTCAAGGACCTACGAGGCGGAAGAGGTCGTCGTCGACGGGACGACCGAAACGGCGATCACCGTGCTGGCTCCGCAGGTAGATCTCAGAGCCGGCCAGCAGTACTTCTACAGCTGGCTGGTAGAAGAGGCCAATGGGGAGAAGACGACGGTCTCCCACGGCAAGATCACCGTGACCGAAAACGCTGTCGCGTAGGTCACGAAAACCTCATCTCTCCTACGGTAGCTCAGTCCGGTAGAGTGCCCGTCTGATACGCGGGTGGCCGGAGGTTCAAATCCTCCCCGTAGGACTCTTGAAACGGTGCGGCGATCGCCGTATCCTATTGAAATGGTGCCGTAGCTCAGTTGGATAGAGCGCTGCCTTGAAACCGCAGAGGCCCGTGGTTCGAATCCACGCGGTACCATCGACGGGTCCGTAGCTCAGACGGTAGAGCAGCCCACTCATAATGGGTTGGTCCGCGGTTCGAATCCGTGCGGGCCTATTGGAGGAAACCATGTTCAGAGCGATCTTCGAAGGTCTCGGCATCATCCGTCCCAAGGCTCCGACTCTGAGCTCGGACGCGCCGCTATCGACGGAGCACAGCGAGGTCTGGGCGCGAGCGCGCACTCGCCTCATGAGTCTCCAGGCTCTGTGCTGGCAGCCCGTCGGCGTTCAGCTCAAGAGCGATGGTCGAACGTGGTGTGTTTCCCTGCAAGGCGTCACCGTGGACGGAGTGGACACCGCGCTCAACCGGGAGCATGAGTCTCTCGCCACGGCGATCCTCAAGCTCTACGGAGCCGTACTGGTTCTACTCCAGAACGACTCCGTGGTGATCGTGACCCGCACGTCGCTGACTGGCCGGCAGAGCAGGGTCAGGGTCACCAGAGAGGCGGAGGAGGGCGGCTTCCTGGTGGTCAGCGCCCAGGACCCGCCCCTCCATCAGGTGCCGACCACTGCCTCCGCGCCAGGACTCTCCGGAAAGCGCAGGGGCAGCATGGCGGCCTTCGTCAAGCACGTAATCGGCTGAGCTCAGGGCATCGTGACGGTGTAGGTGGTCTTGTTGATGCGGACCACCTTGCCGCCGACGCTGATCTCCCACGCTCCGGGGAACGTGCTCAGCGACGAGGGGATCTCCACCGGCGACGTGCTCAGCACGTGGATCAGAACTCCTGAGGTGTCCGCAAGACGGAGTCTCGTCGAAGCCCAGTCGTCCGGACCCTTCCCGTCGTCGAGCTCGGTCTGTCCCGGGTGAGGGAACATCCGAACGCCGCTCGTGGGAGTTGGGCCCACTTCCCAGGTCCCGTCGCCGAGCAGCTTCCTGATCCACAGGTGACCGCTGATCGTCAGGTTGTTCCCTGCCCTCCGCTTCGCCGGCTGCGCGACATGGGGCCATCCGTTCTGCGCTGAGACGAGGACGCCGTTGCGCTTGAGGTGCCATGCTCCGTTGTCGAGCACCGGTGTTCCGTGGAGGTGGAGATCCCAGGCAGAGGTGACGTCTGCGAGCGGCCGCGGGTCGTCGAGCACGACCACCCACCCGTCTCCGAAAGCGAGCGTGCGCACCCACCGCTCAACACGCGTCGGGCGCGAGTTCACCTTGGCGCGGAACAGGAGCTCGGTTCCATCGGACCAGCTCTGGAAACTCGGACCCCAGTCGATGGACTCCCACCCCGGTCCGTAGCCCAAGCTGCTCGAATGCACGAACTGACGCCGCCGGCTGTTGAAGTCTTCCCACGGATCAGCAGAGAAGGGCGCCGTCTGCGCCGGCCGATACGTGTACGGATTCACGCCGGTGAGATTTGGTCCCCCGTCGTCGGTGTAAGGGAGAGTCTTCATGACTCCCGGAGAGATGTAGAAGGGGTACGACTCGGAGGAGCTCTGGTCACCGGGACCCCAGAACCGCATCCCGTTGTAGAGCGGGTTGCGGTGGTAGAACTCGGCCTGCCAGCCGAAGCCGTAATGCCGCGGTCGACCTACGAGCCAGCAGCAGTCGTCGAAGACGACGAACTCGCCGGGCGCGATGAAGCGGTGATGGCCGAGGAGGTAATCACCGCGGTGCCAGGAGACGACCGCGTCGTTTTCGGTCCACCCGGTACGGTGCATTCCGAAAGTAGCGCACCGCCACTCGAGGTCACCCTCGACGACGGGAGGCGCGGACGTAGGCGCGAACGCCGACCACGGGAGTGAGAACCCGTTGAGAGCCTTCGAGCTCTTGAAGCCGTCCTGCCACGCGAGATGCGATCCGACCGGGTGCTTGATCTGGTAGGACAGCGCGTGCGCGTGCGGGAACCCAGGCATGTTCTGCCAGTAGGTCGGCACGTAGAAGGAGTTGGCCTGACAGCCCCACGAGATGTCCTGGCCAGATGGGAGACGGCGCTGCCACGCCATCTCGAGCATGTGCCCGTAGTACCCGCCGTCGAGCACGTTCGTGAAGGTGTCGAGACCGGTGGCGACGCTCATCGACAGGTGGAGGTGGTAGAGATACGCTCCGGTGTTCGATGCAAGGTAGTTCTGTTGCGGGTGGGATCCGCCGTCGGGCCCGTAGGTCTTCTGCCAGTTCAGCGGTGCGTAGCGCATGAACCAAACGTGTCCGAACCAGTCCCAAAGAGGTCGCCACTCCGGCGTGTCTTCGGCGAAGACGAGGAGGGCCCACGCGAACCCGTGCGCGCCGCTGCTCTGCGTCCACTCTTCCCAGTCGAGGCCGTGCCAGCCGGTGCCGGCGGGCTTCACGCGGTGCGCGTCGAGCTGACCTCGGATGACCGCCGCCGCTCCGGCGAACGTGGCCGGATCGATCTGCGATTTGAAGTGGTCGCCGAGGACCGCCGCGGTCAGCCACGCCCACAGGTAGGTGGGCGGCGCCGGGCCGGTGAACCTCTGGAGGAACGCCTCGGCCTTCGTGGCGTAGACGGGGTCCCCGGTGGCGAGGCCAGCGATGACGACGTCGATGGAGCTCCAGGCCAAGCTGGCGCCTACGGATCCCTGCGGGTTCCATGCGTCAGCCTTGGTGGTGTGCGAGTCCGTGTTTCCGACCTGCAGATAGGACCCCTCGTCTGGGTGCGGGCCGTTGATCGGTCCTGGCCCCCTGGGGTGTGTCTTCTCGAGGACGGCGTCCCATTCGGCAGGGATCCGCCAGACGGGCTCTGTGGTTCCCGGAGGCGGATCGGGGATGGGATTGCCGGGGATCTCCCACTCATCCACGGCGGCGTCGACGGACTGAGCGGTGCCTACGGCGCCCGTCGAGGCTGCTGGCGTGACGACAGCGGTCAGGGTGGCCCCGCGGTCTGCTTCGATCAGGGTGTAGGTCTGCTCCCTCCCGGCGACCTCGGCTCCGCGCATCCAGAGGTAGGTCGTCCCTTCCTCGGTGCCGGCATGGGACGCGAAGGTGTAGGCGATGGTCAGGGTGTCGCCGGCGGCGGCCAGCGACCCCTCGATCCTCAGGCCGAAGACTGCCGGCGGAGGCGGCGCCACCGCGAGCCCGGGCGCAGGGACCAGCTCACCGCGGAGGATCCAGGTGGACCCGTCACTCAGCTGGAGCGATCCGAGGACGAACGGACCGGCCTGCTGGGCCCACAGGGCCTGGATTTCGTGCTGGTTGGCCGTCCCGTCGCCGGGCACGTGCAGCCACCAGGGCGGCACCTGTGCTGAGCACGGGCTCAGCGCGAAAAGGAGGGCCAGGAGGACCAGGGTCGGCCCCGCCAGGGGGGTGTTCTTCATCATCTCTGGAGGTCTCTCTGTGATTTCTTCACATTTATTGCGGTGATCGCCGTCAATTCTCGTATGATGTCGTAGTCCGAACGTCTTCCGAGGTAAGATCTTGGAGACGATGCTACCCCCAAGGAGCTTGTTCATGCACGACCTCAAGCACGAGCGCGGGAGACGCAGGAAGGGTTTGGTGTTCCTCGCCCTGAGCGTGATCCTTGCCGCGGTGATTGTAGCGGTTTCGTCGAATGCTGGCGCAGCGAAGTCTCAGGCTGAGCCCGCTGCACCCGTCTGCACCGATGGCGCCGGCGGCGGCGCGGCGCCGGAGCTCTCGAAGGAGCAGCGGCGCTACCTCGCTGCTCAGGAGATCGCCGCGAGAGTGATCTCAAGGCCGGTCTCTGCGATCGTGTTCTCGCCTCTTTCCGAGGTCCAGGTGTGCCGGAGCCGCGATACCGGCAGGCGCTACATGAGCTTCTGCATGGACTTTGACACCCACAACGGTCGAGTTCAGAGGGAAGCGTTCATCACGCTCGAGCTCGGACGGCCGGTGAAATCTGAAGCCTTGGTGCGCCGTATCGGCTGGTAGGGAAGGGGGTGATCGACTAAGATTTCCCGAGTCGCCTTGCTCTCGCAGGGGTCCTTTCTCGAGGAGATCCGGTCATGACGGAACGCGCCCCCCTGATGGGAGACGAGCAGACTTTCTCCAGTGTCGACGCCGTTGCCGTGAAGGGCAACAAATTCGACATGCGGGGTCGAAACGCCATCGGCATCGCGATCAGCAAGCTGGATCTCGCCGGCTATTCCTCCCTGTCCGTCGGCTTCGAGGTGTCTTACGAGGGCGAGCCAGAGCAGTGGCATCGCGTGAAGCAGCCGGGGTCCGACACCGACTACGTCTTGACCCTCTCAGCGAACATCAACGCTACGACGAGCCCGGTCAGCGCCGGAATCGGGGCGTTCCACGAGGCCCGGCACTCCAGCTTCCCGCTTCGGATCGGGGCTCCAATGGTGAGGCTCGTGGTCCTCATGACCGGGACCTCCCCGGTGAGCCCGAGCAACTCCGAGGTCCGTATCCGCCCCGTGGCCCTGTAGGCGGACCTGGGCACCTTGGCTACCAAATACTGCCTATCCCCCGCCGCGGTGGCGGCTCGCTGCAGGGCCGGCGAACAGACAGTCAGGACAGCCATCAAGGGGGAAGAGCTCGAGGTCGAGTACGAGATCGTCGGCCCGAGCGGGAAGGTGGTGACCCTGGCCATCACCGACAAAGCGGTGCGTGCCTGGGAGAGAGACCGCGAAAAGAAGAAGCGCCAGACGTGATCTGGTAGGATCTTCGGTAGTCCCATTTCCGGGAGGATCGACATGGCTGAAATGCTTGCAAGCGTGGCTCGTGGGAAGACCCAGGGCAAGGTGAAGAGCGCCGGTGGCGGCCGCTCAGCTTCGACTGACAGCGGTATCGAGATGCGCGCGGGTCGCTCCCTCATGGCTCGCGTAGCCAGGGGTGGGAACCTGACCGTCAGCTCGGACACCGTTGCGGGCAAGGCGCCGCTCGGCGACGGAACCCTCGCTCAGCGCCTCCGGGCCGCCGACGACAGTGCGCCAACCACGCACGTTGGCAGCGGAATCCACGGGGCGACGGTCTCCGGGCTCCGGATGGCACCGAAGGTCGGGTAGGAGTTGCCGCGCCGGACATCAACTCTCTCCGGCCCCGTCGACATGATCGGGGCCGATGCGTCGAAGGCCGAGAAGGAGCCTGATCCCGAGCCCGTGAAGGCGGAGGTGAAGAAGCCCACAGGCCCGAGGCTCCTGGCACGCCTTGCGCGCAATGGTCAGGCCGTCAAGATGCAGCCCATGATAGAACAGGGGGGCAGGATCACCTTGCCTCCGATCACCGACACGGCGAACGACAAGCTCGTTCGGATGATGATTCCACGAGGACTCTGACATGACCATGCACGGCACCTACATCGAGGTTCCTCCGGTCGACAACGGCCGAGCGCGCCAGTTCGGCACGAGCCCCGTCAAGGCGCTCGGCATCGTCTTCACCAACCCGCCGCGCGTCTGCTGCACCGAAGCGGTGATGAAGTGGACCCCTCAGCGCGAGGGGCAGCGGCTCGAGTGCGCGGCGTGTTCGAACGTCGCGAAGTCCTCGTACGGGTTCGACGAGATCGTCAAGACCGGCCGCGCGCCCGACGGGATGCCGACGGCGACCCTCAAGGAGGGCTACGCATTCTGCACGCTCGTCTACGAGCGCCAGATGTGGCACCCGAACGCCATCGAGACCGACCTCGAGGAGCGCGAGCTCCGCAAGGACGGCATGATGGACGCGCCCCAGTACGTCATGGCGAACCAGCGCCCCGTCGACTGGTTCAACCCCGATTCGCTCACGGTCATGTGGTTGGAGCGCGGCATGAAGGCCTTGATCGGCAAGATCAAAGGCGAGCACGTCGGACAGGCGGCCGGCGTGGACGCGCTGACGGACCTCGGCTCCGAGAGTTTCGGTGTCGAGCGGTACTGACCCGCTACCGACCGGCACTCTCTTCTGGAACGACCCCTTCTGGCAAAGCCTCAGGGGTCGGCCTGCCATCATCCTGGGGAACTCCCCGGCGGTGTCCTTCGAGCTTGACCGCGGCGGCGGCGATCACCTGAATCAGCTCTACACCTTCGGCGTGAACCGAATCCTCCGGGTCTTCGTACCCTCTGCTCTCGTGGTCTGCGACATGTCCGTCGTTCAGCACGAGGGCGCGCGGCTCGGCGCGTACCGCGGCCGGCGGCTGTTCTGGGAGGGGATGATGCGCAAGGACGGCTCCCTCGGGCACCGTCTCTACCACCACTCCTACGCGCTGCAGGGGAACACGGGGCCGAAGGGTTGGGTGCACCCGAAAAAAGTGGACGATCACCCCATCCGATGCGGAACTACTCCTGGCTATGCCGTGCAACTCGCGGTTATGTTGGGCATGTCTCCTATTGGCTTGTTGGGTGTCGATTTCAACGCCGCCGCCCTTCGGTCAACGCGGGTTCCGAGCCATTGCTACGGCGAAGGAAATCCTGAAGGGGCGACAGGCGGAGGCCTGTTCACTGACGAGCCGAACACGCTCTTCTGGACGTCCGTGCCGAGCTGGGCGCGGGACCTCGGTGTCGAGGTGGTGAACCTCTCTCCGTTCGATGACTCGCCATTCTCCCGGGGCTCTGGTTGGGCCCGGGAGAGCCTTCAGGACTTTGCCGGTCGCGCGCGAGAGGTCGAGGATGAGTGGCGAACGCATCGACATGACGGGCCACGTTCGGGAAGTGGCGCAGAGGACCCTGGAGGCTGTCAGGGAGTCCTCGACGGGGAAGGGCCTTGCGTCTCGGACGGTCCACCCGCGAGCCGTGAGCGAGCTCCGAGAGAGGCAGCAGCGAAGATCCTTCACGATCCCGTGCGCCCTCCTCGAAGAGATGATCCGGTTCGCGAACAGTCCGGAGGGGAATCCGTCCCGGCCACGCCTACCTTCAATCCCCTCGGACGCGAGGCTGGTCGGGGGAAGCTACCTATCGGAAGTAGACAGCTTCTCACTCGTCTTCGAGAGTGACCTCTTCGAAGATCTCCCTGAGGCTGAGCCCGAAGACGGGGGCACCGATGAGCTCTGAGGCTCCGGCAGTCGTGTGCGTGATGCCGACGCGCGACAGGCACGTGTTCGCGAGCCGCGCCGTGGATCTGTTCCGTCGCCAGACCTATCCGAACAAGGCCCTGATGGTGGTGACCGACGGCGCGCCGCTCGACATCCCCAACCCAGTGTTCCCTGGCGGGTTCATCTTCCAGAACCCCAGGCCGCCGACGCGCGACGGCATCGGGTCGCTGGTCGACAACATCCGATACGCGATCAAGCTCTTGACCATGGGCGGCTACTTCGGAGCCACCCACGTCGCGTTTTGGGAAGACGACGACTGGTATCACCCGGAGCGCCTCGCGTTCCAGATGTCGCAGGTCGGCGACGCGCCCGCGCACGGGTACCCCTTCACGAACTACTACCACATCGGAACGTCGATGCGGTGGGAGGGGCCGCACCCGGAGCGCGCATCGAACAACGGAACGCTCGTCCGCAGGGACTGGCTCATCAAGAACGGCTATCCGGACACTCGCTACCCCGACGTCGACCTGTGGAAGTCGATCCGGGGCGGCGTCCTCTCTGGCAACCCCCACAAACCTCACTGCATCGGGATCAAGCACAACCACGGTGGACTGGGCGCAGGCCATCGAGGAATGTGCACGACGCCAGACGCCGGCTGGGGATGGCTCAGCAGCAAGATCGACGACGAGAGCCTCGAGTTCTACCGGAGCCTGGGACATGCGGCCGAAGATTGACGTCTCCGTGGTCGTCCCCTCCTACAAGGACGCCGAGTGGGTCAGGAGGCTCTTCGCGGGGCTATCGCGGCAGACGCGCCTTCCCGCGGAGGTCTTCGTGGTCGACGATGGAACCCCGGTGGGCCAGGGGCACATCCCTGACGGCGACGAGTTCGTCGAGCCCCACAGGAACCTGTTCAACATCGGCCGCGGCTACCAGGAGCACCTGGGCGCGTCGGCTGCCCGCAACGCGGGCTGGCGCGCCGCCACGTGCGAGTACGTCTTCTTCTGCGACGCCGACATCGATCTCGAGCCCGACTGCCTGGAGGAGCTCCACCGGAACATGCAGCTGGGAGCCGCCGGGTCGGACGTGGGCTACTGCCAATTCGACCACGGGCCAGGGTCGAAGGTCCTTGGCGCGCCGTTCACCGCAGACGCTCTTCGCAGCGGAAACTTCATCGGCGGCGTGGCCATGATCCGCAAGCCAGCGATCCCGGACGAGGGCTGGGACGAAGAGCTTCTTCGCTTCCAGGACTGGGAGTTCTGGCAGCGTGTGCTCATCCGCGATAGGCGTAGCTGGGTCTTTGTCAACAAGATCCTGTTCCATGCGCCGCACCGCCCCGGAGGGATCTCTGGCGGGGGCTCCATCTCGCACGAAGAAGCCAGACGAATCGTTCTGGAGAAGAAGGCTCGATGGGACGTCCAAGAGTAGCGATCATTACGCTCACTCGAGACCGGCTGGAGTACACGAAAGCGTGTCTCCAGCGGCTCTGGGAAACGGAGACCTTCCCGTTCGATCATTTCGTCTGGGACAACGGTTCTGAAGACGGAACGGTCGAATGGCTCTCGGAGAACCGGGACAAGTTCGAGTCACTCCATCTTCATCCAGAGAACGTGGGGATCTCCCTCGCGCACAACGCATTTCTCGACCACGTCGACGGCGCAGGCTACGACGTGGTGATCAAGCTGGACAACGACTGCTGGGTCAAGACTCGAGGCGCGGTGAGGCGAGTCGCGGAGTTCGTGGTCAACTGTGGATTTCCAGTCATCGCCGGACCGCTCGTCCACGGTTTGAAGGCAGGTCTTCGAGTCCCCAAGGACCCGCAGCTGATCGCTCGGGAGCGTTTTGGGGACATCGGCATAGGCGGTATATTCATGGCCGCGCCAGGGGACTTCGCCCACGAGTTTCGAAACGACGTAGGACGTCCGAAAGCCTACGGACAAGACACGGACATCCACGTGTGGGCGCAGAAGGTCGGGTGGCGCGAAGGCCACATCCTGACTGTCGAGGTCGAGCACTACAGAACGTCCACGGGCCAGGAGGCGGACCTCCCGGGCTACCACGCCCGGAAAGCCAGCGAGGTGAGGACGCCTCCCGATCAACAACGCACTCGAGGACTCTGCTGGTGAGACTTGCACTCCTGACGCCCACACGTGATCGGCCCGAACAGGTCGCTCGGTATCTGAACTCGATCGCCGACACCTGCGAGCCCGAGGAGCTCGAGCAGGTCCTGGTGATGTTCTACGTCGACACCGACGACCCACAGCGCACGAAGGTGCTGGACACCATCGAGACCGTGTGCCGGGACCGCGGCATCGCGAAGCACGTCCATCTCTCTGAGCGGGTGGTTTTGTCCAGGGGCTGGAACGACCTCTGGGAAATCGCGCTGCGGGAGTACGACGACGTCGAGCTCTTCATGATGGGAGCGGACGACATCGTCTTCGAGACCCGCGGGTGGCTCTCCCGGTTTCAGTACGAATTCCGAAAGACCAGTGACCGGATCGTGATCGTGGGGGCCGACGACGGTATTCAGCCCAACCCCAACGGTCTCGGGTGGTCGCCCGGCACGCGCGGGGGAACCGAGCCGGCAGGATCGCTGACTCACGCCTGCGTGTCGAAGCTGTGGACCGAGATCCTGGGGTATTTCGTTCCTCCTTTGTTCGCATGCGCGAAGAACGACACCTGGATCACCAACATCGGGCGTCGGATCGACAGGTGCGTATGGCTCGGCGACGTCATGATCCGTCACCTCCACTACGGCAAGGGTCTGTCGGTGAACGATCTCACGTACCGAGAGCAGAAGGCGCAACGGGGGCCGTCGCAGACTCTGTACAACGACACCTTCGAAGACCGCGTTCGTGACGCGGAGAAGCTGCGGGAGTTCCTGGTATGAAAATCGGATTCGTGGGCATCGGGAAGCTTGGGTTCCCTTGTGCGGTAGCTGCTGCATCTCAGGGCCACGAGGTCCTGATGTACGACGCCAACCGCGCATGGTCCGACGAGCTCAACTGTGGCGGGGTGCGCCTCTACGAGCCGGGCCTCCAAGAGCTCTTCGACGAGAACCGAGGGAAGCTGAGGTTCTGCGATGATGTCCAGGCCGTGGTGGAGGGCGCGGAGATCATCTTCATCGCCGTCCAGACACCGCACCCGCCGGAGCTCGATGGGTCGACTCCACACAACGGTGCACGCAAGGACTTCGACTACAGCTACCTCGTCAGTAGCTGCGCGGAAGTAGCTGACGCGATGAACCGCGTAGAAGATGGCACTTACCGGGTGGTCTCGGTCATCTCCACCGTCCTCCCCGGCACCATGCGCAGGCTGGTGTTCCCGGCGTTCGAGGCGCGTATTGCTCGCGCCATCGGAACCACGTGGGGTCTCTGCTACAACCCATTCTTCATCGCGATGGGGACGACGGTGGAGGACTATCTCCACCCCGAGTTCACGCTCATCGGCCAGAGCCTCGACGTCGGCGACTCCGACCGGGCGGGTCATGCGCTGGCGGCGTTCTACGAAGGGATGCAGACCAGCCCGAAGCTGCGCATGACGTGGGACGAGGCCGAGATGGTGAAGATGGGCTACAACACCTTCATCGGCATGAAGATCGTGTTTGCCAACACCATCATGCAGCTCTGCGAGGCCACTCCTGGTGCCGATTGCAGCGTCGTGATGGGCACCTTGAAGCAAGCGACGGATCGCTTGATCAGCGGCAGGTATCTCTCTCCTGGGATGGGAGACGGTGGCGGCTGTCACCCGCGCGACAACCTCGCGCTCGCGTACCGGTCCGACGAACTCGGACTCGACTACAATCTCTTCGCGTTCATCATGGAGGTGCGTGAGAGGCAGGCGAGCTGGCTGGCGGTGATGGTCGACCGCTACATGGGTGATGATGAAGAAGGCGACCCTGTGATCATGGGGGTCACCTACAAGCCAGGGACCGATCTCGTCGCAGGCTCCCCCAGTCTCCTCGTCGGCCACTACTTGGAGAAGCTCAACTACATCCCCATCTACCACGACCCGGAGACGCATCCGGACAAGCCGGAGGACAGCAGCGTCTACCTGATCGGAACCAAGTGGCCCGAGTTCAAGTCCTTCCCGTACCCCTCAGGATCGACCGTGATCGACCCGTGGGGGTTCCTCTCGAAGGTTGACGTCCCGAGCGACGTGGAGCTTGTTCGTGTCGGACGTCACAATCCATAATCTCGAGCGCCGGCGCGAGTTCTGGTCGGTGCACTCGGCTGCAGCTTGCCAGGGCGCCACTGTTCCGATCGACCACCACATCGACCCCGCGTGGTTCTACGACCGCGACGTGCTCGAGATAGGGCCTGGGGAGGGTCGACAGACGAGAATCCTCAAGGGGATGGCTGCGAACTATGCGGTGGCAGACATCTGCCAGGAGGTCCTCGACCGATTCCCCAATCTGGCGACGATGCTTTTGTCTGGGTACGAGCCCAGGACCTGTCCTTTCGTGGACACGGTGACCTTCTGGTACGTGCTGCATCACGTGACGAGGAGCGAGGGCCTTCAGTTCCTCAAGTTCGTTCACTCCTGCCTCCACCCCGTGGAGTCGAGCCTCATCGTGTTCAATAGCTGCAGGCGTTCTGGCGGCGCAGGAGACGACGGGATGATCACTACGGAGCGATCTGACAGGGAGATACGGGAGCTCCTCGAGGAGGCGGGGTTCTGCTTGAAGCACTACCTCAAAAGCCAGAGCGGTCAGCTACACGATCTCTACGTCGCGAGCCTGAGAATTTCACATGGCTGACGCCCTCTTTCCGAAGACGCACAAGTACCGAACGATCCACAGCATGTCGGACTACCGGGTCGGAGCCCTGATGGACTTGGTCGGAGAAGGTGTTCCTCTGTTCGTGGACTACGGATGCCACCTGGGCCACGTCTCTTTTGAGGTCGCTCTCCGTGAACGGACGGAGCTCGTCCTGTCGGTGGACAACTTCCGCGGAACGGAGGGCGACGAGCTGATGGCGGGCACCGTCCGAGACCTCGCGGGCGACGGAGGGGACTTCCTCTTTCGGTTTCTCGAGAATCTAAATGAGATGCGGCCCCAGCTCTTCGGGCTCATCATTCCGATGAGAGCCGAGTTCTTCTGGGAGATCGCAGCACCTGCTCTACGGGGGGAGGTAGACATCGCGTGCATTGACAGCTCCCACAGGCCGGAAGACGATTGGGAGTTTGCAAAGCTGAGTGAGCTCGTTCGTCCGGGCGGTGTCTTTTGCGGAGACGACTACACCAACGGGCACTCCCCCAACGTGGCGGATAGAGTCGATGAGGTGGCCGCGGACCCTCAGTACTCTTGGATCCACCAAGATAGTTTCTTCGCTCTCAGAAAGGCGTCCGCATGAGGTACGCCGTCTACCGCATCCTCTACGGCGAGGACTTCATCGCCGAATCGATCAAGTCCGTGCTCCCGCACGTGGACAAGGTCTTCGTCTTCTGGACTGATCAGGCTCTCGGCGGCGCGACGTCGGCGGTGTACCGGGGCGAGCAGGTTGCGTTCGGCCTTCACCCGGGCGAGCCGTTCGACGATTGGCGTGACCGCGTCGAAGAGATCGACACCGACAAGATCGTCATCGAGAAGCATCACCACCCGAACTTCACGGGGCAGTTCACGATCCACGTCAACGACCTCATTCTTCCGAGGTTCCCTCGTCCCGACACAATCCTCTCGTTGGAGCCAGACCACGTGTTCCGGGCGGATCAGATCGAGGCGGCGCTGACCGAGTTTGAAGGCGGCAACCACGCGGCCGCCAAGACGCGTCAGGTAGAGCTCTGGAGAACGCCGAGCTACCGCTGCGACCCGGAGCGCCCCTGGCGAACAGGGACCGTCTTGTGGAACCTCAGCCGGGTTAAGCGCGTGCCGCCGACCCACAGGCAGGCGCAGCCGATTGGCGGCGGCCCTGCGTTCGGAACGCTCGACGCGTACGTGCACAACTTCGGGTTCTGCGTCTCCGAAAAGTCGATGTACTGGAAGCACGTGCTGGCTCTCGGGTTCTCTCCGTTGATCGGCGACAGCATCCCGAACGAGGACTGGTACGAGAGCATCTGGCTGAAGTGGCACCCCGACAGGAACAATGCAAACCTCGAGATTTCTCGAGGCGCTGAGCACCACATCCAACGGGCCGTCCCCTATCCGGAGCAAGAGCTCCCGGAGCTGATCAGAGAAAAGGGATGGACCACGTACCCGACACAGTGATCCGAACGGTGGAGCTTCCTGGCGGCCAAGGGACGATGTCTCTTCGGCGTTCAGGGGGAGGTCTGCAGCTGGTCCGAGAAGCAACTCGTGGCGGCGTGACCAACGTCATGGACAGCTACGAGAGGATCGGGACCGACGGCGCGGCCCGAGTGCTGGCGCTTGATGAGGAGTACGGCGGGGTCATTCTGGACAGAGTGGCCGCGGGAGAGTCCCATTCGTCGTGCTTCGTCTTCTACGACGGAGAGGCGGTAGAGAGCACGGACCTCGACACCTCAGAGGTGGAGCACACGTACACATCAACGGGGAGGAAGTTCTGGAGACACCCTGCCCAGATGAACTCCTACCGAGAGGGAACGGGGCGGTCGGTGATCTCCACGCACATCTCTCCCGAAGGAGCGTGCAACCTCAAGTGCCCCTACTGCTCGGTGACCTACAGGGACACCCACAAGAGGATCCGGCTCGAAGTCATCCAGGACTACGTCCGCAAGCTCAAGTCCCGAGGCTTGAAAGCGGTGATCCTCACCGGCGGCGGCGAACCGACGGCCTACCCGCACGTCAACGCGCTGGTTCAGTGGCTGAAGCACGATCAGGGCTTGTCGGTCGCGCTCATCACTAACGGAACGCTCAGCCGGAAGCTGGACAGGGAGACGTGGCAGTGTTTCTCGTGGGTGCGCGTGTCCATCAACATCTTTGATGGCTGGCAGCGTCGCATTGACCTTCCTGTCCATGAGCTCGCAGAGGATTGCGTGGTCGGCTGTTCGATGGTCGTCACGGTTGAGCACGAGGCGACGGAGGCCCCTCGAGATCGAGTTCAGCTGCTCCAAGAAGTCGCAAAGGTCGCTCGAAGGATGGGCGCCAAGTACGTGCGCCTCCTCCCCAACTGCCTGCTCAAACAGGAGGACTTGGTTCCTCAGCACCGAGCGCTCGACCTTCTCCTTGAGGAAGTCGACGACGACATCTTCTTCCATCAGCACAAGGTCCACGGGGCGCCCACGTCCGCCGTCTGTCATCAGTCCTACTTCCGACCCTATTTGTCGGAGGAGGTGTTCGGAGAGAGTGGCGAGCCGGGAGCGGTCTACCCCTGTGACTCACTCGTCCTGAACGAATCGCACCAGCACTTCCACGAGAGGTTCCAGCTGTGCGCTCCTGGCGACGTGCTCAAGTTCCTCGACCGTGAGCTGAGTCCTCGGTTTTCTCCGTACATGCACTGCTCTGGTTGCGTGTTCACGAGGAGCGTGGAGATGCTCGGAGAGTGGCGAGCACACGGCGGCGGCAGGTTCGACGAGATTGGCGCGCTTGAACACGAGGAATTCGTTTGATGTCGTCGTCTGACTACGACCGGGACTACTACGAAAACGGACCGGACACCGGCAAGAGCCTGTACAAGGATTACCGGTGGTTGCCGGAAATGACTCTTCCGTTCTGTCACGAACTGATCGTCAACCTCGGTATCGAGAAGACGTCGCGCGTGCTGGACGTGGGGTGCGCGAAGGGGTTCTACGTCAAAGGACTTCGTATGCTCGGGATCGACGCGTACGGAGTTGACATCAGCGCGTACGCCATCGATCACTCGCATCCTGACGCCAGGGAGTTCCTCACCCGCGTTGACCGACTTCAGGATTACCGCGCCCCGCACAGCTACCATTGGATCCTCGCGAAGGACGTCCTTGAGCACATCCCCTACTCAGAGATTGACGAGGTGCTCGAGAAGCTACGGGAGCTCAGCATCAACCTCTTTGCGATCATCCCTCTCGCAAGGAGAGGGAAGTACATCATCGAGTCCCATGAGGACGACCCCACGCACCACATTCGGGAGTCCGCCGAGTGGTGGGAGAAGAAGCTCAAAGAGGCCAAGTTCCCGTTCGTCAGGTCGGTTTGTCACCTCGATCACATGAAGGAGAGGTACCGTGGAACTGCAGGAGGAACAGGATTCTTTCGAACTGGCCCCAGTATTTAACCAGCTGCTCGTTTGCATCCCGATGCACAACTATTCGGAGGGAGTTCTCCGGATCATGGATTGGTTGGAGACGAGCCCCGCGATGTCGCGAGTCTCCTGGTCAGCGGTCATCTTCAACGACGCGTCCGATCTCGAGGACGTGTCGCCCGTTCGACTCAGAGTCAAGAAGGACAAGGGTGACCGCTATGTGCTCATGGGGGTTCCCGGACCAGAGTCCGGCGGCCCGAGGTACGCAGTCAGGAGATCCGGCGAGCTCGCGATAGCTGGCAGACACGAGTTCGTGCTGGTGGTTGAGACGGACGCTGTTCCGGACAACGCTGCGTTCACATCCATGCTCAAGGCGTTTCGGTCGCCCATCCGCGGCGTCCCCGACGTGCCGGGCGTGGTGTCCGCCTCACCGGTGTACGTCTGGCCGGGCACGACGCGTTCCTGCTACCCCACCAACCCAAACTGGTTCACAACGGGGCACGGCAACTGCTACCGTAGAATCGACGACCGCAAGCTGGGGAAGCTCGCCCTGGCCGATGCAGTCCCGTTCCTGTTCAGCCTTTGGAGGCCTCACGGGCTCCTCGAGATCGACGACTCCATGCCTAAGCTCATGCACCTGGACACGGCGCTCGGGCTCAAGCTGACGGCCCAAGGCCATGCGCACCTCAGGCTCCTTGGGAATTACGTGGGCCACGCCGATGGCGGGGCCAAGAGTAGGAAGCCGTAGCCCGTGGGACGCCGAAGAGTGAGGCCGATCGTTTCGACCAAGAAGCGACGTCCCGGAAGACCGACGATCAACCCGCCTCCGGAGGGCCCGCGGTCGATCCCAAAGGCTCCCCGAGCTCCGTCCGCGCCTAAGCCTCCGAAGCCGCGAAGGCCTAATAGGAAGTACTGACAGATGGGCGGCAAGAGCAGTGGTCGGCGAAAGACCGCAGACGCCATGCTGGGAGCGCAAGCTGTTGAGAGGGTGGTCACGAACTCTCAGCAGCGCTCTCTTCTGATGGAACTGCAGCTCCTTGAGACGGAGGTCCGCCGCAGGGACAGCGTCGTCGATCCGACCACGTATGACCTCCCCGTGCTGAACTTCCCGCAAGAAGAAGGCGAGACCGACGAGGCTTACGCCGAACGACAGAATACGGCGATCGCCGATTGCATCGACGGCCATCTGCGGTTCAAGAAGGACGGAACCTTCCGCAAGGTGGTGTTGATCCCAAGGATGCTCGAGTTCATTGCGGACTTGTTCTTCGCACGGGTGGACATGGCCATCCTGTGGAAGCCGCGAGGATCTGGTGGGTCACTTGCAGCGGCGGTGCTGATCTTCTTGGTGAACGTCTACCACCGGAAGTCTTTCGTCAACATCGCGGGCTCGGGTGAGCAGTCCCTGGCTGTCTACGAGTACATCCGCGGGTTCTGGGACTACCTTGCCGAGTTCAAGAGGAACATGATCCTCGGCGAGCCGTTGGCGATGAAGATCACTCTAATCAACGGTGTGTACGTGAAGTGCATTACTGGATCGGAGAAGGCGGCTCGTGGAAAGCACCCGAGTTGCCTCATGGTCGACGAGGCTTGCCAGAGAGACGAGCGGACCGACCTCGCGCTGGCTGCGGCGATGCAGACGCCGATGTCAGAGCCCGATCGCATGATTGTGCTTGTGTCGACGTTCCACCATCCGACAGGGCTGTTCCAAGAGCACTGGGATTACGCCGACGAGAAGGGGTTCACCAAGTACAAGTGGACGATCTTCGAAACGATGGCCCAGTGCCATCAGGGGATGAATACGGCGACCGAGGAAGATCCTAAAGCTCTCAACCACTGCAAGACTTCGTGTCCGTTGACGAGGAAGGTGGCCGTACGGGATAAGCAGGGGGTGATCATCGACTGGGCGTTCAAGGGATGCAACGGCGTCGCTCGAGACACGCACGGATTCCAGACTTACGATCAGGTGCGCAAGGCCAAGAACATGAACGCCGGGTCGTCGACGTTCGAAATCGAGTACGAGGGCGAGCGGCCGGAGTTCGGGACGAACATCTACGCGCCGGCGAAGATCGATGCCGCTGTTTCTCGTTGTCCTGTTGACGATGCAGGCCGATCGTACATCGAGTGGGATTACGAGAGCCCGAAAGCGATCGGCGTTGACTGGGGTCTGCAGGAGACTGCGTTGGTCTTGCTTTCTCTGGAAAGAGGGCGCGGCTACGCAGGGGTCATGGAGTATCTGCAGCTGACTGGAAAGCTGGTCCCTGAAGTGGCTCGGTACCTCGACGAGTGGCACGCCACCTACTCTCCCAGCGGTAAGACCATTCCGGTGTTCGCCGATTACTCTCACCCCTACAACAACATTGAACTCGGGCAGCGTGGGTTCGAGGTGGTGGACGTACCCTTCCAGCGCTACAAGGATTTCGGGATCGGAAACCTGGGCCGCTACTTCGAGTATGAGCGGATCAGAGTTCTTCCCGGTTTTGCAGTCTTGGTGAGGCAGCTGCATGCCTATCGCTACGGCCGTGACGGGAAGCCCGTCAAGAAGGATGACCATGGGCCGGATGCCCTCCTCTGCGCTATGATGGCCTTCCGCTTCACCGAGACTTTTCCAGAAGACATCTTCACGTCCGAAAACGTCGACGCGGACGCAGAGGGCGAGCTCAAGAGCGAAGAGGTCATGGAGTTCTGATGCCCACCGACACCCTGATAGATCCCATCGACGCTCTTCAGGCATCTGAGAACATCGACGTCTTCGAGGTCGGGCAGGTCCCGGATAGCGCCGAGATCGGCGGGAGCCGAGTTCTCAAAGCGATCCTCGTGGCCGGCAAGGTCTCCGAGCCCCCCGGCTCATCGGGACAGCTCCCCCCAGAGGACGGTGGGAGTCACTTCCAGGGCCTCGACGTCGTCGATCCTCCGTACAACCCGGGCCTCTGGGCCCTGGTCCCCGAACAGAACACCCGGCTCGGCAGAGCGATCAACACCTGGGCCAGGAACACCGTCGGCCTGGGGTGGCGGATCATCGCGCAGGACCCCGAGGGGAACGCGGTTGACAAGGAGGAGCTCGAGGCTCAGCCGGGGCTCAAGGAGAAGTTCGAGTCCGAGCGCCGACAGCTCCAGGCCCTGTTCATGTTCCCGAACAGGGAGATGCCGTTCACCCGAGTCCTCTTTGACGTGAAGCGAGACGAAGAGGCCACCGGCAACGGCTACCTCGAGGTTGTACGAAACGCCGTGGGCGTGATCACCGGGCTGTATCACATCCCTTCGCATACCATGCGAGTGCGGAAGAAGGGGCTGGGGTTTGTCCAGCTTCGCGGGCTCAATGCGTCTCCGACCACGGTCACCTTCTCGGTGTCCGAAGGCGGAACCCCGCAGAGGCGCTACTTCAAGAACTTCGGTGATCCCCGCGTAATCCACCGAATTACAGGCAAGCCCAGCAACGGCCGCCTCGGAGTCAAGAAGCGCGCCACCGAGATCATCCACTTCAAGGTCTCCACCGCGAGGTCGCAGCTGTACGGAGCTCCTCGCTACGTGTCGACGGCGCCGGCCACCACGGGCAACCGGTTGGCGGCGGAACGCAACGTCAACTTCTTCGACAACGACGCGGTTCCGAGGGGAATCATCTTCGTCACCGGCGGCAAACTCGACACGCGGTCAGTTGGCCGGATCGAGAAGTTCATCCGGGCCAAGAGTCAGGGCGTGGAGAACTCGGGTCGTCTTCTGGTGCTGCAGCTCGAGTCCAAGCGCACGGCCATGGGTGAGGAAGGCTCGGCGGCGATGCACTTCCAGCCGCTCACGGTCGGGGTGACCGAAGATGCTTCTTTCCTGTCGTACAGAGCGGCCAACGACGAAGAGATTCGCGAGGCGTTCGGTCTCGCAGAGAGCTTCTTCCGGACCGACACCGTCAACAGGGCGAGCGCGGAGATCGGCAGGCAGACCACGAACGAGCAGGAGTTCGAGCCCGACCGTTTGGAGAAGGAGTTCCTGCTGAACCACACCATCGCCTCCGACCCCAACTGGGAGGGCGGGCCGATGTCGGTTGCGCGACTCCAGTTCCGCAGACCGCAGATCGCGGACCCCTCGGAAAAGGCGAGGATCAACACACTTTACGCAGGTGCTGGCGGGCTGACCCCCAACGACCTGCGCAGAGAGCTCGGCAAGGATCCGTACCCCGATGAGTTCACGTTCGCAGACAAACCTCTGCCATGGGCACTTGCGGAGCTGAAGGCCCAAGTTGTAGGCTTGAACGGGATCCCAGCGCCTATCCCTGTCCCGGAGACTCCGGGTGAGGCGGGAGGCGGTGGCGATGAGGGGGCCAAGAGCGCGGCTGAGCAGCAGCGGCGAGCAGCGGCCTTCCTGGCAGAGATGGGTGATCCGCTGGATCACTTCTTCAGAATGGTCGAGGGCGTTCGACAAGAAGTCGTTGCCGACGACCAAGATGGCAGGCTGGATAGTCTGCTCAAGGAGGTCAGGGATGACCTCACTTCTCTGCGAACTTTGACGCGCAAGTCGATGGACACGGGCAGAAGTCCCGGCCGACGCAATAACGGATCAGGGTTCCGCTACTAACCCGGTCAACGCAACGGCACGCCGATCCAGGGCGATCGGCACGGAGACTCTCGATGGCAGACGTTGCCTTCGACCTCGACTTCAAGCAAGCGTTCGTCAACAAGGACCGCGGCGGCAAGCTGTGCGTCGTTGGCGTCGCCAGCGATGACCTCCCGGACGCCCAGCGCGAGCGCGTCACGTCTGGGTGCTTGGAGAAGTGGGCGGGCCAGTGCAGAGAGGGCTTGCCGCTCCTGGACAGTCATTCAGGGACCTTCCCTTTCGGCGTCTCCTATGACGGAGTCGTGAAGAAGGGCGGAGAAGGTCAGAGCGAGCTCGAGGTTCATTTCGAGCTCGACCCCGAATACCCGCAAGCGCGGACGCTCTTCGCCGAGCTGCAGAAGGGCTCGTGCGATAAGCAGATGAGCATCGGGGGAGACCTCAACCTCGAGAACCCCGACTGCGTGAAGTTCGCAGTCCAGGACGACGGCACGATCCTCCGTGAGTTGGAGGACGTGGATCTCGAACACATCACCACGACACGCTCGTCACGCGCGGCCAACGAGAGGTCCGGCTTCTCAGCGGCCATCGTGAAGTCGCTCGACGCCTCTTATCAGCACATGATCAGCCCCCCGACCAAGTCGGAGGTGCAGGCAGGTGCAGCTGACGTGGAGAAGAGCGCCGACGCTCCGGCCGATGCTCCGGCTGACGCCCTCAGTGCAGTGCTGCACGCCTTTTCGCGCACTGGGGCAGACCCGTGGGACGGGCACTCCCATTTCGCTCGGGTGGATGGCAACGGCAACGGGATGACCGACGTGGAAGGGTCACCGCCGCACGCCCACACGATCCGCAAGGGCACGGTGATGGCGGTGAAGCTCCTTCCGGAGTACACGTCGAAGCACCCCGGCGATATCGACGCCGCGACCGAGGGCAGCGGTTTCATGCTGTCCCAGGTGGTCGACGAGGGTGGCGGCGAAGGGTCGTTCTCCATCCAGAAGACGGACAGCGAGCTCGACGTGATCAAGCCGCTGTCGGGGCACAGCGATCTTTCGATCCCCGAGAAAATCAGACGGCTGCCTGTGGAGAAGCAGAAGCAGTGGGTGCGGACCTTCAATCGGTCCTTCGCCTCTTGCATTGCGAAACACGGAGCAGGCGTGGAGGCCCCTGGCAGGACGCTCAGGGCCAAGAGCGAGAGCTTCGCGTTCGCGAGGGCGAACGCCGCCGTCGTCAAAGAGGAGAAGACCATGGATCCTAAGAAGACCGTCGAGACGGCAGGAGGCGGAGCCGCAGTAGCGGTCGCCGAAGGCTCTTCCGTCAACGAAACCTCGCGGAATGCCGCGCTGGGGGCGGGGTTCCTCGCTGATCTCGGCAAGGCGCTCCTGAAGGACACCACCGGGGGCGATGACGCGCCCGCCGACACCGCCGCCGACGCGCCTGCCGACGCGGCAGCCGACGCGCCCGCCGACGCCGCCGCCGACACGGCCGCGGACAAGCCGGCGGTCGATGCCGATGCGGCCGCCGATGCGGGCGACGACGCCAGCACGGGCGACGAGGGCGGCGGTGATGCCGCTGCCGAGGCCGCCGTGACCGCCATGAACGCCCTCGCCAAGGCCGGCGTGGCCGATGGCGACAAGGAGGGGGTCCGGCTCGCGGCCGTCCAGCTCCTGAAGGCTTCCGGCGCCGAAGACGTGGGCGAGTCCTTCCTCTCGGCTGCCGAGCGCGGCGGCACCCTGAAGGCCGAGCTGCTCTCCGAGCTCAAGGAGTTCGCGACGACCCTCGTGAAGGGCCTCGTCGCCACCGTCGAGAAGGTGGGCGGCGACACCGCAACGATCAACAAGTCCCTGGACGTACTCAACAAGCGGATCGCCCGCGTCGAGGCCGTCGAGGGTGGAGGTGCCGGAGGAGATCCGGATGACGACAATGACATCGCGAAGACTCGCGCGTCCCAGGGCAAGGACCAGGGATGGGGTGGAATCTTCACCGCAGCGAGAACGACGGCCCTGAAGCAAAACCAGGGCTGAGCTCCCGAAGGTGACACCCGCTCAGGTGTCTGGACCCTGACTCAGCAGATCAAGGAAAAACCGAGATGAATCCCAACGAGGCGATGGTCGAAAAGACCATTACAACCGGCAACATCTCGACGACGAATGGTGGTCAGCTGACCCCGGCGCAGCAGAGCCGCTTCGTGACCCTCGTCCGTCGTCATGCCACTCTCCTCCCTCTCGTCCGTTTCATTCGGATGTCGCGGCCGTCGATGGACATCGACAAGCTGCACATCGGTGAACCGCTCACGCAGGGGGCCAGTGAGAACACCACCACTTCGGACAGCTACGCGCCGAAGTTCAACAAGGTCACCCTGACCGCAGTCAAGGTGCGCACCGACTGGGCGCTCACCACCGAGCTGCTCCAGGGCAACATCGAGCAGGACCAGTTCGAAGCGACGTTGATGCGCGGCATCACGGAGCGCATGGCCCACGATCTCGAGCTCATGGCGGTCCAGGGTGACGACACCCTGACCGGCACCACTCCCCTCCAGAAGCTCCGCAAGGTGCTGGACGGCTGGGACAAGCTCACCGACTCCGCCCACATCATCGACGTGGACGGCGGCAACATCTCGAAGGCCGTGTTCTCGGCGATGCTCCGGCAGGTCCCGAAGGAGTTCAAGGGTGATCCCGGCATGCGCTGGTTCATCGGCTCCGACATCGCGACCGACTGGCTGGACACGCTGGCCGACCGGGCCACGGGTGTCGGCGACGACGCGCTCCGCGGTCAGGGCATCGCCCCGTACGGCAAGCCCCTGGTCGAGGTCCCGATGATCCCGGACGACAAGGTCATGACCGGCCTCAACGTCCAGACCTCCGCCTACCTCCTCGGTGAGGAGTTCGGGCCCTTCGAGTTCGACGACTCCGCGAACCTCGATCGCCTGTCGATCAACGTCGACGGCGCCGGTGCCGTCGTGGTGACCTTCATCACCTCGGCCAGCCTCCACACCACGCTGGGCGCCACCGAAGTCGCCGAGGCGATCAACACCGCGTACGTCGCCGCTCACGGCGCCTCCTACGCGAACGTCGCCCGTGTCACCAGCGACGGCCGTGTCCTGCTCGTCTCGCCGACGGTGGGTACGTCCTCCGCGATCGTCGTGGCCGACCCCGACTCCCCGACCAGCACGGTCGACCTGCTCGGCTTCACCGCGAACAGCGACGCCGGTCTGGCCGCGGGCTCCGGTGAGGCGGCGGACGGCTCCTTCCTCTGGCTCCTCAACCCCCAGAACCTGATCTGGGCCCTGCTGGACGGCACCCGTATCTACACGGAGTTCAACCGTCAGGCGGACCGGATCGAGGCCACGATCTTCAATCAGGTCGCGGCTCAGGTCGAGAACCTCAGCGCCATCGTGAAGGCTGTCAACGTCCGCAAGAAGGCGGCGATGTAGCAGCGGCCCGTCAGTGACATGACCTTGAGGGCCCCGGCACCCGTGCTGGGGCCCTTCCAACAACTGGGAGGATTTCCCGATGCCGGCGACAGCAGCAGTAGAGACAGGAACCCACACGAGGTACTTCGTACTCTCGACAGCGAGGACGTACTCCTACAGGTTCAACTCCGTGGGCCGGGTCACGTTCCGCCAGGGGTACATCTACCCCACGGACATGCCCGACGTCGCGGACATCCTCTCGAGAACGCCGGACTTCACCGAGACCGACGCCGAAGGCCGCGAGCTCCTGACCATGGAAGGGGCTGGCCCGTCGGGCAAGGCGATGAGCTACACGAAGATGGGAGATGCCCTGTCCGACGTGCCTGCGGAGATCCGCGAGCAGGTGCGGAAGGAGATCTCTCCCATTCCGAAAGGGCAGCGGCGCGCTGACAAGCCGGAGAGTGCCGTCAATCGCCCCGTCAGCGGCGAGGAGGTTCCGGACGCCGGGCGGCCGATGACCGAGAGGGAGCAGGAGCAAGCCGCGGATGCACAGACGCGCACCGACGAGCTCCGTGCGGGCCTGTCGGGCGACAGGCCCGAAGAAGCGGCCGCCGACGCCGGCTCCGAAGTCGAGACCGAAGAGGTGGCCGCCAACGCCGACGCCAACGCCGAAGTCGAGACCGAAGAGAAGTCCGAAGCGATCGACCCCCCGCCCGCCGCAGCGCCGAAGAAGGACCCCAAGAAGGCCAAGAAGGCCAAGAAGCCCCGTAGGAACAGGTCCAAGTAGAGAAGCCTTGAGGCATGACGCTGTCGTTCTATGAAGACCCTCGAGCCCGACACGTTTTCGCGTACGCCACGGTGGACCGAGTGCGTGAGGAGGGCATCTCCGCGCCAGTCATGGCAGCTGAGAAGGTCTTGGAACGGCTGCGCGCCGTCGGCGAGATCATCAACCGGGTCACGACCCAGTTCTTCCTCCCCGTAGAAGGCACCGAGCGCGTCAGCGTCGACCCCCGCGACGCGTGCATCCACCTCGACAACCAGGACAAGATCCTGGCGGTGAGGTCCGTCAAGGTCGCAGACTCCGCGGGCGCGCTCACCTCGATCGCCGCCAACCGTTACCGCATCGACGACCGCTACATCCACATGACGCAGCCGCGGTTCGGCACGGGGATCGAAGACAAGATTGCGGCGATCGAGTTCGGCGACGACGGGTCGAGATTCCCTCCTGGCACGCGACACATCCTGGTTGACGGTGCCTTCGGGTGGCAGGAAGAGCGGCCCCATTCGGATGACGGGACTCAGAGGTTCATCTCCACCACGACGACTGCCAGTTTGACAGATGGCGCGGAGTTGGTTCCGGTCGCGGACTCGTCCAAGTTCAGGGTGGGCGATGCGCTCATCATCCGTCAGGGTGACAACCCCCTGACGCCGGGGTGTCACGCAATCGTGACCAAGATCGTGGACGCCACCAGTCTGACCGTCGACCCCCTTCGGATCGTGGCTCGAGGCGTGACGATCGCGTCAGGCTCGACCGTGATCTCGTATGGGCGCGTTCCGAGAGAGGTGGAGCTCGCCGCGATCATCTTGGTGAACAGATTCCGCTACGGCGTGGCTACTGCGCAGGCTGCATCCGCTGCCGTGCAGAGTAGAATCAGGGCGGAGATGACCGACAACTACCAGTACACTCTGGAGCCGCGGGGAGCCGCGGCCCAGTTCAGTAACTCCACCGGAGATCTGGAGGCGGACCGGCTCTTGAGCCAGTTCCATGCGCCTCCGTACGTAGGAGGGGTTTGACCCCAAGGAGGAAGCCTCATGGCTACCAACATCGCACCGAAGCTCAGCGGCAGACTCCAGCACGGCGTCGGACTCGGCCTCACCGGCATGGGCGAGGCCGGCGCGGGAATGGCCAACGTTCCCGTCCGCCGGCTGCTGCAGTCGATCAAGCAGATCGTCGTCGAGGGCGCGGGCGCAAACGCTGCCCTGGTCGCGGCCGGCATGGAGATCGGTGACATCATCATCGGTGTTCAGGGCATCAACGTCCAGTCGGTCTCGCCGGCAGCGGACGTCGTGGATCGCACGGCCACGTGCGACGTCACGGGCCTGGACACGCTCCGCTGCACGGCGAACACCGAAGGCGAGTTCCTGACCGTCACGTTCTGGGACCTCACGTAGTCCCAGAGCTGTGTCTCAGCCCTGGGTGATGAACCCGGTCGACATCGTCGTCGACCAGAGGGACTCGTCTTCCTCGGGCACCGTTGTTGATGACGTGTTCGATGAGCCGATCACGACGGTGGCGAGGCAGGGTCCGATCACTATTTCCGGTCAGGTGAACTACGGCACCGGAGCGAACGAGCGGCTCCAGCGATCGCGGACAGGGGACATCGGCGACTCTCGAGGTCATTTCGTCTTCAGGAAGACGGATCTCGATGAGGCGTCGGTGGTCTTGAAGAAGGGGGACATCGTCACCTCAGTTGCGGGCGTGGCCGTGAGTCTCGAGATCATCCAGATCCGACATCAGTGCCCCCTCAAGGGGGTCTTTCTCACGACGGTTGTCGAGTTCCGCGATCGGTCGGAAGTCCGGGCGTCGACCTGAGCTCAGGAGGGTAGACCATGCACACCTTTCTCGATCCAGGCCTCTCCCACTCAGCCCGGGTGTTGGTCGGGGCGATGGCCGGATCGCCGGTCCTTGACCTGCAGACAATCCTGCGCCCGCCGTGGAACTTCCTGCTGTTCTCTTCGGACGCAGGGGCCGCGGCGATCGACTTCCACATGACCTTCGACGGCACCGACCCGGTGGACCCGACCGCGGTGGCCGCCAGTACGATGGTCCCCGGCGTCATGTTCAAGGTCACCGGGCTCACGCGCTTCCCGCTCCTGTTCTCGAAGCCGGTGACCACCCCGGTGAAGATCAGAGCTGTGGGTACGGCCTCGTTCAATGTCTGGATCCTTCACGGGAACGTCGAGACGTCGCAGCACGACGTCCAGCCGGTCCCTGGCGCCCGCGTCCGTGGCGGTGCTGTTGGGGGTTCAGCATGATGGGCGGCGTAGCTCCTACGTCCCCGATCTTCCTCCACCCGGGGTTCTTCCACTCGACCCGTGTGCTCGCGGCGGTGCTGGACGGCACCTTCGATCTGCAGACTGTAGTCAGAGACCCGTGGAACGTCATGATCATCCACGCCGACGGGGTCGTCAGCGGCGAGGTCCACATCCGTTTCGACGGCACGAACGCGACGCTGCCGAGCTCACTCACAGCGTCCACCGCGGTCCCGGGAATCGTGTCGGACGTCTCTCACCTGGACCCGATCGTCCTGGTGCACGAGCATCCGGTCAGGACCCCGGTGATGATCGCGCTCGAGGGTGCGCCGGCGTACCTCATGATCTCGGCGGGGCTGGCCGAAACGTCGCAGCTCCATGAATGGGGAGTTCCGGTCACCCGGGTTCCCGGAGGGTAGGCGGCATGGCCAAGCCGCTGTGGGGCATGGAGCTCACCACCTCTTGGGTGAGAGCCGTGAAGAGGTGGATGGCGCTGCCCGTGCTGGCCCCCACCATCCAAAAGCGCGTGCTGTTCCGCATCGCGCGCATTGCAGGTCCTGCACTCCAGAAGAAGATCCGCGCCGGCGGAGACCCGACCAGGGCCTTGAGCCCCCTGACCATCTCACTGAAGGGGTCCGGGATACCGCTCGTCGACTCGGGAAGGCTGCTGGCCGGTGCGGCAGTGTCTGTCGACGGCGAGGGGGTGACGCTGGGCTGGCCGAATGACCCCGAGGCGGGACGCGTCGCGGGTATCATGGAGTCGGGTGTCTTCACCAAGGTTACGCCCGCGATGCGCAGGCTGTTCGCGGCGCGCGGAGTTCCCTTGAGGAAGACCACGGTCGTTCTTGTGGTCCCGCCGCGGCCTATACTGGGTCCCGCGGTGGACGAAGTTCTGGAGGCCATTCCCCAGATCACCGAGGAAGAGACTGATCGTCTTCTGAGAAGAGTGGGTCTGCTCTGATGCCCAGCCGAGTCTTCGACTACCTCGATGCGAGCGCGGTGACGCCGGACAGGAACGTCGCGTTCGTCAACGACGCGGTGTCGGGATCCAGCTACGTGACCCTTCGGCGAGTTGGCACGGGCCTCTTGTTCGACTTGATCGCTACCGGAGACGGATCTCTCGCGTCTTTCTCGGTCACTATCGGCAAGGGCAACCTCAAGCCAGGAACGATTTCGATCCTCATCGACAACGTCGTCGTTGCAGCAGACGACGGCGCGGGGGTGTTCACTGCATCTGGGTCACCTCCCCCCAACGCCACCACCGGAACCGTGGACTACGACACGGGGGCAGCGGTCCTGACGATGGCCGCGGCTCCGGTGAGCGGCGGCCTCATCACCGTGAAGTACAACAGCTACCGATCCATCGGAGCTGCAGAGGGCGGAGCCTACGAAAAGGGAGACATCGTCTTCCCCAACACTCTGGGGGAGGGGATCACGGAGCTGTTCGGGTTCAAGTCGCGAGAAGGCCATTGGTATGCACGCCTCGAGGTCGGCGTCGACGATTTCGGATCGAAGCAATACCTCGACGACCTCGACGCCAATTTCGCAAAGCAGAAAGACTCCGCGGTCAAGTACCAAGTATCGGTCGACGGCGGTACGACGTGGCAGTACTGGAACACGGCGTCGCCTGCCTCCTGGCAGACCGGGTCGTCAGCCGACGCCACGTTCAGCACCGAGGAGGAGATCGCCGCAGGCATCTCAGCTCTGCTCTTCAGCTCAGCCTCTGGTGCGAAGCAGTTCAGGCTGAAAGCGAGGCTCTTCCCCACGGCGGACGCCAAGGAGTCTCCGCGTCTGTACTGGTCCGCCTTGTTCTTCGAGCACAGCTTCGACCCCGAGGAGGACCTGATCCGGAGTTTGGACTCCTACCTTTCGACGAACCTCAGGGTTCGCGAAGTCATGCGGTTCAACCTGACGGGCGACACGGCGGTGACGCTGGACGCCAGCGAGGGTGATGAGACCATCGAGTACTCAGGCGTCATCGCCTACAACCTCACGGACGACCCCGGAAGGACGACCCCCCTGGCTCTGACCCAGGGCGTGCCCTCGAGCTCCATCACGCTCGCCGTGGCTCAGGTCGGAGTGGTGGAGTTCATCGCATTGGCCACCGTCCCGGTGTCGGTCAGGGCGGACTCGTTCACTCAGCTGTCGACCTCTCGGTCGGTGGTGATCACGGTTCCGCAAACGACGGTCGTGGGAGAGTACGAGGGCTACCCGAGACTCGACGACGGCGAGGCCGGACAGGGCTTGGTCGGTCTGGTGAAGGAGCCTGTTGGCTATCCGATCAATGCCTACCGAGTGCGGCCACCGCCGAGCATGGTGGCCTTCAGCGTCGGCCTCTTCGCGCAAAGCCCCCGGGAACGTCAAGCGCTCGCAATCCAGTCCGCCATCCGCAAACTTCTCGACGATCGTCCAGTTTTTGATTCAGTTGGAACGACCGAGAGATACGTTCGCGCGGTGGGCGGCGACGTGACGCTGGGGTCAGGCACGGCGGCCCTGGCAGCACTTGCACTCGACAACGTCGCGCTTGGTCTGTCGGTCAAGAACCAGCAGGCGAGCTTTCTGCTGTGGGCGCAAGAGGGGGGCTATGATACGGTAGAGTCCGTCCAGGTCGTCGACATGAGGATGATTCTGCATCCTCCGGACTCCGTACGCGATGCGTTCGCATGTGTGGAGAGTATCGAGGTCGGCGTCAACGACATTCGTGAAGGACTGTAGGTATGGCGCGCCGAACGCGAAAGCCAAGTACCCGAGCCCCGGATGGGGGCGCACCTTCAAGCGACAGGTCAGGAAGTGGAAGCGGGGAGTCCGGTTCCCAGGAGAAGACGACTCTCGTCCCGGCGATCGAGCCGGACCCGAGAGCCTCAGCTCCGATCGCAGAAGTCGTAGTCCCTGCTCCATCCGATGAGGTGACGGTGGTCAACCAGACCGGCGGAACCATCCATCTACAGGTGGCCCGCAAGGACGTTCGAATTCCGCACGGAAGCAGCCATACGGCTTCACGGTCCGCACTGCCCTGGGCGAAGATCAAGCAGCTCGCCCGAGACGGTCTGATCCGTGTGGTCTAACGCTCCTCTGGGAGGATAGGACGACATGACCCAGACACTCCATCCCGGAGTCTATGTGATCGAAGAGCCGGCCGCGCCGGCGATCACCGGAGTCGGGATCACCACCGCAGGGTTCGTCGGGCTTGCCGCGAAAGGCACGACCGACACCCTCCGCTTGATCACCTCGTTCCAGCAGTTCAAGGAGGAGTTCGGGGACTACTTCAAGCTGGGCGGCTCCTACGTCTACCTCGCTTTCGCCGTGAACGCCTTCTTCAACGAGGGCGGGTCCGCCTGCTACGTGGTTCGGGTAGCCCCCAACGACGCGGTCAAGTCGTCAGGCTCTCTTCTCGAGCTCGATCAGACCGCTCAAGCAGCGAACCTCGAAGCCCTCAGCGTCGGTGACTGGGGCAACAAGCTCGCGATCCAGGTGGAGAAGCGGGCGCCGATGGTCGTGCAGACCGCGGTCACGGACGAAGCCTCGGACACGATCGCCGTCGACAACATCGTCGGGCTCGAGACGGGCGACCTCGTCTACGTCAAGCCGGCTTCGGGCGGCGACGCCCTCGATGACAACCTGAAGGTGGTCTACGGGATCGACACTTCGGGAACGAACCCGGTCATCGAGCTCGACTCCGCTCTGGCCTTCACTCCCTCGCCAATCACCAACGGACTCCCGGTCAATTCCACGGTTCACGTATCGAGCAGGCATCGATTTCGTTCCAAGCTCGTCAACGACGTGAGCATCGGTTCGGCGCCCACCTCGATCGACGTCACCTCCGGCACCGGGGCCAACCTCGTGCCCGGCCAGCTCATCGTTCTGGTGGGCGACGACGGCCTGTCGCCAGTGGCCAAGGGCGTCGTGTATGGCGTCGTCGACAGCGTGATCGAAGCCGCGAACTACGATCGGATCAACTTCAAGTCGGGGTCCGGCAAGGAAGGCAGTGCGGCAACCATCCAGGCGAACGGGAACGAGACCGTTTGCTCGGTCGAGTTCGACGTCAACATCTTCGAGAACAACATCCTCAAGGAGTCGCACGAGCGGGTATCGATGTCGCGCGACAACGCGAGGGACTTCGTCGGCGGCAGCACCACCGGAGCATCGCCGCTCACCGCCTTCCTGGACGGCCGTCTCTACGGAACCACCAACGAGTCGAACAGGGTCCAGATCACGTCCTGGGGCAACTCGACGGCGACCACGGTCGCCAAGGATGTCATCGAGGCGATCCCGCTCACGGACTCCAAGACGCAGCTGTCCAGCGGCGCCGACGGAACCAACAGCACCGCCCAGATCCCCGACTCGAAATTCACGGCAGCGGTGGACCTCTACAAGGACTCCGAGGACGTGTCGATGCTGGCCTGCCCGGATGCGGCCGGCAACACCGTTGTCCAGAAGAAGCTCGCGGATCACGCGACGCTGATGAGGACTCTGGTGGCCTTGATCGATCCGGACCTCTCCGATTCGGAGGGGACGACGGCGATCACGGAGATCACCAACTGGCGGAACAACGTCCTGAACGTGGACGACAGCTACTCGGCGCTCTACTGGCCGTGGTTGGTCGTTCCGGATCCCGCCCAGTCGTCCCTCGCCACCCCCGATCCCGGCGCATTCAGCCAGGGGTTCGGTTCGGCCTCGGTCAAGATCCCGCCCTCGGGCCATATGGCCGGCGTGTACGCCTCGGTGGTGTTCAACCGCGGTGTCCACAAGGCTCCGGCCAACGAGGTCCTCTCGGGCGTCCTGGACGTCACGAGAAGGATCACGGACGCCGACCACGACTTCCTGAACCCGATCGGCATCAACGCCATCAGGTTCTTCCCGGGCCAGGGTATCCGTCCCTGGGGCGCTCGTACGCTGTTCTCGAACAAGAACGGCAAGCATTACGTCAACGTGCGTCGCCTCCTCATCTTCATCGAGCGGTCCCTGAAGGAGGGCAACCGGTTCGCGGTCTTCGAGCCGAACGATCCGGCCCTCTATCAGGTCTTGCGTCAGGTGAACACGAGGTTCCTGCGCTCCCTCTGGGAGCAGGGGATGCTCTTCCCGAGCAACGACATCAACAAGGCCTTCTTCGTCAAGGTCGACGAAGAGACCACGACGGCTGCGGACCGCAAGAACGGTCGGGTCAACATCCTCATCGGTGTGAACCCGCCCTTCCCGGCGGAGTTCGTCGTCTTCAGAGTGTCTCTGTTCGACGGTCAGACGTCGCTCGAGACGGTAGTCACCGGAACCACGGCGTCGGGCGCCGTGATTCTGTAGCCCCGAGGAGATGACGGAATGCCTACCGACGCACTGACAGGTCGAGCTCGGCCGGTATCCGGGTTCAAGTTCCGGGTCACGTGCTCGGAGCTCCAGGGTGTCCTCTCGTTCACCAAGGTCGACGGCCTCGAGGACGAGACGGAGGTCGTGGACTACCGTGAGGGGATGGACCCCGTGACGATGGGGAAGCACCCCGGGCTCTCGACCTTCCCCAACCTCACGCTCGAGCGGGGGGTCTCCAGCGACTCCTCCCTCATCGCTTGGAGGCGGAAGGTCGTGGACCTCGTCGGATCAGCGGGGACGGGAGCGATCGGATCGGCCGGCTTCCAGGCGGACGTCTTGGTCGAGCTCTACGACCGCGCGGGGCAGTCGGTACGCAGGTGGGAGGTCAAGAACGCTTGGCCGAACAAGCTCTCGACCGAAGCCCTCGATGCGTCTTCTTCCGACATCCTGATCAACTCCTTGGAGCTCGCGCACGAAGGTCTGATCGCCCTGTAGTGGTGCGGACCGCGCAATGGCGAACGGCAGCGGCACCCAGGGGCGGTTCGGAGGCGACTCAGCCCTACGTCCGGCCATGGGGTTCCGGTTCTCGGTGTCGATCCCTCAGCGCGGCTCTATGTCGAGCTGGGCGAAGATCAGCGATACCGGCAACGAGAGCGAGGTCCTCGAGCTCAAGCAGGTCACGCGCTCAGACGGCGTATCGAAGTACCCCGGGATTCCCCGGTACGCCCCGATAACCCTGAGCCGGGGAGCCTCCGACGACGAAGCCCTCGCCATTTGGCGAGAGGAGGTCATGGACCATGCGTCTGGTCGACGAACACGTCCCAGCGGAATGGTGGCCGACGTAGAGATCAGCGTCTTCGATCGGTTGGGGGAACGCCCCGTGAAAGTGATCGCCCTCTACAAGGCTTGGCCATCAGGCCTTCGATTCGCAGGCTTGAACGCCGGCTCGTCGGGGTTCTTGTTCGAGGCGCTGACCCTGGTGTTTGACCAGATGGAAATCATCACACCTCCGTAGATTCCTCTACGATGGTGCTGCGCTGCCGGCGGTGTGCCGGGTGAACTTCAAGAGCTCTGACCCCGGAGGTGGGTATGGACAATCCTACGACCACGAAAGACATCAGGCTGCCTTGCGGCTACCTGGACAATGACGGCCACGTAGTTCGGGACGCCGTCATCCAGGAGATGACCGGCCGCACCCAAACGATCTTCGGGCGCAAGGACATCAAGAAGGAGCCTCATCTCTTCTACAAGGCTCTGATGCGGGACTGCCTCAAGGAAGTCAACGGCACCTCGTCTATCTCCCAGACCGTCCTCGACAGCATGCTGGTGGCCGACCGTGACGCCATCGTGCTGCAGACGCGAAGGCTCTCCCTCGGGGAGGACATCACCCTGGAGGTGCTGTGCCAGAACCCGGAGTGCACCACCAAGATCTTCGCAGACGTCAACCTCGAAACTCAGGTCGACGTGTGGGAGCTCCCGGACGAAGACGCCGAAGACTCTCCCTACGCAATCCAGCGCCTGCAGGTGGGGGGAACGGAGGATGCCCCCATCGTCAGGCCGGTGAGGGTCTGGTCCGCGTCGATGCCCGACGGATCGCTCACCGTGCAGATGCGTTATCCCACCGTCGAAGATCAGATGTCCGCGTCTGACGACAACGACGTGGTGGCTCTGCACGTCCTCCTCGGGAGGCTCATCGTTTCCTGGAACGCCCGCGGTGCGGAAGAGGTCAGGGGACCCGTCGGCGCGTCCTTCCTTTCTGGCAAGCCCCTGCGTCAGATCGACTGGCTCGAGAATGCGCACCTCGCGAATTCTCCGGGACCGGAGATGGTCAAGAATGTAGCCTGTGAGAAGTGCGGGACTGAGACCCCCGCCAGACTCGAGGCCTCGGATTTTTTCTCCTCTCGCGCCCCGACTCGTGGTCAGCGGTCGACATCGATGCAGCGATCTGGGACATCTGCCTCGCGAACAAAGGACTCACCCCAGAGTGGGTAGAGGGAATGCCTCTCCGTAGGATCCAGAAGTTCTACGGATGGGCACAGGACCGCTTCAAGAAGCTGGAGCAACAAGCACGAAAAGGGAGGTAGCCTGCGGTGGCAACACGTCGGCTCGGTGGATCCACATTCATGGCGAGGTTCGTCGGGGACGCCTCCGGCTTCATCGCTGCGTCCAGGGCTGCCGGCCGAGCCGCAGAGGATTTGGGAACCGCTTCCGGTCGTGCAGCGCAAGCGATCGGGTTTGCCGCCGTCAACATGGTCGGGAACAAGATTCGCCAGGGTGGTCAGGTTCTCGGCGGCGTGCTCTCGTCTGCGACCCGAGAAGCATCGATGCTGGAGAGCACGATCGCTTCCCTCACGGCGGTCATGGGCAGCGGATTTGACGCGGACAAGTTCTCCGTGCAGGTCAAGAAGGCCTCAGCCCCTCTCCCGACGTCGGCTCTCGAGATGGCGCAAGCCGCAGAGCAGTTCGCTCGTCAGGGTCAGCGCGGGGCGGACAACCTGATTGCCCTGGGCACGTCGGCGGTCAACTTTGCCCGCATCTCCAAAGAGCCGATCGAGGTCGTTGCCAGGAGAATGTCGTTCCTGGCCACCCAGATCAAGAGGCCTGGAGAGAGCTTCCGCGAAGCTGCCAACCGCGGTCTTGAGATGGCCACGGTCATCGGCCAGAGCCTCCCCGGCGCTGAGAAGGAAGTCCTCCGAGCAAGTACTCGCGTCGCCGCTCTCGCCGAAGCCTTCGGCGTGTCCAACGAGGCTGCGCTCGCTTTGGCGGCCGGCGCTCGAGCAGGTACCGAGCAAACTCTGACTGCCGCGTCTAACACTGGGCGCATCATTGCGGCGCTGAACAACCCCGCCAACTTCAACGCGATCGACAAGGCTCTGAACAGACCTCTGGGTACGTTCGCGAAGGAGGTGTCGAAGGATGCAGAGGGCGCCCTTTTCGGGCTGTTGGGCCGGTTCGACGAGATGACCAGGAGTGGGAAGATCATCGGTCCTCAGATGATCGCCATGCTCAAGTCGATCAGCGTGGGTGGGGCTCGAGCTCAGTCTGCGTTCGTCGGGTTGGTGAAGTCGAACAAGCAAATCCAGCTCGCCATTCAGGGAACGCGTACGGCGATCGACAACCTTGCAGAAGGAGCCGAGACGCAGCTCCAGGCGAAGACGAACAGAATCATGGACACCATGGCTGGTAAGGCCATGATCGCCCGCGGTACGTTCCAGAACTTCATGTCCACTCTCGGCCAGTTCATCATCATCGCCCTGAAGCCGATGCTCGACGTGCTGGCGGTGATCCTCGAGAAGCTGTCGGCGTTCGCCGCAGACCACCCGGTAATGACCAGCGTTGTTCTCGGGTTCACTGCTCTTGCGTTCATTCTCCTGAAGGTGATCGGAACGCTGATCAACTTCACCGCAAACGTGGGGTTCGCTACGGTGTCCATGCAGAGCATGGCGGCCATGTCTACGACCGCGTCCACTCGGGTAAGCCTCTTCGGACTCGTGATTGGGAACGTGTCGTCTGCGCTGGGCGTGATGAACAAGATGCTCGGGCTCAGCGGCATCCTTGGCGCGCTGAAGAACGTGTTCCGCTGGTTCACCTTCCTCGCATTCCACCCCATCGGTCTTGCGATCGTCGCCATCGGCGCCGCGTTCGCGTTCGCGGCAGTGAAGGGTGGGTTCCTCGGGGACATCATGGAGGCGTTCAAACCGATCCTCGACGTCCTTCAGGAGATTGGGCAAGAGCTGGTGAACGTACTCGTGCCGGTTTTCAAGACTTGGATGGCGGTGCTCAAGCCGATCATCGCGATTCTCGTCGCAGTCCTGATTCCGGTGCTGAAGCTGTTCTTCACCATCTTCAAAGCGCAGGTGTTCCTGATCGAAAAACTGCTGAGGTTCGTCGTGCTCCCGATCATCTCCGCGGTGGCCATCGCCTTCGCGCTTCTCGCCAACCTCGTCATCGACACCATCAACTTCTCGCTGCTCCGTCCTCTGGGGTTGTTCTTCAAGGCAATCAACGACGTCTCCGCGGCGCTCCCCGGCATCGAAGGGACCAGTCTTCCGACGGACCTGACGATCGGCAACATCGACGTCCCCGACTTCCCCGCGCTCGCTACCGGCGGCATCGTCACGAAGCCCACCCTGGCTCTGGTCGGTGAGCAGCAGGACGAGGCAGTGATTCCTCTGGATCGCCTGCGTGGCGGCATGGGAGGCGGTGCTGGTAAGGTGGTGATCCCCGTCACCGTCGTGCTCGATGGCGAAGAGGTGGGGCGTGCCCTGATCAAGCGGACGATCTCGGGCGATGATTCTGGGGGCCTCGGAGGGCCGCAAATCCAAGGCGGCGGAATCGGATAATGCCTAACCAAAGAGCAACCCGCCACGGGAAGATGTCTCTGTGGAAGAGGTCGGACCCGAACGACGTCCTGGTGTTCCCCTTCCCCCCGGCGTCCATCGCGGACTCCCGCAACTCCTCGACGAGCGGCGCCAAGACGAACGAGGAGGGCCAGGAATCCGCTCCCCCTATCCAGCACATGGCCGTGCCCCGGGTCACCAACTACGATCCGAGGCAGGTGTCGTTCTCAGTGACGTTCGACGACCGGGCATTCCTCGACGAGCCGGGCAACCTCGGTCATGGGAAGACCGCGCACGGGGCGATGAAATGGCTCCGTGAGCAGCAGGCGCCGCAGAACTCCGTCGACGACCCGTCGCGAGATGGGCAGCCCCCCGTGCTGGTGCTCAGCGCCTACGACATCTTCGAGTGCATCCTCACGAAGGTGAGCTTCGACGTCGATCTGTACAACCCGTACACCAACGCGATCATGGCGGTGACCGCTACGCTGACCTTCGTTCAGTACGTCGCGGAGGAGGTCTCCAGAACTCTGTTCAAGGGGTTCGGCGGCGGGTTCGACAACGTCGAGAACTTCAACAGCGTTCAGCAGGGCAGAAGGAACCGGAAGACGTTGGACACGGCACTGAGGGCGTTCTCAGGAATCCCCTTGGTGAGCAGCGCTGCGCAGAGAGCTCGCAGCATCGTCGACAGTCTTCCTGATGCAGCTCTCTCCAGCAGGAGCCCGTTCCTCTAATGCCCGTGTTCTCCGGAAGCCGCTACAGCGGGGCGCGCCAAGCGGACATCCTCTTCGCCGGCGGGGAGCGGCGTCCGTACGTCTACGGTCGAAAGGTGTACGGGTCAGGAAGCCTGGGGCCCGGAACGACCACGTGGCAGTACGAGATCGGCGACTCGTTCGACCAAGTAGCGCTGGCGATTCTTGGGACCGAGCTGCGTTGGTGGTTGGTGGCGGACGTCAACAGCGTTTTGTTCCCCGAGTTCGATGAGTCTCTGCGGCCCAGCTTCTTTTCGATCTTCATTGGAAGGAACCTTCTCGTCCCGACGGTCGACGTCCTGGTCGAGGGGTCGTCGAGGTGATCGTCGGGGGCACCGACGCAGGGACTGTCTCCAGCACTCCCACGCAGATGGACTCCTCTCCGGGGACGAGGATCACGTTCAAGTACGAGATCAAGATCTCCGACGGCGGGGCGCCGCTGAACATCAAGGACCTCGGCTGGCACCTGCATCTCACAGCGATTCGGATTCGTGAGCGCATAGACGGGCCTGATGTCTTGACGCTGCGGTTCCGGAACGTCGGCGACTTCCCTTTCTCTGACTCGGGGCTTCTTTCGGAAGGGAGTACGATCAAGGTGAAGCTTGGGTGGGCGGGCCACGCCCTCGTTGATCACGGCACCTACCGAATCACGCAGCCGATCCAGCGCTACGGAAAGAGGAATGAGGTTGAGGTCCAAGCGCTGGGCGAAGAGATCCTCTTGGCCAGAACCGGCGATCGCCGTAGGTCGTGGGAGGAGAACCCTGATGGGATTAGGGACAGCGACATCGCCAAGAAGATCGCTGAGGAGTACGGGCTCGAAACGGACGAGATCGACGACACCGACCCCCGGTACCAAGTGGTCATCCAGAACTCCTCCGACTGGGACTTCTTGCAGTCGAGAGCCAAGCTCTACGGTTACCAGCTGTTCGCCAAGGACGGCCAGCTCCATTTCCATGAGCCGAAGAGAGAAAACTCCAGGGGGAAGCTCAGCTTCCTTTCGTCCGCGAAGGACAACATCTCCGCAGTGGAGCTCCGCGTCAACACCTTCAGGAACGCCCCGCAGGTCAAGAAGGATCAGGTGGAGCTCGCGACCTTCGGCGTCCTTTCTGGCGGTTCGTCTGACGGCCCGGACTTCCTTGCGGAGGCGGCAGAGAACCCTGTTCTGGCGCAGGATGTCGTTGCGCGGGTGGGTCGTTCACAGACGTACCTCATCGGAGAAGGCCACCTCAACGATCCAGCAGAAATCCAGCGGCAGACCGAGCGGTTCTTCCGGTCGTCGGCATGGACAGTGGTGTCGATGGTGTGCAAGTCCATTGGTCTCGAGTTCATCCGTGCGAACCAGACCATCGAGGTCGTGATGGGGGAGCTCAGAAGGTTTGCGGGGGACTACCTGATCGCCTGGGTGGACCACACGTTCGACACCTCCCAGACCGGCACCTACGTTTCGCAATACGGTCTCACGCGGTCCTTCATCACGGGTACCGGCGATGACCCGAACTTCTTGGGCAGTGGTGCGCCCCCGTCAACTCCGGACGCTCCGAGCAACACCGATCGCGAGAACCCTGTTCGCGAGATCGCTGCGCTCGAGTTGGTGTCTGGGGGAGTGCTGGGGGTCATTGAGTAATGCCGTCGAGAAATGACCGGATGAGCGGCACCGGAGCGCCGCGGTACTTCGGAAAGTACCGGGCCGTGGTCGTCGACAACGAGGACCCCGACAAGCTCGGCAGAGTGAAGTTCATCTGCCCTGAAGTGATGGGCCTCCCCGACCCCAGTACCGCTCCGCCCACCTCGGTGACGTCGGGCTGGGCGTGGCCGTGCTTCCCCTTTGGATCAGACTGGAACCACGCGTCGTCGTACAAGGGTCAGCGCGATCACGGCGTCGGCGTCTTCGCCGTTCCTGAGGTCGGCAGCGGCGTGTGGGTGGAGTTCGAGGCGGGAGACGTGAACCGCCCCATCTGGGTAGGTCTCTGGCACGCCACGCCCATCGCGATCGATGGCGATCCCTACGAAACGCCTGAAGGAGAGCTGCGCCCCCCGACCACTCCTCTTGAGGCGCACGACTCGGCGGGCATCGACGGCGAGGGCGACGACTACCCCGTAGAGAAAGTCTTGAAGGCGGAGCGGTGGACCATCTCTGCTTTCCGCCGGCTGCTCTTGACTCTGGACCTCGACAAGGACGACGACGTTCAGGTCCAGCCGCACATCAGTCTCGGCCGTCCGGGGAAGGACCCCGAATCCGACGAGACTGACAAGAGCAACATCCACTACTATGCCCGCGATCACCGCACCGACGCTACGCGTGACATCCTGGACTGCTCGGAGAGAGATCAAGTCGCCTGGGCCCAGCGTCACCTCGAGAGGTTCGCTGCGGAGCACATGTGGCTCATCACGCGGCACGGACAGCTGTGCGACGTCCGGGATCCTGGCCCCGACTTCTCGCAAGATCCCGTAGCTTCGATTTGGAGCTCCCTGTTCTCGTCCCAGGCTGCCCCGATCAAGGTCAGCTCGTGGGACACCCTGATGCTGATGTCGCGGTACAGCGACGTTCTGATCGGCGCGGGTAGCATCGGCGGCCTCGACACCTCAGTGAGCCCCGACTCCCCCACGGTTGGGAGGAACGTGGTGGTGAACGCCACCAACGGAATCGTCCTTGAAGCGTTCATCAATGGGACTCTGGATCCCGTTGACGGGAAGAAGGCGATCCACCTCTTCCACCGCGCCGACGAGCTTCCCTACATCAGCCAAGACAACCCGCCGATCGAGGCGGGGCGCAGGTGGGACCCCGGCGCGACGTCCAGGTACCTTCCCCCGAACGGGGACGTGGCGCACCCTCCGAACAAGAGCTTCAACCGCCTCGTCGATGAGCGAGCAGCGGTGTCGTACAACCACCACCAGCACGAGGTGCGGTTCTCGGTCGACATTCCGGGCCAACTCGGTCAGTTCGAAGGCAACTTCATGTTGCACTTCCCGTGGTACCCGCCCCCCTGGACGCCGCCGCCGCCAACGGTTCCTGGCCCACCGCCACCGCCACCGCCGCCGCCGACCGTACCCGGGACTCCTGGGACGACTCCGCCTACGGTCCCTCCCTACAATCTTCCCGGCTACGGTGGTCCGTCTGGTGGCGGAACCCCTCCGTACCATGGCCCTTCTGGGAGTGGGACGCCCGGGGTTACCGGCGGCGATCCGCCTCCGGTGGGCGGCGGCGTGGGCGTTGGTGTTGGCGGCGTGGAGTCGATCATCATCACCGCGCCGGCGATGGCCCCCGGTCCGGACCCGAACGGCGCTTCCTGGGGCGGCTGGGACCCCTACGGCGGCGCCCACAGCGGTCGAGGGATTCACGGCACTCTCGAGGCTATCGCTGGGTCCGGGAGCCGTGGCGGGGTTCTGGGGCAGATTGGTACGGCCCTGAACGCTCTGCTGACCTTCGCCACGGAATGCCTCGGGATGTCCTGGGAGGAGTTCGTTTTGGGCAGTGAGAGCTCGACGATCGCCGACTTTGCAGCGACGTGGTTCGACGGGTTTCCTGGGCACAAGCCGGTGGACACAGAGGTTCCCGAGTTCACCCGAGATCTCAGAAAGCGAATGCCCTTCTATCTCGAGGAGCACCCGGTTGGTGCGGTGGCTCCACCCGAAGACCGGGGGAGAGCTCCGAACCAATTCGACTCACCGGACGCGAGATTCGGAGCGAGCTTCGGATCCAGCCCACCCACGGCCTTCCCGACCGAGCCGCCCCGACCTGGGGTCGAGGACCAAGGTGAGGCGCTCGGCCTGAGCACGTTCGAGGGCACATTCGAGGACTTCGTGGAGTCGGGGGTCTCCGGATTCTTGCCTCCAAGACTGCGCCCATTCGGACATACAGGCTTCGGCAGCTTCCACGGGGAGTTTATGATCCCAGGGCAGACGGTCTCTGTCGTGGCCAAGACATCGGCCCCGTGCCCTCCCGAGCGGTGGGTGCCCGCATGGCACACTCCCGCGGATGCGTGGGGCACATCTGTGTCAGGGATCGTTGCAGGCCCCGTGCCTTACCCCGGATCGGCGGTAGAAAATCGTTCGGTGATGACCGAATTCGTACGAGCAAACTGATGGCTGATCAGATTCCAGTAGTCGGGTTTTACGAGAGCCTCGGCAGCGTTGACCGTGACCTGTTCGTCGGCGTCATGGACGTCATGTGCGCGGACGCCACGCCGGAGTCGACGCAGGCGGTGCGGTACACGATTCATCAGCTGACCATCGAGGTCGATCGCGATAGGAGGAAGCGCGAGAGCTTTCTCACCCAGCAACGAAACGTGGAGCGCTTGATTGCTCTCGCAGAGGACGCCATCGGCAACAACGGCACCGCAGAGATGAGGATGTTCTTGACGATGCTCAGGACGAGATGTTCTGACCTGCAGGCAAGGATTCACGAGCTCGCCTCAGGCGACAAACTGTCGAGGAGATCTCGCCTAAGGCAGATGCTCATGGCGATGGAGTCCCGAGCCTCTTCTTCGATCAGAATCATGGAGGCGGTGAAGGGTGCCACGGCCAACGAATAGATCGTTCATCGGATCGGGATACAGCTTCCCGTTCGAGATCACCACTGACTTCGGTGGGATCGCAGTGCAGGCTGCGACGACCATCTCGTCCGGAACGGAGAGATTGCGCCAAAGCCTGCTGCTGATCCTCTACACCAACCTCGGTGAGAGGGTGATGAACCGAACTTTCGGAGCGGACTTCCGATCCTTCGTGTTCGAGCCCATGGATCAGCTGGTCTTGGACCGGATCACTTTCTCCATCCGAAAAGCGGTGGAGCTCTGGGAGCCTCGGGTGCTCATCGAGCGGCTCGACATCAACCTCATCGACCCAAAGAACGGTCTGATGCAGGTGGCGGTCGACTTCCGTGAAGTCGCGACGAACCAGCCCGGAAACCTCGTGTTCCCCTTCTTCCTCGGGGACTCCTCTATTCCTGGCCGGTTGGTCTCGGCGAGGACCGCTTAGGAGGGCGCATCGATGGTTGAAACCGTACGAGTACCGCCGGTCGACTACACGTCCAGAGACTACGCCGGCGTCAGGTCCAGCCTCATTTCGCTGATCCCGTTCTTCACGGACGAGTGGACAGACTTCAACCCGTCGGATCCAGGGATCACGCTCCTGGACATGACTGCCTGGGTCTCCGACGTTCTTCACTACTACATCGACCGCATGGCGGGCGAGTCGTATCTCGACACGGCCATCACACCCGAAGCCGTTACCGCGCTCACCCGTCTGATCGACTACACGCCCTCCGGTCCTTCCCCGGCAGTGGTCACGCTCGTGATCACCGTACCGTCAACGGCGACGGCGACTTCGGACTATACGATCCCTGCCGGAACGCGAGCGACCACCGGAGTTGTGGAGTTCGAGACTGACCGTGACCTGACCATCCCTGTTGGTGCCACTGCCGGAAGCGTGAGCGCAACGCAGGGCCAGACCATCGGGTCTGCGGCTCCGAGCGGCGAGTCCGTCGGCATTTCCGATGGGCTCCCGTTCCAGGTGATGTCCCTCACGAAGACCCCCGCCATCTCTTCCACTGTCCGCGTGTTCGTCGACGAGGCGTCGTCCGGCACTTGGACTGAGTGGTCTCTCGTGGACACCTTCGTCGACAGTCTCGCGGCTGACCGGGTCTACAAGCTGTCGCGCGAGCCCGATGGGGTGGTGGCTATCGAATTCGGCGACGGGGTTACGGGGGCGGTGCTTCCGTTCGGTGCTCCGGTGCAGGTCGCGTACCGGATCGGCGGAGGTGAGTCGGGGAACGTAGGAGCAGGCACGGTCAAGACGTTTGTGTCGAGCCTTCCTGGAGGAGTCTCTGCGACGGTCAGCAACGCCCAGTCTGCCGCCGGGGGGTCGAACGGCCAGACGATTGCCCAGGTGAAGCAGGACGCCCCCAAGGCCCTGCGCGCGCTCCATAGGGCGGTCAGCCTCGACGACTACAGGTCCCTGGCAGTCAACGTCGCAGGAGTGCAGGCAGCTGCATCCAGGTGGAACAATACCCGTCAGCTTGTAGAAGTGGCGGTGGCATCTGGCAGCGGTCTGGTTAGCGATCTGGTCAAGGAGAACGTGCGCGCGGAGCTCGACGCGAAGGACGGGGTAGGCCTTGGCCTGGACATGATCGACCCGACTCTTGTCCTCATCAACATCACCGGAACGGTGGTGGTGAGGGACACGGCATCGCGGTCGGCGGTCCAGGCGCTGCTCGACGCTGCCCTGGACGCGTTCTTCACGATCGGCCAAGCCGACGAGGAGTCCAACTTCGATCGCGACGTGTTCGAGTCCGACATCACGGCCTTGATCGACAACCTCGACGGGGTGGACCACCTCGACGTCATCCGTCTGTCCAGGACTGCAACCCAGGACGGGAGCTCGTGGGCTTCCACCCAGGCGGTCGTGACGGTCTCGGTGGGCGTGGACAACGACATCGAGCAGGACATCACGGTCACCCTGCCGGTGGATCTCGTAGTGGGCTCCGACGTTGCCTACGAGGTCCGTGGGTCCAAGACCGGCCTGGAGGCTCTGTCTGGAACGGCGGTCTTCGACGACGGAAGCGGCAACAACGGCGTCTCCTTCAAGCTCGAAGCAGACAATACTGACGTGTCGATTATCATCCTGTTCCCGACCGCGGCAGCCATTCTGGCCGAGACCGCGATCGCTCCACAGGGCGGTGATGTCCTCGTGATCACCGTGGGCAAGCATCGAGGAAACCAGACTCTCGGTGCGTTGGAGATCCGTCGGAAGGGTACCATCGCTCTGACCATCACCGGAGGAACAGCCTGATGGCCCTCGTCGATCTCAGAGAACTCGCCAACTCCCCCAACGCGGCCGCCTTCGACAAGGCGGGGAGTCCGCTCGATCGGTTCTTCGCTGAGGACTGGCAAGACGTCCGCAGAGCCATCCAGCTGGGCGCCGTGGGGATCAAGTCCAGAGACATCGAGGCAGTGGCGAGCATGAAGGTCGGCACCGAGCTGACCGTCACCGGTGGAGTTACGCTGTCCGCCGTCCTCGCTGTTGCGCAGCTCGCGACCTTCGATGGCGGAGCGCAGGTCAACGGAAATCTCGGTCTCACCGGAACGGTGGCGGGCGTGAACCTTGGAGCTCACCAGCACTCGGGGGCTGACGGGACCCCTAAGATTCCGCTGTCAGCGCTCATCGGAGTCGGCGGATCCCCAGTCGCCACCTGGGCAACGCACAACCACTCCGGCGATGGGTCGTCACAGGTCGATACCGCCGGTCTCGCAGCCTCTGCGGTGACCTTCGCGAAGATCGACTCCTCGGCCATCGGTTTGGTCCTGAACTCCATCGCCCGTGGCAGCAACCTCGCAGCGGTGCGCGCCCGGTTCCAGGACGCAATGTTTGCGCCAGACGCCCAGTATCCGATGCTGGGTCAGTGGATCAGTGCGCTTCAGATGCAGCCGGCCGGGTCGGACACCGAAGCGGCGATCGCCGAAGACATCATCAGCACTCGGGGCTATGTCGGGAGGGAGTTCCCGACGGGGTCGGCACGGTCGGCCCGGTTCACGTTCCCTCTCCCAAGCACCGTACTCAGCCCGGAGATCATCTACGTCTTCTGGGTAGACGCGGCAGTGCCGGGATCCCCCGCCATCCAGATTACACAGGACCTGCTGATCGCCGGCACCGGCGGAGCGATGGGGTCGGGAACGTCGACCTCCACCGTGCTGGAGTTCTCGGGATCGCAAGAGGTCGTGACAGACAAGGTCACTGGCACGTTCGCGCGGTCCTCTTCTCCTGCAGCTCCCGAGCTCGTCACTGTTCGACTCACCCGATCCGCGACCGACGGTGTGGCTGCGAGCCTGTATCTCGCAGGCGCCTTCGTTCGATATGACCCGGACTACGCATCCCTCGACTGATGCCTGCCTTCTTCCTCAAGGGTAGTCTCTCTTCAGCTCTGCTGGGCCTCGGCTCTCCAGGGCTGATGCTCATGGGTACGGGTGCGAAGCTTCTCGGCACCGCGGAGATCGACCTCGACTTCGTGCCGACCAACTTCCTGGTCGAGCGTGCGGTCGAAGGTCCGCAGGTGCTGATCTCCTGGGGAAACCCGTCCAACGCTACGGCCTACCCCTACCGCTATGAGCTGCGGAGAGGCGCGCGCTACTTCCCGCTGCGGAAGAAGGACGGGTTCCTGGTTCAGTCGGGAACAGCGGACGGGGACATCAAGATCAGCGACCGAGCCTCCATGCTCTCGGGGCAGATCTACTACTACAGCCTGTTCGTAGAAGACACCTCGCAGGTCGAGTCTCCCCCCGGCGACGAGCCTTGGTACACGCACCCGGCAATCCAGGGGCACACGCTCTCCATCGAGACGGGGTACTGGCGGACGAGGATGTTCGACCTCCTCCCCAACATCTTCAGGATCATGGACGGCCGCCCAGATTTGGGTGGCCTGTTCGGCCAAACGAAACTGGCCGAGGTCACGGGAACGGCGCTGACGGGCAGAGAGAGCGAGGTCTTCAACTTCGGCGAGGACTCTTCGGTACCGCAAGGTCAGCTGCAGCGCTTCCTCAAACTCCCCGGAGTGATGTTCGACGAAGCAAGGAGGCTGATCGAGCACCACATCAAGGACCTGACTGCAGCGCAAGCGCACCCGCATCTGCTCAGATTCCTGGCCTCCAACATCGGATGGGTCTTGAACGAGGAGGTCCCTCTCAGATCTCAGCGGCTCGAGGTGGACTCCGCTGTCCACTACTACAAGCGCAAGACTTCCGCGGCCGGGATCGAGACACAGGCCAAGTCGTCCGGGGGTGTGCACGGAGCGTACGCGTCCGAGGTCCGAGATTCCGTTCTGCTCACCAACGACCCCAGCAAGGCGCAGGGGTCGCACGACGTCGGTCGCTCAGTCGTCCAGCTCCCGACAGCGGACGCACTCGTGGTGTCTTCAGCGAACGCTCCGAATCTGTTGAGCAAGCGTCCTCTTGCGATGCAGTTCTTCGGCGGCCGCGGGGCAACCGGGTACCCTCCTGGCCACGTCTTCTTCGCCTATGCAGAAGACACCCCCGACACTCGACAGATGATGCTCTTCCCCGGGGAGTTCACGGTCGAGTTCTGGCTGAGGGTGAATCAATGGCCTCAGGTTCCGTCGTCGACCCCCGCCATCCCTACATCGAACGTAGAGGTGGAAGCGTCGGTGGTAGGTGCCAGCTACCAGAGCGGGGCCACCGGGTTGTTCACCCTGTATCTCCGCACGATCCGAGATACGGTCGGCAACGAAATCCACACACTGGACGTCGAGACCGGTGCTTTCGCCGGCCCCTCAAGGATTCTCCACATCCCGGAGATTCAGGGCGGCATCGTTCCTGGCGAAGCGGCCCACGTCTCGGTCAGCCGGAGAGTGCTGAAAGGGCCTGGGTTCGGCAGCCCGCTGCCGTCTCCGGAGGCCGTGGACACGGAGTGGACGGTCTACGTCAACGGTACGGCCTATGAGGCGGTACAGAGGGAGTCCGGGGATCATTTCCTCTCCACGCTGGGCGGCACGGACGCGATCTTCGTCGGCCCCGAAGCAACGATCAGCACGGCCCAGCACAGGTCTGACTTCGTCATAGACCAGCTGCGATGCTGGAGAGTTGCCCGCACGGCGGCCGAGCTTTTGGCGGCGTATGGCAGCAAGGTCAACGGCCACAGCCCGGGTATGGTGGTCCATGCGATGTTCGACGACAATCAGGTGGTGCCGGCGCTCGATGGGCTGGCTACTGCCGACGTTGTCCAGGACACGAGCTCGGTAGAGGGGCACGGGGGCTATTCGTCTCCGACCTCTGCAGTCGCTTCTCCGCTCAGCAGAGCGGGAGACGCTGCTCGATACGTGGGGCCTGTCGCTGACGATCCGTTCATCGTGGACAACATCGACGACGAGCTCAGGAGGAGAGACCGACAGCAGGGCATGCGAGAAGGTTTTGTGGTGAGCGAGAAGTTCCACCTCAGAAGAGTTCGGTTGAACGCCTTCACGTCGAGACGCAGGAATGGCTGACTACTATTTCGCAGATGACGGCGACGACTCCGGTGCCGGTAGCGAAGGCGATCCGTTCAAGACGATCGTCAAGCTGAACACCCTTGTTCTTGCTGCCGGCGACACGGTCAATCTCAAGTCTCTGAGCCTCTTCAACGATGCTCAGCTGGACGTGACCGTTATCGCGACTTCCGGGAACCACGTCACGTTCCAGACGTACGGCGGTGAGTACCCTGCCATCATCGACGGAGCGAATGCCCAGCACTCTGTCCTGATCTCCGGCAGTGCGGCCTATATCGACTGGGTCAACATCCTGTTCTCCAATGGCGATGACTTCCGGTGCGTGGGCGCCACCGGATCGGACAACATTACGTTCACCCGATGCGGGTTCCACGGCGGTTCAATCGCGTGCGGCCAGCTGTCGGGGGACAACACCAACTGGGCGTCGGCGTACTGCTACGTCATGGACACCAATGGTGACGGGTTCCTTGCGAGCTCCGCCACCGTAGCTTCGACGTGGACGGTAAGGCACTGCCGGTTCAGGCACGTGGGCAGACGGTCCACCGGCTTGAACATCGGTGATGCGCTGAACCCGACCAACCTCGGAACCATCAAGGCCTACGACTGCTGGATCGATCGCTGCCGAAGAGCGTTCTACGGGGCGAACACGTCGGGCCAGAACATCCTCGAGCGGAGCTTCCTCGACCTCGACGACGATTCGGGTTCGTCTGGGCTGTACATCTTCCAGAGTGGTACGGGCGGCATGCGCGTTAGGAACTGCGCCATCAACTTCACCGGGTCGTCTGCCGTCTTCCTCTTCGAGTCGCTGACCACCGGAGCGTTCGACATCGAGAATTGCTCGATCAGAGCGTCAAGCACCCACGCCTCTTCGGCGATCCTTGTGCAGCTCGCGGGCACGACCACCGTCAGGAATACTTCAATCCAGTTCGAGTCAGGATGGACCGCGCAGGTTTCGGCGACGCTCGGAGGGTCCTACGTAGGGAGCAACAACAACTACTTCCGCGTGGGTGGGGCCAGCACCGACAAGCTGTTCCAGGCAGCTGCGGAGAGCTTCGATCAGTGGATCGGCCAGCGCGAGACCGGTAGCCGGTACGGAGACCCCAAGTACCCCGCGACCCAGCACAGCGACGTGTCGGGTACCCGGCTCCGAGTCACTGACTTCATCCCATCAGGGATCTCCACCCTCTTCCTCGAGGGCGAGAACCTCTCCCTCTCGCCAGGGTTCACGGACGACGTGTTCGGGAGGACCCGAGCCGGCGGAGTTGCAGCTTGGACGGTGGGCGCCATTGAGGACTCTGGGACCTCCGGGCTGGACACCGTGTACGTGAACGGATCGACCGGGGACAACGACGGCGCTGGGACATTCTCGGCCCCGAAAAGAACGGTGATGGCCGGCGTGTTCGCAGTGAATCCCGGCGGCCGCGTGGTGGTCCAGTACGGCAGCGGGTCGTACCCCCTGGACTACGAGACGTTCGGGGAGATCCTGGCCTTCAAGGAAGTTTCGGTGGTGGGGGAGGGGGCCGACTACCCGTCAACAGTGGACCTCAGCTCCACGATCGTGCCCACTATCCAGAGTGCGTTGACCACCTCTCCGGGGCTCTGGCTCACCGACGCGACCGACTTCTCCTTGGGGTCGGTCTACTACCTGGGATTCTTGGACGTCAATCCGCATACGGTGTTCGACCCCGACATCTCGGGATCGGACATCAGGGCAGTTGAGGTGAGCAGTTCGAGTTCGCTGGTTGCAGGAAAGCTGTGGTGGGACTCAACGAACTCTCGTCTCTACTACATGGCTGCGCAGGGAGGGTCCCCGAATCCGAATCCGGGTTCGAGGGGTGTTCGTGTAGCTGTTCGTCAGGACGCCGTGGTCGATTTGGTCGGGGATGTGGTGCTTGAGAACATCCGCCTCGCCGAATGGGGGTCCGGGGGAATCCGGCTGGGGGGCACGGAGAGATCTCGCGTCCATCGCAATCTCTTCGCGCTGGGGGCTGGGCCTGCCGTGAGGGCCGCATCGGGAACCGCGCGCGCGGTGATCGAGCGAAACAAAGCGCGGCTGGTCGGGGAGACTCCTACTTCACGAGTGGTCAATGCTCAGAGTGCAGTCGACCACGGCGTCATTCGGCTCGAAGAGACTCTGGAATGTGTTGTCCGCCACAACGATGTCGACGACTACTCCGGATCCGGCGTGCTCGTGCACGACTCCGCCGGGAACAACCTCGTCGTGTTGAACAAGCTCGGCATTCTGAGCTTTGGGTCGGCGAGAGGAGCCATCACGGTCACGACGAGGAAGTCCGGCAGCAGGGACTTCATTCTTCGCAACCTCGTGAACGGGGCCGGCGGGCATGCCGTGTTCCTCGAGAGCTCCGAGAACGTGCTCGTCGGAAGGAACACCGTCTACAACTGCATCGCCGGCCTCGTGCTCGGGAAGACCGCGGGCAGCCCCGAAGGGCGCATGCCGAGGAGCTGCATCCTCCAAGGCAACATCGTCTCCGAGACGGGGAAGGCCGCGCCTTCCGGTCTGTCGCCAGACACGGACTGGGTGACCTTCCTGACCGACATCTCTCCGGCCAACGGTGCGCTGCTCAACGACGCCGCCGCGATCTCGTCAGCGGCGCTGACCGACGCCGAAAAGATCGATCTGGCAACCAACACCTGGAGAGGCAATCGGTACCATCGCAGCCCAAGTGTCGGCACCGGCGACGACCCGCGGTTCCGCTTTGGCGACGAGTACGGCGACTTCGGGTGGTGGCAGGACCGTGCGAGTGGGTGGGACGAATCTTCTGCGGTCGGGTCTCCGGGATTCGTGGATGCTTCGAGCGGAGACTTCCACCTCGACGTCGATGCAGGCGCCGCGGAGCAGGTCGAGCCGCTGGAGCCCCTGATGCAGGGCTACGCTCCTGCCCTGGCGTTCCCTCCCCTCCTGTCGACTCTCGAGGACCAGGGAGCCTTCGACATCGAAGCCCCCGCGTTCGACCCCCGCACAGACCTCTTGGTGGCGCTCACCGGCAGGGACGTCACCCTGAACGCCGTGGACGCCCCCGGCGATCCGGACGAGAGCTTGGGCGGCGCGACCACCGTCCAGCCCCTGGCGGTCGTCCTGAGCGACCTGAAGCAGCTCTGGGACCACCCGGCAGGGGACGGCCTGACGGACGGCGTGGTCCAGTACCGGGCCGTCGACCTCGTCAACGTCGCCGTGACGCCTTCGAGCAGCGCCACGGTCACGAACTTCGACACCCAGACCGGAACCTGGGAAGTGCCGGCGGCCTACATCAGCACCCTGACCGAGTCTGAAAAAACAGCGCTCGCCCTCGGGTGGGAGGCCGACGCAGGCTCTCCGGACTACCAGGGCCCCCTGGCCAGCGACGCGGAGGCGCCGTCGGGTGTGGTCTTCACCTCGCCGACGACGCTGGCGGCCGCGGCGGAGGCGCCTGGGGCAGCCAGCCCGGTCGTTCTGGTCCCGCTGGGCGTCATCCGCCTGTGGCTGCGTAGAACCGTCTCCGCGGACGCAGAGACGTGGCCAGAAGACGACGGAGCTATTACCCTGACGGGCCTGCACACCGCAGGAGGGGTGAGCTGATGAAGGATTTCGTCTTCGCAGCGAATGACGCCGAGCAGACGACGACGTCGACGAGCCTGATCGATGCTCTGGCGCTGCAGCTGCCGGGCAACCAGCTGAGCCCCCAGGACTGGCTCGTGATCTGGACGTGGGAGTTCCGCGGCGCGGTCGTAGACACTGAGTACGAGGTCAGCTACGACCTCGCGAGCTCGGCTGCGGTAGTGGTGGCCAACCAGAGAGCTGCGCCTCCTTCCAGCGTCAACCGGTGGGCTCTTGGGGCGTTCCATGTGTTCCGGGACCTGCCGGAGGACGTCGACCTCACCCTGAAGTACCGAAAGGCTTCTGGGGGCGGGTCAGCGCGGATCAAGAACGCCCGAATCTTGGCTATCCGCATTCCCAAGGGCCTGCAGGGCACCTTCGAGGACGTGTGGGAGGACTTCACCGCATCGCCCTCCGGGTCTCCGCTCGAGCCCGCGGCCGCGCGCACCGGGTGGGCGAAGATCTCCAAACGGGTTCAGCGTGGCAGGTACCTCGTCCTCGGGTCAGTGGACATCGACGCGCCGGCGGCGTCTGCCAGCATCATCACGGCGGGCCTCGAGGTGCTGAACACCGTCGTCAGCTCTGGCCCCCCTAAGCAGGCGGTCTCGCACGAGCAGAGGATCATCCCGCCGACGCTGACGACAGCATCAGGGGGATCCTTGGTCAGGCTGGGACGCCCCACGGACGCCGCAGTGGATCGGCGACACTCCTTCATGTGCATGGGGGTGGTGGAGCTCGAAGACGAACATGTCGTTGTCCAGATGATGGCCCAGACCGACAGCGCCACCTCTCCTTCTCCGTACGAGGTCCAGAGCGCGCGGACTTGCCTCATCCCTCTGGATGGCAATTGGGAATACGAGTTCGGACACGCACCGGACCGGTGGTCGTACAACGGAGACGTCGCCTCCGAGCACCTGAAAGAGGTGGCGGGACGGACCATGGCGGGGGCCGCCAAGGACACGGCCCGCCTGGGGTTCGCCGTTGTTGCCCACGACACCTCTGCGGCCGGGGCTACCTCACAAGGAGCCATCCAGGATCAGCTGAGTCCCGCTACGGAGTTGGTCAGCACCAGGGTGGACACCCTCGGATATGCCGATGGTGCGATCGAGATGGTGCTGGCGACGATGACCGCCGACAGTGGGTCCCTGGACCTGACGAAGAGGGAACCCAGCGGCGTGTCCCCGGGCGAGGCACATTTCGCTGCAGGAATGATTCTGTCTCTCATCGACGTCAAGTCGGGTCAGACGGACCTGCGCGCCGAACGGGAACTCGTGTACGATTGGGACCTTGCAGGAGCTCTTGATGGCGACCCCGCCGACATTTTCCAGGTGCTGAAGATGCAGCGCCTCGCCGAAGAGGGGAAGCCGGTCACGACGATTCAAAGGTTGGAGCTCGTGAACGAGTGCGTGAGTCGCGGAAGGTTTGCGGTGACCGACTCGCTGCTGAGGAACAACGGCTAATGATTCTGCAGGCCAAAGGACAGGTTTCCACGAGGCTCGGCAACGGGCCGTGGACACCGTTCCGCGACAACCTCGTCGTGACGTCGGGCGGCGCTGCTCTTGCAGCCGGCCTTGCGGCGCTGGACGGGAAGTCCAACGCGATGTTCCACGCGCTGGGCGTGGGGAGATTCCAGTGGGACGCCGTTCTACCGAACCCGGCGAAGGACGATGCGGCTCTCGTAGATGAGTACTTCAGAGCGGCACCTTCGAACATCACCCACATCCTCGAGACTGAGGGTCTCCACGAGCCGACGTCGCCGACACCGAGCAACCAGCTCCGGTCCACCCTGTTCGCAACCATCGCGCCAGCGAACTTCTTGGGACGGCTCATCGAGATCATCGCCGGACCCGGCACGGGTGATATCCGACAGATCACCGGCTACACTCCATCCGAAACGATCACTCTCGATTCGAATCTCTCGGCCACGCCTGACGCCACCACGCGGTGGCGCTTGGGATCTGTCTCTTCCTCACCGACCGGGGTCATCGACGTGGAGACCACGTTCCCGGCTACGGAAGGAAACTCGGACGGCCAGATCCGTGAGCAGGGGCTGTTCCTCGGAGCCGCCACGGCTGAGCTTGGTACCGGGACCATGCTGAGCATCATTCGGCATCCCGTCATCACCAAGTCGGGCCAGGACCTCACTCAGGTCTGGCGCCTGCGTATTGAAGTCGTCTGATGGGGGGACGATCTGATGGGTAGGCAAGAAGGAAACTACAGCGTCCCCGCGGGCCACGTGCACGACGAGCTCCGGCAGTTCGTGCACATGCTCCAGCAGGAAGCGGCGCCGATCATGGACGTGCTCGTCAACACGTTCTCGAGGACGGCGTACGTTCTGCTCAGGCGCGTTCTTCAGAACGCCATGGGTCCGGCTGGCGGGCCATACGCGAAGTTCAAGGTCCAGGGTGTCGATGCGTCGATAAGCGCTGTCCAGAACTTCAAGATCGCCGGCGGGGACGGCACCACTGCCGACGGCGGCGTGGGATCAGACCTCGACCACGAGGGCCCGGCGCGATTCTTCCTCGGCGGGCACATGGCCCTGTTCGCGAGCGACAGGAACTTCCGAGACAACTCCATTGCTCGGCCCCCCGCCCACTCCACACTCACGGCGATCGTCGGGAACGTCATCACCGACACGTCGGCATTCTTTGGGGTCTACGGAGACACCTTGGTCGGTCGGCCGTTCTACCCCGACATCACCCTCACGAACGATGACTCCGGAACAGGCCCCGTCGGGTTCGACATTCTGACGGTCTCGGATGAGAACACTCTCGTCCTCGATCTCGATGCGCCAAGGAACGCCGACGGCACCGCTTCGACGATGTCGCCGACACCGGTGACCTTGGCAGAGATGGGCGTGCTCGCAGGCGCGACCTACCGGATTGGACTCACGACACCTGCAGCAGGAACCCGCGTAGACACCGTGATCCTCGACGTCTACGAAGACGAGGTCGACGGAGACGAAGACCCTATTCTCAACCGCTCGGTCGAAGGAACGGCAACGCCGTCAGCCAACGCGATGGCGGTGAAGCAGCGCATCGAGGTGCTGCAGGGTCTGAGCGCGAAGGCGTCTCCGTCTCCCCACGGTGACTTTCCACTGTACTACACCCGGAGAAACGATCGCGATGGCCGCGTGCATCATCGAGTGGCGCTTGCTCTGATCACCCGGACGGCAGGACAGGACAGCATCTCCGATGCCTCACCATCCGACATCGAGAACCTCGAAGTCGCGACGAACGATCTGTGGGCGCTCACCTTCGGAACGCTCCCTCCCCGCATCACCGACACGTCCATCTTGGACGCGAACAGCGGTGGTTCGGACCTCGCACCAGGGAACTACGGAGGCCAGCCGCTCGAGATTGGGCGGCTCCTCCTTCAGATGCTGGGCAACGTATCGGACCAGCAGAACGAAGCGTTCCAGAACGCGGGAGACCACGTCAATCAGGCCGGAATCGTTCAGGCTGGCGACCCCGGTGTCGGCAGCGGTCCCTACGGCGCGTCCCCCAACGATGGCCGTCATGTGGGGCTGTTCACGAACGAAGAACTCGGAGCGATCCTCAACGCGATCGACATGCAGCAGGCCAGTGCGGCGACGGCGAACGCTCTGCTGTCGAAGCAGGGGCACAAGGGCTCCCAGGCGAACGACGGCGCGACGCCCTCCGGCGCCATCGGCGACCACGCGAACCCGACGGGCGTGATCTCCTGGCCGTCGAGGTTCAACAACCTCTTCGTTCCCTACACCTCGAACATCGATGTGGTGACTCTCGGGTCGAGCACGATCGCTGTCGGGTACGGGTTCACGGAGTACCACCAGTCTGACTCCGATGGGTTCCCGCTCGCCGGCGGCGGTACGCCGGCAATCCCCAACAACGCGACGGCGTTGTTCGAGGATCTCGGTATTCCCATCGAGGGCATCAATCTTGGACCCTATGTCACGACGTCGCAGATCAAGGCGAAGTACGCCGTGTTCTGCATGGCGGGGCTGTCGGGCGGTCTGGCCAACGGTAGTCAGGACCTCGAAGGTATCGTGAGACTCCGTGACTGGAGTGTCGTGAACAACCAGCTCAGCGTCCGCGTCGACGTTTGGGTCGACGACTCTGAACGCTTCGGAGTCTGGGGATCAGTGATTCTGGTCTCCAGATAGGAGGACGAGCATGTCCGCGCGCCAAATCGTTTCCGCCCTGGCAGTAACATCCGCGATCCCCGACGTGCGTTCGGGTCTCGTGCGGGTGGCCAGAGGTACGCCGAAAGCCTTGTTCACGGTTCAGGTGAGTCTGCAGGCGGCTGCGTCCGGGACGAACGCGCTGCACGTCACCGCAGAACACGTCCCCAATCCCGGAGACGGGGAGACCGCGTGGATCCACGTGGAGATCAAGGACCCCGACACGTTCGAGTCCATGGTGGTCGACGAGGTCGGCGCGGGCTCCGTCTTCACCCGATCCGTCGAGCTCCCCAGCTGTGGGGGAACGTACCGGTTCCGTTTCCGTCGTTCGGGAACGGGGTCCAACGTCTTCGTCGTGACCGCATTCGCCGCGCCGTAGTCACCCGCACAGGAGCAGGTCTTTGTTCTTTCTCGAGACCGACGTAAACGGTGCGCTGGCGGGCGCCCTGGTGGCGACCCTGGCTACGGTCACGGGACTCGCAGCGTGGCTTGTGCGCACCTCAGGTTCGCGTCAAGTTAAGGCTGTCGGTGATCTCACCGGCAAGATTGGAGATCTCGCCAAGACTCTCGCTGAGTGGGCTCACCGCGACGAGATCGTGCACATCGAGTCCCGCCAGAAGTACGACGATGTGATTCGGAGACTCAGTGACATAGAGGCCAAGCTCAACGAGATCATCACCCGGGAGCGCAGCAGCTCTGGCAAGGACACTTGAGATGATGACCGCACTGCTATTGACTGGAGTGGGCATCTTCGTCGTCAGCATGGTGGCCATTATCTTGGTTGTCCGAAGCCAAGGCCGCCAGCTTGTGAGAGGTGTGGGTGACGCGCTTGCAAAAGTGGGCACTGCTCAGACCGCTCTCGACCACAACTTGGTGACGGTGTACCCCAGGCCCACGAGCGACCCCACAGTGACTCAAGTCATTCCGAGGGTCGCGGTGCCTGTTGGTACGAGTCCACTGAGCGTTGAAAGAACCCTGTAGGGGCCTTCCACAGATCCCTGCAGGACCATGCGGCGATCGCCTGAGGGAACACCGCGGCGATGCGTGCGCGCTGCTCGTCTGACGCCAGGATGATGGCGTGTGCGAGGTGTCGGTTGAACCCCGGGTTTCCGAGGTAGTGGCGGAAGCTTCCGGGCTCAGGTGTTTTTGGCGTCATGCTCCTCTCTATCGGCAACGACTCGGTAGGACTTGTGGAATAGTTTCGCGGCGTCCCTGTTCTTCCGGTAGGGCTTGATCCAGGTCCAGCGCCGTTGGGCGTTCCCCTCGCCGTGCGCTTGGTGGCGCCAGTGGCCCCGGACGTCGAACTGGTGGGCGTACTTGCTCCGCCCGCCGCCGGGTACTCCTGCAGGCGACTGCATCGAACGTCCGACGACGACGTACGGCAGCGAGGAACACTTGCCCTTTCTCTTCAGCGCCTTGCGAGCCTTCTTGCCCGACGGCACCACGATCTCGGAGGAGGGCGGCGGCCGCTGCTCTGTGTCAGCTCCTGGCGATCCGAGGTACAGGACCGTGTTGATGGCGAGATTCATCAGCTCGTGCGGCCGCATGTTCGGGTCGATCCGTTCGGTGTGGCCCTCGACGAAGTCTTTGCTGGACACGACGGTGTCGCTGTCATCCCAGCGCTTGAAGATCCAGAAGATGTTTCCGGCCCCGCACAGCTCCATCGGCATGCCGTCTTCGGATACCGCCGTGCCGCTCTCGACGTCGAGCTCTCGCTCTCTGGATGCGAGCAGCGCCGATGACGTCGAGTGCTCGGACACAAAGAGGAACCGAAGGTACTTCTTTGGGAGAGAGTCCATGTCGTCCCCCATGAGCAGACTCGGGTGCTCCGTCGTTTCGTAGATGTACGCCCCCTTCAAGGGAATCGAAGACTGATCGGCTGCCAAGGACAGCTGTATGCCAGACCCCTCCCACGTGACGTAGATGGATCGGAAGGGCAGCTTGAAGTGCCCCTTCTTTATCCTGAAGTCGGTCTGCCGAAGGGCGTTCGTCAGTCCTGGCGTGACGCGGAACACTTTCTGCGTCCGCCAGAAGCAGAAGAGGGCCAGCTCCTCGTTGAGGATCTGGTTCAGCATGTTCTGGTCGGTGTCACCGGACTCGACGAGCCTCATAGCGCTTGCGACGATTGGATGATGCTCGGCTATGTGCGCGGCACCGACGTCTGCCGGGAGCATCCGGTCGAGCTTCCGGTAGACGACATCCCTGTTCAGGTCGGAGAAGTTCCTCCCGCCCAGCCAAGCCTGTCGGCTGGTGGCCAGCTCGAAGTGGAGCAGATCCACGAGTTCTACTTTCTTGCCCATGCGCACACTGTACGGCGATCACCGGTATTTTTCAAGGGGTTGAATTGTTCGGCGATCACCGTATAGTGGTGGAGGACTTTCACCAGGAGAACTCCCGTGGGCAAACAAGACGGTTGGTTCGAGGTTGACCGCAAAGGGCTGCGCCAGCTGATCGAAGGCCGGCCCCTGTCCTTCGTGGTATTCGAGCTCTTCCAGAACATCTGGGACACTCCATCCCTGACGGCAGACGTCACCCTCACTCCTGTGGCGGGGCGGCCGTTGTGCAGGCTCATGGCCAAGGACACGAGCGCGTCGGGGTTCAAGAACCTCTCTCACGCGTTCACCTTGTTCGCGCCGTCAGAGAAGAAGAGCGACCCCGATCTACGCGGCCGTTTCAATCTCGGGGAGAAGCTCGTGCTGGCGCTATGCAAAGAGGCCTTGATCAGCAGCCACACGGGGACGGTGGTGTTCCACGAAGACGGCACTCGCAGCAGCCGCAGTCCAAGTCTGGGGACGGGGACGGTGTTCGAGGCCGTCGTGCGCATGACTCGCGACCAGTACGCTGAGGTCTGCGAAGCTGTCGGGCTGCTCATCCCGCCGAAGGGGGTGCGCTCCACGTTCAACGATACGGTTCTCCAGCAGAGTCCCGCGGTCCAGACGATCGTTGCCGCCGGCCTGCCGACGGTCGTAGAGGACGATGAAGGCATTCTGCGCAGGACGCGGCGCACCACAAACATCGAGCTCTTCCAGCCCGGCGGCGGCGGCTCGGCATGGATCTACGAGATGGGCATCCCTGTCGTCGAAATTCCCGATCGCTGGAGCATCAACGTCTACCAGAAGGTTCCGCTCAACGCGGACCGTGACAACGTCACGCCGGCCTACCTACGCGAGGTCCGTGTCCTCGTCTTGAACGCGATGGCCGGCAGTCTCGAAGAGGAGGAGGTCACCGAAGACTGGGTGCAGGAGGCCAGCGGCGACGAGCGCGCAACCGACGATGCCATGATGGCGGTGATCGAAAAAAGGTTCGGTGAGCGGCGTGTTGCCTACGACCCGAGCGACCCCGAGTCTAACGCGCGGGCCGCGGCCAACGGCTACGCGGTCATTCACGGCGGCCACCTATCCAAGGGTCAGTGGGGCAACGTCCGCCGTTCCGGCGCGGCCAAGCCGGCCGGTCAGATCGTGCCGACCAAGTTCCCGAAGTTCGACCCGGACGGCGTCGACACGACCTACCCCGAAGACCGGATGACGGAGTCGATGAGGCACGTGGTCGCGCTCTTCGGGGGGCTGGCCACGCACGCGCTCGGGGTCGAGATCCGAGTCCGTCTCGTCCTGGACCGATCCAACCGATTCAGGGCGTGGTACGGCAGCCGCGTGATGACCCTCAACGTGCAGGTTCTCGGCCGGGGGTTCTTCGACTCGTGCCTGGAAGAGCACCTCAAGCTCTTCATCCACGAGATGGGGCACGAGTATTCCCCCAACCACCTCTCGGATGACTATCATCGGGCTATCTGCCGGATCGGCGCGGACGTCGCAGCCTTCTTGGCCAGATCCCCCAACGCCTTTGGGCTGGGGGGTTGAGTTCTGCGGCGATCACCGTATAGTGGTGGTAGACCAAGCCAGGAGAATCAACTATGGGTGTCTACGTTTACTCTGTACGCCGAACCTCGAAGAGCGTCCGTCTTCCTGACGGGGAGACCGTCACCGCCTACCTGCTGAAGTACCACTGGAAGCCTTGGGGCGACGAGAAGCTCGACCGACCGTTCGTGGCCCAGCTTGCCCGGATGGAGAAGGCTTGGGAGCGTGCCGGTGAGTGGCCGGAGTACGTCGTCGTCGGCGACGCCTTCGGGGATGGCGAGCAGGTCCGCACCTGGGACTCGAAAGGCGGGCTGTCGTGCTACGACGAGCCCGACTACGGGTGCAGCACGCACATCGGCACCTTGGCCAAGCAGGGCAAGGAGTGGGTCTGCGTCGCCGGAATTCGGGCGGTCGAGGATCTGCTGGTCAAGGCTCTCCCGCAGGTTGATGCCTACGCGGAGTACGCGCCCCACGACTTCGGAGTCTTCGGTGCTTCCCAGGACATCGCCACGCACGCGGTGAACTTCCGGGGGCCCGGGCATTCGCTGCGCGCCCTCCGGCGCACCGCCGCGGTGCTGGCCCTCATGCACGAACAGGAAGACCTCGAGGCCGAGCTCGCAGAGGCAATCCGCAAGCTCGAGGATCAGGGCGTGGTCGATGAGCCCGTGAGCGACTGCAACGTCTGCGAGGGCCGCAAGATCGTCGTCCGGTCCGACGGCAGCTGCGCGCGCCATGAGGCCTGCTCGGCGTGCGCCAAGACCACCGTCCTGGCCGAGCTGTAGAGATAGTCGGGGATCGGGCTTGAACTTTGCGGCGATCACCGTATAGTGGTGGTGTGACCTTCAAGGAGACAGCCATGCCCAAGACTACGGACCTCGCCGCTCTCGCCAGGATGCTTGCCCCTGACCTGATGGGGCCCACCAAACAGGCCGTCGAGCGCGCGTTCGCGGCTCTGCTCAAGGGGATGGACTCGGCCGCAGAGGAGCAGCAGGGGCTGCTCGCGGTCGGCGTCGGGTGCACCGAGGCGGGCACTCTCGCTCTGGCCCTCCGCGCGAAGGTGCGCGAGACGGCTCAGATCCTGCGCACCATCGACTTCCGGCTGACCGAGCATCTGGGGGAGGGGTCATGAGCAGCCCCAAGAAGGCCACCCGCCAAGAGCTCATGCTCGAGGCCCTCGACCACCGCCCCCAAGACTGGCGCTACCGCGGCGACTGCGAGGACCTCGGGTCCTTCGGTGCAGGCGCCTGCGCTTGCGGCCACCCCATTCGATACGCGTTCACCATCGACGACATGAGGGAGCTCAGGGACCCGGTCGTGGTCGGGAGCACCTGCATCAGCAAGATCCACGGCGTCGGCGAGGAGCTCCTGAAGGGCACGTCCGCGGATGCGCGCCGGCTGGCGGCCGAGACCAAGGAGCGGGCCGCCTACGAAGAAGCGCTCCGAGAGCACGGCCGCGTCGGCCACGACTGCCGCGAGCACTACTGGGCGATCAAGAAGGACCGCCTGAAAGCCCCGGCGAAGCTCTGGCGCCTCGTCGACGGCGGTCAGCGCCGCGACTTCGGTAGCGTCCCCGACAACCTCAGGGGCCTCTCCGTGAAGGGGAAGACCACGTGGCTGCAGAACGAGGTGGTGCTGATGATGCAGCTCCTGCAGCTCCCGGGAGAGCCCTGGGACGCCCCCGAGGGTGGCGAGGCCCAGCGACGCCTCGCGGACGTGCCCACAGGCCCGCAGCGCCGCCCCGACGCCCCCACGGGCACCGCGCGCCGCGTCGACGCTCCGGGCCCCCAGCAGCGCACTCTGCGGCGCGCCCAGATCCCCCACCCCTTGCCGGATGGCTCGGTGGTCAGCGGGGTGATGCGCGGCCGGACCCGCAGTGTGGATGGCAGGGAGCGCGAATTCAAGATCGACGGCGTGGTGGTGTACCACGCCGTGAGGAACGGTCACGTAGTCTACACGCTCGATGGGGGTCACCGGCTGCTCGCCGGCGAGGTCCACGAAGCGCGCATGCCGGAGGAGCCCCAGCAATGAAGCTGAACATCACGGACCTGCATCTGAACCTGAACACCCACGAAAAGACGCTGCGGGTCACCCAGATGGCCGGCGAGGGGGTCGTTGAGGGGGCCGAGCCGGTGGCGGAGATGGTGGAGAGGGCAAGCGATCCACAGGGGAAAGAGGCCGCTGCCCTGGCCTTCCTCTTCGCCATGTCCCCTGAGCTCTACCGTGCCCTGGTCCTGGTTCGCCGCCACCCCACGATCTGGAAGGTCATCGAGGCCCTGGATCCCAAGGCTGCGGTGCAGATCCGGGGGGCCACCTCAAGGCTCATGGCCATCGACTCTGGGCCGACCGAAGAGACGAAGGAGTGAGGGATTTTCGGACTTGGGAGGTTTCACGTGCGACAATCAAGAGATCCACAACGCCCGTGTAGCAAGTGCCGCCAGCCCCGAGACAGGGCCGGGAACTACTGCAAGTCCTGCCACAGAGAGTACATGCGGAGGTGGAGGTCCTTGGGGCGAGAGAGGCCGGTCTCGAATGAGAGGTACCGCGCCCGCTCCAGGATCAACATGCGCATCGGCCGCGGGACTCTCCGGCGTGGTGACTGCGTCGTCTGCGGCGCGCCGGACGCCGAGGCGCACCACCCCGACTACTCGAGGCCGTTGTGGATCTCCTGGCTCTGCAAGGGGCACCATGCCGCCCTCCATGCGGGCAGGCTCTGCCTGCTTCCAGCGGCCGTGGTGCAGCTGCCTGGAGAGTAATCCTCAAGGGAAGCCTTGATCCATTCCGGTGATCGCCGTACCGTAGGTGCAGAATCCGCACTACCCCACCTGGAGACTGTTAATGGGTCGAATCACGAGAGCGATGCTGTACGAGGACATGCTGTCCCCGTCGGCGGTCGCAGCACTCAAAGAGAAGGGCGGGGTCGCCTGCTCTCAAGACACCGTACTCCGAGCGATCGATCTCGGGGACCTCGAGGCCGTTCGGATCATGGGTCCGGCCCACGTCACTGGAAAGACGATGGACACCGGGAAGCGGAAGAAGAAAGACAAGGCCATCTCGGCGCTCGGCATCCGTCGAGGCGACGCGGAAGAGTGGCTCCCGCGCCGCGCATCTGCTGCTCGGGAAAAGGCCAATGCTTGACGCGTCGATCGACGTCATTCGGGTAGAGGAGCCTTGCCCGTCTTGCCAGAGGGCGGTCCGCGATTGGGCTACGGGGGATATCCGATCTCCGGATAGCCCCGGCATCTTCGTGCTGGGCAGTCAGTTCGGGTTCCGCACCACGAAGGGAACGAAGATCGGATCCGCGGCTCGCCCCACCCAGTTCGTAGGGAACGCCGTGTGCCGTCGGTGCAGCTCAAACCTGCGCGCCACGTTTCCGGTGGTTGAGGGGGTCCTTCAGCGATCGACGAGCACTGTCGTTGCGGTACCGGCTACGTCCGTCCCGGCCGGCGACGCTCGTAAAGAGCTGGTGAGCAATCTCATCCTGTTCGCCACCGAATGGCTGAAGGATCCGCGTTGTCAAACCTGAGGATGAACGAGTTCGGCGGCGTCTGGTGTCCGAAGACGAACACCGAAGTCGATCCGCGCCCGGGGAACATGCTTGGCTGCGCGCATTGCGCGTACAACAAAGGGCTTACGCAGGATGACGCGGGGTCTGTAGGTGTGGTGTGTGCCCTCGTTCCGAAGATTAGATTCTGTCAGCGGATCTTCATCCACGACAACGGTTCGTGGGCGTGCGCTCGAGAGCCGAACAGCTTGGACGAGTACCGCAGCCTGACGGGTGACCTCGAGGCCAGCAAGGTCCCCGAGGGGTTCACCCTCCCGAGACCGACGACGTTCACTCGGTGCATCCTCTGCGCGGTGCAGCGAAGGGATCATCACGTACCCAACCCCAGCGTTCCGATGGAGGTGGTCCAGGAGAAGATCACGCAGCTGTCGTCGCCGGCATCGCGTGCCGAGTACCCGCCTCCAATCAGCGGACCCGCCCGCATGATGCGAGGAACTCTCACCGCCATGAACCCCGGCTGGCAGGACCGCTGCAGCGAGCTCGAGAAGAGGTTGCCCAAAGATCCCCCCCAGGGCCCCCAGGAGCGCCCTACCGGCCTCGTCGATGTAGAGGCGCCCCCCGACATTCATTAGTGAGATGCCTCAACCGATCGTCGCAGGTCCTACCCGGTGCTGGATGTGCCGCTTCTGGAATCCTCGATGGGTACGCATCAAGGACGAGTGGCAACGGATGGAGAACGACGGCCGTGACCGCGGGATAGACGCCAAGGTCGGGCTGTGTGAGATTCTCGAGCGTGCTTCAGTGGACCCACCACACACGGGAGCCCATCAAAGTTGTGACTTCGCTTCGGTGAGGACGGTCGAAGGAGGCGAAGCCTTCTTCAGGGAGAGAGAAGATGAGCGACCACCCACCTGCGACGGAACCACTGGCGTCTTCTAATGCGTTCCTTGTCGCGGCCGACACCGGGCTGAAGACCTTCGGCCTTGCGGTGATCCAAATCACCCCCACGATCAACGTCATTCATGCCTCGGCCTACAAGTACAAAGAGGACCGGCCAGCGAATACGAAGACCGACGAGCTGGTGATGGCGATGGCAGCATGCGCAAGAATGGTGCACTCCGGATGGCCGGGTGGTAGGGTGTGTGCCGCAGCTGTCGAAGCGCCGTCCTACAACCCGAAGATGTCACGATCTTCGGTGTTCAAGATCGGAACGGGCTTTGGTATCTTCTCTGCGATCGCCGCAGTACATGGCGTGCCGGTATTCACGCGATCGCCGCAAGTGATGAAGAAGCATCTGACGGGGAGGAAGGACGCGCCAAAAGAGCGTGTCCGCAAATGCCTCATGGAGAAGTACGGTGATGACATCTTCGCCGGGATCCCCAAGGGGATCGTGGAGCATGCGGGTGATGCCGTCGCCGTCGGTGTGTGTGTTGCAGAAACGGAGCCGGCTATCCAAATCGCCTTGACGCTGTCGCTATAAAAAAGGCCGGGGTGTCACCCCCGGCCTCCGTCACCTTCGTACCCCCGTGCTGCCCCGCAAGGAGGAACTTTGCTCCCAGATCGTAGCAGAACTCCCGCCGCAAACCCACGCGCAGAGGCGTCTCTGGGTCAGGGTGCAGAGAACCTCGCTGCTGCGAAGCTGCTGATGACTGGCGGCTATCTTCGCCTGCCCAGATCCCTCCTGCAGCACGTCCAAGCGGGGAAGTTGTCGCTCATCGACGTCGTGGTAGCCGCGGCGATCGTCGACAAGGTCCGCGCCAAGTGGGGCGGGCGCTGCTTCCCCTCTCAGGAGACCGTCGCCTCCGAGCTCGGGGTGAGCTCGCGCACCGTGCGTAGGTCGGTGTCGAACCTCCTCGCACAGGGCGTGATCACCAAGCGAAGGCGGGGCCGCAGCAACAGCGATGAGTACCGCCTTGCGGCTACTGATGACCGGCCAGATTGTCCGGTCATCGACGAAGAGGCGGCCAGGGATGACCGGACAGGTTGTCCTATCAACGGCGGCATGAGCGGACAGGTTGGCCGGTCATCGGTGGATGACCGGACAGATTGTCCGCCTATTAAGACAGAGCCTGAAGGAAAGACAGAGCCCAGAATAAGGAAGACGGACGAGCCGCCAGAGCGGGGCTCTGGCCAGGAGACGACCATGGACGATGGTGACGTGCGCACGGCCCTGGCGATTCCTGGCAGATGCCGACCGCGGGTCGGGGCTTATTCCGCCGACGAGCGCCTGGAGCTCGCGGTGGTGTTGGTGAAGGACGACGTCTTGGCCATCGAGGCGCTCGACGCCAAGAACCGGCGTCGTAAGACCTCGCACGGCACCCCCGACTCGTGGACGGCCCCGACGCTGCTGGCGTGGTGGTACCTCCTGTGCAGGCTGCGGTGGCCCGACGAGAAGGACGACCAGCGGCCGCGTGCTCTCGGCCAGCTGAAGAATCTGCTGGCGCGTGACGTCGACCCTGCGGCTCCTGGGCAGCTCAAGCTCATGATCGACAACGTCGTAGTCAACTGGGCCGCGGTGCGCGAGCGGTACCGCATGAAGTGGTCGCACCCTCGAGTGGGGATCCTTCCGATCAAATTCGACGACCTGCAGGCTGACATTCGCCGCGGGGGGACGACAACGGCTTCGGAGAGGGTGAGCAGGACCGAGGTCGAGTGGGACGGATGGGGATCAGACGCATGAGCTACATGGTCAGAGGCAGGACTCGAGATATCTTTCGCGAAGACCTTCTTCGAGCGCGCATCCCGAAAAGGTGGTGGGGGGTGAGTCTTGAGCAGATACCCGACGGGTGCCCGCACAAGGTGATCGTCGCAAAGTACATCGACGAGATCTACGACCGAATCTTGGAGGGGGACGGTCTGTATGTGTTCGGGGCGTACAGTCAGGGGAAGTCCTCGTTGGGCGCGATCTTGGCGAAGGCCACCATGGCTCATGGCGGTACTTCGCTGATGGTCATGGGCCCGCAGCTCAAAGACTCGTTGATATCGAGGCCAGAGTTCGACGAGGAGGAGACGTTCCCGGAGCGCATGCTGTCGGTGGACCTCCTCGTCATCGACGACCCGGAGCAGGGCGGCGACACGGCGTGGAACAAGCAGGCCGTGGAAAGGATTCTGCGTGAGCGCTCCGGTGCGAAGAGGTCGACCATACTCACGACGAATTTGGACCCTCCGAACCTCAGTGAGTTTCTCGGCAGCGGTCTTTTCCAACTGCTGAAGGAGATCATGCTCCCGGTGCGGTGTGTGGGACACGACTGGCGTGAAGAGAAGGCTGCGAGCCTGAAGAGGAGCTTCGAAGAATGAACCTACTTGGTCTTGAGTTGATTGGCGCAGTACTCAAGTCGGGTGACTTCGAGGAGTTGCTCACCGTGGGGATCTCCGGGGAGATGTTCACAGAGATGGAACGCCCGGCGTTCACCACTATTCTTGAGCATCATCGGAAACATGGCGTCCTCCCGAAGAGGAGAACCCTGGAGGCGCTGCTTACGCCAGAGCTCGTCGAGGAGATCCCTCAGGATCCTCCGGAGCCGCTTTCATTCTACGTCGAGAGAGTGGTGAGCCGGGCACGTGGGACGCTGCTGACTCACTACACCCAGAAGGCGTTGAAGAGTCTCCAGTCAGGCAACCCCGATGATGCGAGCGAGGTGCTCCAGAAGGCCACGTCAGAGGCGCAGAAGCTGGGCGTGCGCGGGTCTCGTGTCGTTGACCTCACCGCCGAGTACGAGCGTAGGTGGGCGGACTACTTGCACCGCCGCGGCCTCGCGCGCTCAGGCATTGGATACGACGGGCTGCCCACTCCCTGGCCGACCATGAACAAGATGACGATGGGGCTCCAGGACGGGAGCTTCACCGTTCTGGCGGGGAGGATCTACGCGGGAAAGACCTGGACTCTCCTCGCGATGTTGCAGCACGTGTGGGAGGTCGAGAAGAAGAGTCCGTTGCTGTCGTCCATGGAGATGGCGGCGAGGCTGTTGGGGCGTAGGCTCGACACGCTGTGGTCGGGCGTCCCACACTCGGAGTTCATCCGCGGCGAGTTGGACACGCCGGACGAGGACCTCCACCTCAAGGTCATCGACGGGTACAAGGACATGCCCCCGATCTTCTGTGCGAGTCCTCCGTTGGTGAGAACCACGGACGATCTCAAGGCGCTGATCAGGGAGTACCGGCCGGATGGCGGAGTGTGGGTGGATGGCATCAACCGCATGCGCGGAGGCGGCGAGACCGATCGCTACCGCCGAGTTGCTGAAGCAGCTGACGAGTTGAAGTTCGCTGCGGAAGATTGTCACGTGCCAGTCGTAGGCACCACTCACTTCAACCGCGAGGGCGGCAAGACTACGCGCACCAGCACGAAGGGAGACTTGGAAGACATCGGCTACTCGCTCGCGATCCCCGAGCAGGTGGACAACGCTTTCGCTGTGATGCAGAACGAGGATCTTCGGGCCAATAGCATGGCTCTGATCAAGCGCATGAAGGTGCGTGAAGAGGCCGACAACACCCCCGGGGTCCTGATCTCGTTCAACCACAACCGGATGGACTTCAGTGAGATCGGTCCGTGGAACGGCGATGAGGTGGACTCCGGTGAGGGTGGGTTCGGCGATGAGTCGGTGCCATTCTGATGGAGGCTGAGTCGATCAAGTCGGTGGTTCGGGAGCTCGGTGCGGACAAGGTCCGCGTCGATCACCGGAACGTATGGATTCGGTGTCCGTTCGCGCCGTGGCGCCATGAGCGGGGCACCGACAGCAAGCCGAGCTGCTCGATCAAGATCGTCGACGACGGACCGTCCCCGTTCCTCTGCTGGTCGTGCAGGGAGAGTGGGTACATCACCGACATGGTGTACCGGCTCAACCGGCTCAGGGGCGGCGAGCACACGAAGCTCCTGGGTCGGGTAGAAGATGCGGAGGACAAGCTGCTGCTCAACAGCACCGTGTCTCTGGCAGACCGGTTGGAGGGGGAGTACCGAGAGGGCACGCCGCTCGTTGGAACGACCTCGTCAATCAAGACTCCGTACAACCGCCTCTACGGGGACGAGGAGCTGGAGCGGTTCGAGAAAGGCGTTCCGGAGTATGTTCTCGAGCGCGGCATCGAGCTCGACACGTGCCGTGATTGGCAGCTGCTGATCGACAACGATGAGTGGGACCCGCGCCTCGTGTTCCCCGTGCGTTGTTGGGAGGGGGACCTCGTGGGGTTCGTCGGCCGGCGTCTGCGACAAGACCGAGACCCGAAGTACAAGAACTACCCCGGGTTTGATGCGGAGCACTTTCTCTACGGGGAGCACCTGATCAACCCACTGGATGAGTCCGAGCACCCGATCATCTTGGTGGAGGGCATGCTGGACGTGCTGTGGTTGTACCAGCACGGCATCGGCAGGCCGCTCGGCCTCATCGGGTCAAAGCTCACGAGCGCGAAGGTGGCGAAGATTCAGGCGTTCACCGGGGCGAGGGCAGTCATGACTCTGTTCGACGGGGACAAGTCCGGTGATCGTGCTCGCAAAGACGTGGAGCGCATGCTCGCTCCCTGTGTTCCCGTTCTGCAGTACGAGCCGCCGAGAGGGGCGGACCCCCAGGACATGGACCCTGGGGAAATCCGCAGTCTCTTTGGATGGTAAGGCGCACTTGACGAAGGCAGAGCGTCGTAGTACGTTCTGATCGGTCAAGTTGACCCTACGACGATTTGAGTGCCAGCAGAGCTGGTCGAGACCCGAACGGAGGACAGGAAGATGACCGAGAAGACCGAAGGTTCCGCCGCCGAAAAGACTGAAGAGGCGCCTTGGTGGTCGGAAGGCTACGAAGAGGGCGCGAAGATCGCCCAGGGCGACAAGAAGCGGCGCGAGAAGGCCAAGGTGGGGAGGCGCTTCAAGCTGCCCCCCGAGCCCGGGGACGACCCGGAGAACATCCGGAATGAGGCCGACGTCATCATCGTCGGCGGTGTCGCACACGCTGAGAGCGGCGATCTCACCGGCAACCCCTTCTGCATGCGCGAGCACAACCCCTACCTCGAGGGGGGATGGAAGCACACCTTCACGTGCATGCGCCGAACCCCGCGCGGCTGCCCTTTCTGCGACAAGGGCATCAAGAACTACTACGCCGGGTTCTTCACCATCATCGACTGCCGCAGCTGGACGGACGACGAGCGCAACGTCCACCACATGGAGCGGAAGCTTCTCGTCGTGAAGTCCGATCAGCTGCCGATGTTCAAGACCTTCGACACCCAGCTCGAGGGCGGCATCGTTGGCCAGCAGTTCCACGTCACGCGCACTGGCGATCGAAAGTACGCCATCGGTGACGTCTGGGTCCCCACGAAGAAGGTGGCCCTCGCCGAGCTCGAGAACTCCAAGGGCGAGCGCGTCGACACGACCCTGATTCCGTACCGCAAGATCCTGGCGCCTCTCTCTCACGATGAGGCGGTCGCGGCCATCGCGGGCTACACGCCGCAGAACGAGGGCCGCGGCGGTGGCGGCGGTGGCGGCGGTGGCGGTGGGTACGGCAAGGACAAGGTCGTCAAGTACTGATCTCGTTACGCCACGGCCGTTGAGCGTCTGCCTCCCCGGCGCGCTCAGCGGCCTCTTTGACGAGGTGTTCTGTTCGTGCGCGACTACGCCCGAGAACTCGACGTAGCACTCGAGGCCATTGAGTACTCGGAGACGGGTATCTTCGGCTTCGACCTTGAGACCACCGGGTTCGATCCCATCAAGGATCGCATCGAGTGGTTCTCTCTCGCGGTCCGCGATGCGGACGGCGAGGTGAAGGGCTGGGCCTTCCCTCTTGTAGGGGAGGGAGCTCTTCCCTACACGAAGACGCTCCATCGTCTGAAGCCGCTGCTCAGCATGAGGCGCTACACCTGCGCCGGGTGGAACCTCGCGTTCGATTTCAAGTTCATGCTCGCGGCGATGTCGGGGCTTGAGCTCGGATGCCGCGTAGCCGATGGGATGAACGGCAAGATGCTTCTGGAGGAGCGGGCGAAGATGCCCGGTCTGAAGGAGACCGTGCTGGCCGACTTCGGCTACCAGATGCAGACCTACGATGAGGCCACCGGCCTCTTCGGTGACTTCGAGGGGTACTCCACAGAGGACGCCATCTGGGCACTCAGGGAGGTCGAAGAGCGAGTGCTCCCGCACATCAAGGCGCAAGGCCTCGAGAAGCTCTTCTACGATCTCGAAGGTGAGGTCACCAAAGTCGTTACGGAGATGGAGCTGCACGGCCTCTTCATCGATCGTGATCATGTCGAGCGCATGCGCGAGGTGTTCGAGAAGGAAGCGATCGATCGGGAGGCGGAGTGCTACGAGCTTGCCGGCGAGCGGTTCGACATCGACTCGCCGCAGCAGGTGGCGGAGATCCTGTACGACCGCCTGAGGATCGACGCGTCGGGCATCCCGGTAGGCAAGAGCGGAGTCTCGAGCACCGCGAAGCAGTGGCTGGAGATTCTCGGCAAGGAGCACCGGATCGCGGCATCGATCTTGGAGTACCGCGCCGCGAACAAGATCCTGTCCACGTACATCCGACCGTGGCTGGGTGAATGGGTCGGCGTTGACGGGAGGATCCACGCTCACTTCTTGCAGCTCGGCACAGAGAGCGGACGGTTCTCTTGCATTAGGCCGAACCTCCAGAACATCCCGAAGAACCCCTGGAGCGGGCTCCGCCATGCGATCTCTGCGCCCACAGGGAAGGTGCTGATCCAGGCGGACTGGAGTCAGGTCGAACTCCGGCTGATGGCGTACATGTCGGGCGACGCGACTATGCTCAGCGCGTACGTCGGATCCAACCCGAGAGACATCCACCAGATCACGCTGGAGCGCACGGGGTGCGGCAGCCGACGGAACGCCAAGGCGATCAATTTCGGTCTGCTGTATGGGATGGGGCCCGGAAGACTTGCGGAGCGGCTGGGCGTCGAGTTCGAGGACGGCGAGCGCTGGCACAAGAACTTCTTCGACACCTACTCTGGAATCAACCGGCTGCGCCAGCAAGTGCTGGACGTGCTCAAGAAGCAGGGGTACGTCAAGAGCATCACGGGCCGCCGCCGCCGCTTCTCCAAGATGGAGATCAAGAACCTTCGCTGGCTCGACGACGTCCACCGCGAGGCGGTGAACTTCATCATTCAGGGGTCGGCGGGGGACTTGCTCAAGATCGCGATCAGGAACCTGTCGAAGGAGTTGACGCGGCTGCGCGCCGAGGACCCTCTGTGGGAGCAGGTGAAGATCGTCTCGCTTATTCACGACGAGATGGTGGTGGAGGCTCCCACAGAGATTGCGCACCAGACTGCAGAGTTGGTTCGGTACTTCATGGAGAACGCGGTGACGCTCCAGACGAAGCAGGGACCGCTCAGTCTCACCGCGGACGTGGCCATCGTGCGGTCGTGGGGGGAGTCCGGCCTGGACTCCGAAGTCCGTCTCAAGGAGTACGAGTCGCAAGGCATGAACGAAGACGAGCTGCAATTCTTCTTCCCAGACCAGGACCTCGACGAGCTGAGGTCGTTGGCGGCATGATTGAGGCAGGCGCACTACTGTGGATCCCCGAAGAGTGGGTTGGCGACATGATCCAGCTCAAGGACGAGCTCACTCTCTGGCAGCGCCCCGCAAAGGTGTGGAACCCTGATGCTGTCACGGTGGCGGTGCCTCTGTGGCGTGCTCGGAAGGGCCAGCTGGGTGTTCCGAGAGACTTCGGTTTCCACAGGCACCCGCCAGAGTCTTTCCGCGATCACCGTGCGTACGGACGGCCGATAAGCCTCGAGTTCACCGGCCCGTTGGGCGGGCCTGATTTCGAGCAGCAGCCGGCAGCGGTAGACCGAATCATAGAGCTGCTGAACACACGGCCGTCAGGCGGAACCATCCTCCAGGCACCCTGCGGCTACGGCAAGACCGTGATGGGGATTGCAATCGCCTGCAGGATGGGTGTCACCACGGTAGTTCTTGTCCACAAGGAGTTCCTCGCCGAGCAGTGGGAGGACCGACTGCTATCGAACACACCCATCCGTCGGAACGAGATAGGCCGCGTGCAGGGAGACCGCTGCGAGCTCTCTGGAAAGAAGGTCGTGATCGCGATGGTGCAGTCTCTGATGTCGAGAGACTACGGCCCCCTGTTCCGTGATTGGGGCGGCTTGCTAATCGTCGACGAGGTGCACCGGATGGCGGCGCCGGAGTGGGGGCAGGCAGTGCTCCAGATCCCTGCGCGGTATCGCTTGGGGCTGTCTGCCACGCCGAAGCGATCGGACGGCCTTCAGAGATCGTTCCTCTGGCACATAGGGCCGGTTGGTTCGGTGATCGACGCAGTGAGGATCAAGCCGCAAGCAGTCCAGTTCTACCTCCCCAAGCTCTGCCCCTACTTGAAGAAGGGGAAGACCCCGCTCGCATCACCCATGGTGTCGCTCCTCGCCGGCACGAGCTCGAAGGCGGTGGAGGGGAAGGCAGGCAGAGAGAGCTGCTCGCGCCCCAACGCGGGCAGCGTGAAGAGGAACTCCATCATCGTCGCGGAGGTAATCCGAGCCGCCAGGGCGGACAGGAAGATCCTGGCGCTGAGCGATCGGCTCGTGCACCTCAGGGAGATGATGCTGGCCGTGCACTCAGCTCTGCCGAAGGTGACGCAGTATCGGTACATGGCCGGGATGACCCGCCAGCAGCGCGATGACGCGGAGAAGTGCCAGATCCTTTGGGCGACGTACGGGATGGTCAAGGAGGGCCTTGATATCGCAGAGCTGGACACCCTGGTGCTGACGCTCCCCAAGGGGGACGTGGAGCAGGCGGTGGGAAGGATCCAGCGCGTGTTCGACGGGAAGAAGGATCCAATGGTCCTTGACTTCGTCGATCCGGTGCATCCGTTCAAGCGGATGGGCGAGAGAAGACTGAACTACTACAGGGAACAGGGGTTCGAGGTGCAGGGGGTTTCCCGTGGTTGACGAAGGTACTTCTCCTGAGTAGGATCATGCGCCATGGGCCGCAGTTTCAAAGACTACTACCTGCAGAACGCTGAGGCGATCAACGAACGCCGGCGCAAGCGCTATCGGGAAGAGAAGTCTCTTCGGGACAACGCTCGCCGCAGGGCGTCGGAAGCGTGGTCGGAGGCCGACCCGGTGCGCGTGGCTGTGCGTCAGCGAGAGATCGCAGACGCGGTCAAGCAAGTGGGGGACGTCCCATCCGACCGCAGGCATTGCCGGTACGTGAGGCTCCGCGGGCGGGTCGGAGTCCTGGCCGGGACCAAGGTCTACTCGGTCCTCGCCGTGTCGAAAGTGTTGGGGGTGTCCACGGACACTCTTCGTCGCAGGTGGATTCCCGCCGGCGCGCTCCCGCCGCACTCCTGGAAAGATGGTGTGGGCGGTAGGTGGTGGACGCACGACAGGGTCACGTTCGCCAGACGCGTCGTGCTCGATCACCGAGCTAAGCACGTGTCGGTAGACGACTTTGCCCGCGTGGTGCGGAGGGAGTGGAGGAAGAGACGTGGTTGAGATTTTCACTACCACCATCGACCGGGATGGCCGGGAGTCTGTCCACAACGAGATGGTCTCCCAAGACGATTTCGGGTTCTCTGTCCCCGCCTGGGCCAGGGACGCGTTCCGGGTCAAGGTCGTGCGCGGCTTGACGGTCAGCGTGGGGTTCAGGCTCAAGGTGGTGGCGGATGTTGCGGTGGTAGCAGACTGTCATTTCGAGGACTTGGACGAGGTCCAGAAGTGGGCGCAGCAGCGCGCCACTGGTCGCGTCCTCTCAGAGATCGAGGCGCTGAAATAACATGAGCGATCAAGAACTTCCCTTCGATGTGCACCCCGGCGAAAACGCACGCGTGCGCATCTCTCGTGGCCTGACCATCAACCTGGGCAACTTTAGCTCGGCAAGACTCGACGTAGGTCTCGAGGTTCCGTGCGTGTTCTCACCGGAGAACGCTGCGGCGGCTCACGACTGGACCACGGACTGGTGCAACGGCAAGCTCCGGAGCGAGGCGCGCGGGCTGAACGAGAAGATCGCCCAGATCATGGGGTGAGCGACATGTCGGACGCGGACGCCGAGATTATTCTTGAGGTGGTCACCGAGATTGGGCCGCAACCGTCGCCCCCTGGTGCCTACGCCAAGTTCTCCTGCCCGCCGCCTGTTTGGTGGCGGACGGCTGATCTCAATGACATCAGGATCGTCGACATGCAGGATTCGCATCTATCGTCAGCTCTGAGGGTGGTCACCAGGATCACGGTCAAGTGCCTCGCAGAGTTTCGTGTTGCGGTGAGGGACGAGGACACTTGGGTGTTGGAAGAGCTGCGTGATTCTCTGCTGCATTTCTACCGGGCCATGATCGCGATGAGGCAAGAGCGCCATCGCCGCGGCCTCAACAAGGTCAAGCTGGTCACGACTCTGGAGGACCTTCGGTGAGCATTGCATCCCTGAGGGCCCGTCTGAACAAGCACTACAAGGCCGGGGAAGGCTCCCCGATCATCTACAGTGCGGAGCAGTACGTCGTCCAGAAGATGTTCCGGTTTCGAACGGGCATCTTTAGTCTCGATCATGCCCTGTGCGGGGGGTTTCCTTCCGGACGGGTCTGCCGCATCTACGGCCCCTTCTCTTCGGGGAAGTCGTTCGTCTGCTACCGCATTTTGAAGGAGGCCCAGGACCACTGCCGTCAGTGCTGGGGCCCATACCTGAAGGAGAAGAAGCGGAAGTGCTGCGAGAAGCCAGAGAGGTTCCGATCTCTCTGGGTTGATGCCGAGGGGGTGCACACGCCGGAGTGGGTCGAGAAGCAGGGCGTTCGTCCGGACCAGATGGATATCATCCAGCCCACGTACCACGAGCAGGCCCTGGACGTCATCGAGGCGTATTTGGCTGAGCACGCCGTGGACGTGATCGTCCTCGACTCGCTCGCCGCCATGCCCCCGCAGAAGGAGCTCGAGAAGGCTGTCGAGGACAGTGTCGAGCCCGGCCTCGCCGCTCGGAAGAACAACGCTGCGTTCAGGAAGTGGGTTGCGCGGCTCGCGGCCATCACCGCGGAAGTTAAGCCGCTGATCTTGGTGGTTAACCAGACTCGCGAGACCATGGACAGGTACGTGCCTGAGGTGCAGCCCGGCGGCAAGGGGCAGGATTTCGCGAGCTCGGTGGACGTGCGCCTGCAGGCAAGTGCAGACCTGACGGACTCGGGCAAGGTGGTGTCCCTGGGCACGACCATCAAAGAGCACGGCGACCCCGTGGCTCGGCTGGTTGGATTCAGGGTGTCGAAGAACAAGACCGCTCCTCCGCACCGGTGTGGGGAGTTCACCATGTGGTTCGATTACGACCCACACTTCAAGCGAGAAGTGGGCTCGGTCGACTGCGCGGAAGCGTCGTTCACCTACGGACTGCGATATGGAATCATCGAGCGCTGCCGCACCGGGGAGAAGAAGCCGGCGTGGAAGTACGTTGCGAAGATCGGCGATGGGGAGCCGGTCTTCATCTGCAACGCGAAGAAGGAAGGCAAGCACGCGCTGATGGCTGACGAGGCCACGTGTCGGGCCCTGGAGGACGCGATCGTCCATCTTGCTGCGACCGGGTTGAGGCTCGCCCCCGAGGCAGCAGTAGAGGAGGGGGACGACGAGGGTGAGTGACGTCGTTCACGTGGTGCCCACCCCCGTGCCGTGGGACCTCATCGTCCAACTCACTGGCCCCGAGGGCATGGGCAGTTCCTACGACCCGGAGCGTGATGAGTTTAGGGCCACGGTGACTTGGATGGCCCTGCCCCGTGAGGACGAGATGATCATCCTCCAGGGCCTGGGCGCCTATGACCAAATCGAAGTCACGCACGTGGGTCATTGTGTGCTCAGCGGCGTGACCGGAGTGTTTTGTGAGCTGCGCGGCAGCTCAGACGACGTCGCCGAAGTCAGGTCCAACCTGCAGGAGTTGTTCAAGCGCTTGAGGGAGCTGACCCATGGGGAGGATGTGGCTGGACAAGGCGGGGAGCAAGGAGAATCACCGGAGGGGGCAGCGACATGAGCGGGACACCGCCAGCGCAACCGGCGGCAGGACCACCGCCGCGTCGGGCGCCCGCCCCGGCCACAAGAGCGACGTCGTCGGGTCGCGGGACGACTACGGCGATCGCGCGGATCGAATCGAGTGCAAGGCCACGTCCAGGAAGAGCATGTCCATCAAGCTCGCGTGGTGGGAGAAGATCGAGACCGAGGCAGCGGAGTCGGGCAGAGAGCCAGTCCTGGCAATTCGGTTCGAGCGCACCGGTGCTCGTGATGTCGATCTCGTGGTGATCGACCGCAACACGTACCTGGAGCTGATCAATGACGGGTAGCTTTGCAGATATCGCCCACGAGGTGATCAAGTCGCCGAAGGAAGGGCCGGAGAGGTCGACGAAGGAGCTGGTCGAGCCGGCTCTGGACGCGGTGTCGAGCGCGCACGCCGCAGAGCCTCCGCGGTCACAGGGATTCCACATCTCCGGCCTGTTCGACTTCTGCCCGCGTGAGTGGGCGCTGGGCGGCAGGGAGGGAATGATCGAGGGGGATCCGCTCGCCGGCGAGGCGACAGGCTCTCTCATCCCGGAGAGGTTCAACGCGGAGAAGCTCCTCGTCTTTGCGATCGGCCATGCCTTCCACCGCATGCTCCAGGACGACATCCTCGGCAAGGCTGGTCTCCTGGTGGGCACGTGGAAGAAGGTGAACCACGACGAGTACGCGGAAGGTCCGATGCCGAAGGAGGGCGTGTGGCAATACGTCGAGCCCACCATCGACATCGCGATCGAAGGCCTGCCCGACGATCCTCGCTGGCACATCGTCGGACACTCGGACGGCCGTCTCGCCGCCCTCGGGAAGATCCGTCTCGGCGAGTTCAAGAGTTGCAAATCCACGATCTACCCAGGCCTCGACAAGGCCTTCTCCGGTGTCGCTCGGATCCGAGATTGGTGGGCGGCTGGGGGAGCGAACGACCGCACGTGGGCGGAGAAGTACGCCAAGGGCCACAGCTTTCAGCTGCACTGCTACCTCGAGGGGCTGGGCATCGATGAGGGCATCGTGTTCTACCTTCCCAAGGAGCAGCCCAATGATCAGCCCCCCATGAAGGAGTTTCTGCTGGAGCGGGATCCTTCGGTGCTCGAGACGGCGAAGGAGAAGGTGCGCGCCTACCACGCGGCGTGGAACGAGGGGGACTGGCAGGGGCCGCTGCCTCGCAAGATCTGCAGCGCGGCACACTGCAAGCGCGCGCAGGATTGCGAGGTGGTGAACGAGTGCTTCTCGGTATGAGGAGCCAGAGGCCCGTCTTCGAGAAGCGCCTCCGTGAGATGGGCTTCTCCACGCCGCGGAAGTACTTCCTGCTCAGGGCGGGATGGACTCTGGCGGACATGGCGGAAGAGGTGGGTGTGTCCAGATCGACCGTGGGCCGCAGGTATGCGGAGTTCTCGAAGGGAGAGAAGACATGTCGAGCGAGCAAGTAGAGCTGAGGCCGTACGAAGGAGAGGCTCTGACGCGCGCCGCCGCGGCGCAGCTCCGGAAAGACATCCAGATTACGAAGGGCCGGCTTGAGGAGGAGTATCTCCGGTTGGCCGGCCTGCTCTTCCAGGTGAGCGACTCCGGGATCTGGGAGGACTGGGGCCATGAGTCGTTCGAGGACTACGTCGACGGCGAGCTGGGTTTCCGCTATCGGAAGGCGGCGTACCTGATCTCGATCTTTCGGGTCATGGTGCAGGAGCTCGGGAAGGACGCCAGCGACCTCCGCGGCATCGGCTGGACCAAGGTTGGGATGCTGACGGGCGGGGCGAGCCCCGTGGTCGACGAGGAGAACGTCGACGAGTGGCTCTCCAGGGCTCGTGAGAGGTCCACCACGGAGCTCCAGGACGACATCCGGGTGGCGCGGGCTCAAGGTGAGGGCGGGGGCGACGGCGGGTCCAGCGGCGAGCAGGACCCGGCCGACGAGCCCGACGAGCGCCCTCAGAAGATGGCCTTCTCGCTCTACGGTGCACAGCGCGCGAACGTCGAGCTCGCGCTCGAGCTCGCCCAGGCGGACGCGGGGTCCGAGAAGCCCGGCCACCTCCTCGACCTGATCTGTTTGGCCTACTGCGCCGGCGCCTCTGCGGGTGCCCACGAGACGGACACCCTGGAGTGGTGGATCGGCGCCATGGGGACACGCTTCGAGGTGGACGTGATGGCCTTTAAGCGCGGCGACCCCAAGGCTTTGGAGAGCCAGCTCAAGGAAGCGCTCGCCGAACTGAAAAAGTAGGCGATCGCGATCCCATAACGTAGGGAGTCGCACTCAACGCCTCGATCGCGGAGGGTGGGACTGCCTACTTTGTTATTCTTCAGCCTTCGGCCCTTGGGGTTACCGGTGATCGCCGTATAATGGGGGTGTCAGACAAAGGACCCCACGTTCTCCAGAGGAGCTCGCCATGAACCCCACCGACGAACAGCAAGCCGTGATGACCTGCACCGCACCCGTGATCGCCTGCAACGCCACCGCAGGCTCCGGGAAGACGGCCACGGCCGTCGAGCGCGTCAAGAGCACCGGCGCGCGGACCGTCTTCCTCGCTTTCAACCGGGAGGCGGCCGGGGAACTCGGCGCCCGGCTCCAGGGGATCGGCGACGCCCGCACCCTCCACAGTGCGTCCTACATGTGCGCCATGGCCGACGACGGGATCGTTCGGGTGGGCGGTCGCGATGGTCTGACCGAGCAGAAGGCGTTCGACGACGTCCTCTTCGCGGCCTGCCGCCAGACCATCCCGCCGGCGGCCCCGGAGCTGTCCAAGCGCGAGTGGCGGGAGCTGCGGGACCTGATCAAGGGGTTGGCCCAGGCGACGGTGGCGTGTGACTTCGACTCGACGGACACCTTCGCGGAGCGCGTGGGCACCGACGCCACCGACGACCAGATCGCCGCGGCGCAGAAGCTGATCGATCACATGTACGGCGGCCGCCGGTCGGGCTTCTACAGCGTCGACCTCACGTTCCGGTACGCCTGTGAGGCCCTCGACGCCGGCATCCTCCCCAGCCGATTCCAGGGCGTCGAGGAGGTCATCGTGGATGAGGCCCAGGACCTGTCCCCGATCCAGTGGCACTTCATCGACTCCCTCGTGTCCCTTTTGGGGGCCAACTTGGTCATC
>JAJDET010000039.1 GCA_029259655.1 Planctomycetota bacterium
GAGACACCACCGAGGGCCATGATCAGCACCGAGGAACGGTGCGCTGGTATCCTCCAAGTCGACCAAAGTGTTCACCTATGTGCCCGGTCACAAGTGTCACCCATGTGCCGGGCCTTACACGGATCCCGCTGTCGAGGATCCGCCACGACTTCCTCTACCAGTTGGGCCCGACGGGCCTCGCTCAGCCGCGTGAGACGACCGACTCGTCGGGTGGGTTCGCCTTCCGAAAGGTCCCGGTCGTAACCGGAGCCATGATCACGGTCAGGAGACAGGACTACGAGACCGCCGTGCTCCCGCTCCCTCCGGCCGACGAGCACGACCTGGTGGTACGCCTCCGTCCCTCCAGGCCCAGGACCGTGGCCATGGCGACGGGCACGGTCCTCCTGCCTGACGGTTCCCCGGCCCTGGGAGCACGAGTTGTCCTCGACATGGTCGGGACCCACACCAACGGGGACGGCGCCTTCTCCGTCGAGATCGCACGCGACCTGGACGACACTACTCCGCTCGTGGCCAGCCTCGCGGGACATAGGCCTGCGATCCGCACGGACTTCGGCGCGCTCGTCTCCGCCTCCTCCCCCAGCGTTCCGCCGCCCGTGACCCTCGTCCTCGGCCCGACTCCCCTGAGCATCGGAGGAATCGTGGTCGATGCGGACGGCGGCCCCCTCGCGGGCTGGACCGTGGACCTCCTGGACGGGACGCCGGTGAGCCCCGGACGATTCCCACCGACCTTCGTGGAGAGCCTCGAGCGGGGGCGCGTTCCGTTCGTGACCGACGAGTCGGGCGCGTTCCGGATCGACGGGCTCCTCGATCGGAGCTACGTACTCCGCGCCTACGACGGGAAGACGCTCGCATCCGTCAAGAGCGCTCCCATCCGGGCCGGTACGGTGGATGCCGTCATGCGGCTGGCGACGGATCCGCTCCACCCGCGCGTCGCAGGCCGAATCCTGTCACGCGAGGGAATCCCCGTCGCCGGAGCGACCGTGATCCCCGGGCTCGTCACCCACCGACCGGAGGGACCGTCGTACTACATGCACCCGGGTCATCTCCGACTCGTGGTCACGGACGGTCGCGGGACGTTCGAGCTCGAAGGGGTTCCCCGACGCGGCGCGTTCCTGGCAGTGAGCGGGGACAGGGTGATGCCCGATTCGCGCGAGCTCCTTGAGCACGACGACGTCCTGAACCTCGAGCTGCGCGTTGCCCTGCGGGTCCACTTTCGAGTGACGGTCTCCGGATGGACCGAAGAGGAGCCACTCCAGATCGAGCTGGTAGACGGAGCGGGCCAGCGCATCTCGATCGACCGCTTCCAGGCCGGCGGCTGGGGATCCTCGTCGCGCGAGAAGCTCGATGAGCTGGGACGCACGGGGATCCTCTCCGTCAGCGAGGACGCGCGCGAGCTGCGCGTCTTGTCCGGAGGCGTGATCCTCTACCGCGAGGACGTGACGCTCCTCCCGGAGATCGAGGTCAACGAGATCACGGTCACGCTCCCCTGAGGGCTCAGCCGTCGGTGAGGAGCTCGGGCAAGCTCGCCTCGAGCTCGGCCAGGAGACAGTCCGTCACCCAGCGATGCCCGGCCTCCGTCAGGTGACGGTCCGGGAGGAAGAGCTCCTCCTCGGTAGCCGGCGGAGTCGACGCCGGGTCGACGAAGTGCACGCCGGCCCGCGCCGCCCACGCGTCGAAGGTCGAGAACCCGACGGTGCGGGTGCGCGGAACCGACAGGAAGAGCGCGGGCACGCCGGCGCGCTCGAGGTCCTCGACCATCGCATCGAGCAGCGCGAAGTTCAGCGCCTGCCAGTCCGCGTCCGCGTCGCGGATCCCGAGCGCCTCGAACGCGCGCTGCCCGAGCCCCCAGAGGTGCGTGCTGCGCATGAGGAACGTCGCGAGCGCGCCGGGTCGGTCCTCCGCCGTGCGACGGCGCAGCTCGCCGTCGTCGAGCACGAACGTCGGCTTGTTGAACCCCTCGATGGCGCGGAAGGCCTGCAGGCTGCGATTGAAGTCGTTGCGAAAGATCGCGACGACGACGAGGTCCGGCTCGCGCGGCAGCCCGTGGTGGCGGAGCGCGAGCCCGATCTGGTCCACGCCGTAGCCGGGCTGCGCCAGGTTCAGGACGCGCGCGCCGCCGAGCGCCGCACCGAGCCGTGCCCCGAACGTGCCCGCGTAGGGAACTCCGAAACCCCAGGCCTGGGAATCCCCCACGATCGCGATCAGGAGCTCACGATCCGGCACACGCGCGTCGGGATCGCACCGGAAGCCCTCGGCGTCGCTCTGGTAGACGATCTCACGCCCGAGCGCGGGACGCGTGAAGCGTTGATCGGGTCGCATCCGCCAGCCGGTCGCGTCGTCGACGGCGAAGTTCTCGCTGTCCCGGTTCTCGAACTCCCCCACGTACCACACCGGCTCCGGCGGGAACCGGCCCAGAAAGCGCAGGGCGATCTCGGCCGTGACGCAGGCGGCCGCGAGAGCACCGGCCAGCACGAGGAGGTGCTTCGTCTGAACGCGTCCGGCTCGCGTTCCGCTCGGGCTGGCGCTCATCCGGACGCGAGCGTACCGAACTCGAACGAGCGCTCCGTCCGCAAACTCCCCGACCGCCGGTGAGTGGAGCGCAGAGAGCAGGTGGGGCTTGCGGCCCGTGGCCCCCGGGGACACAATCGTGGTGGACCCCCGATCTACGGAGCACGGAGCCAAGACCAAGATGACCGAACAAGCGACACTCCCCCAGACGTTCCAGCAGGTCCTCAAGAACCTGACCGGCAAGGTCGTGACCTTCGTGAACCCCGAGTCCTACGAGGACGCACCCGTCGGGTACCGGCTCACGACCGGGTTCTACAAGGCCAAGGTCCTGCAGGTCGGGGACGACTTCGTGTCGGTCGCCACCGAGCTCGTCCACAAGCGCGGCGAGAAGGAGAAGGAGCCGGTCCGGCAGTTCATCCCGCTGCACAGCATCAAGCGGATCAGCGTTCTCGCCGGAGAGCGTCTGGTTCACATCTGATCCCAGGCCTCGCGACCCGCCGCCTGAGTTTCCCCGACTCGCCCGGCGGGCACCTGCCACATCGGCGCGCGGCGGCACCTGCGGCCGTGTGGACCCCGGTCCTACCCCCTTCCCTTCCCGGTGGGCCTTTGGGACCCGTTCGTACCGTTACGAAGACGTTGCGTTCGATGTCGCAATTGCCTTAAGATCGCAGGATTCAGTAGCCGACCTGCGCTACCGGGACTTGGGAGACCGGGGAACTCGGACGCACCGTCGGACCCCCGGGAAGGGACAACTGGGAGATGATGCAAAAGGGGATTGGTTCCCGTTCGGGTGGACCGAGCGGGCTTGGAGTCGTCGTGTGTGCCGCCGTCCTGGCGGCCTGTGGTGGAGGATCGGGAGCCGACGGCTTCGGGACCTCCGGAACACCGGCCCCGCCGGGCGGTGGTGGCGGAGGAGGAGGAGGTGGCGGCGGCGGAACGGGCGGTTCACAACAGGCCCCCGCTGCGATCGGAGTGGAGTACAGCGAGTTCGAGCTGATCGTGCCGAGCTCGGGATCCTTCCTGCTCCGCGGAACCCTGCCCCTCGTGCCCGGGACGTATCCCCGGGGCGACGGCCAGAACCCGTTCGCCGTCCTCGACTACGACGGCACGCCCAAGGCCTGCCAGGTCGAGATCGTCTCCAAGTACTCGAACTTCGCCCACGACGGAGCCGACGTCGTCGAGCTCATCGCGCAGGTGAGGCGTGACCCCAACGTCAGCGCGGGGACGCGCGTCAAGTACGACGTCGTCGTCGGATACACGCCGCAGACCGTGCGGCCCTCCAGTGTCGCCGTCGACGATCTCATCACGGGCCCGGTCAACGTGATGAACAGCGTCGTGGGTCTGATCTCCGATCCGACCTCGATCGAGATAGCCACGCGCGACGTCTTCGGCCACCGCTACAGCATGCGACCGCTCGAGGCCCAGGGCGGGATCGAGCTCGAGCGCTACGGAGACCTCCACGCGCAGATCCGGACCTACGGCACGATGCTGCCCGACAACCCCGTGTCCGGAACGACCGGGACGCTGCCCCACCTGATGGGGGTCCATGCGTACATCAGTACGCAGAGCAACTCCCATGTCGTGCTGGTGGACCTCCGGATCAACAACGCGGCGGACGGGAACGACTCGGGCGATCCCATCGACGACGCGAACACGCGGGTCTACTGGGACAAGCTCGACCTGATCGTGCCGACCGGCTGGGTCGTCCTCACGACCTTCGACAACCCCTACTGGGGCAACATCGCGCCCCAGATCGCCGGTGGCAGGACGACCTACCAGGTCGTCGAACCGCTGGCCGGTGCGGATCTCCACACGATGATGGAGCAGGGGCAGTTCCACCGCCGGCTGGCTCTCTGCCCCGCGGGCTTCGAGACGCGCGCGCAGGACCTGCTCGAGCTCGAGGGCCTGGGCTTCTGCCGGCGCGGGGTGAACCGCGCCGGGGACCCGTTCTTCTCGTGGTGGAACCCCAACTCGTCCCGGTACTTCCCGCAGAGCTTCATGCTGCCGGGTCTCGAGCACATGGGACACGCGAGCATTCGCGGCACGCTCAACTCGGAGCTCAACACGCTCGTCAGCCGGGTCCGCGACGGCACCGGGACCGGGAGCTACCCGATCAAGTCCGCGAACCTCGGCTGGGGACATCCCTACGGAGTCGAGTACGGCGGGATGACCGGCGGCGACGAGATCCAGATGTACGAGGGCGTACGCGCCGCAGAAGCCGCCGCCTTCAAGGGTGTCCGTGCGCTCCAGCTGTGGCACCGCATGCACCAGGACCGGCATCCGAACGCCTTGGTTCAGAAGAACGGCGACCCGACTCGCCTCGAGCTGTGGCTCCAGGGAACCGGGAACAACAAGTACACGGGCTTCGACTTCTACATGAAGCTGCTCGGGAGCTCGGACCCGTTCGGATACAAGTCCGCGCCCAAGTTCCAGCAGAACGCCGTGATCGCGCAGAACCGGAATCCCTTCTACGAGGGGGACCTGATCGCGTTCGAGGCGCACGACCAGCAGCACCTGATCCGCTATACGCACGCTCCCAAGGCGCTCATATGGCTGACCAACGACGCGCTGTCCAAGGACGACCTCGAGATGCAATCCGAGATCTTCCGGCTCAGCTATCACATGTACGGGAACAACTCCCCGAGCAACGCCCAGATCACCGGGTTGAAGTGGGATCGCGAGTACATCGACGGCAACCCCGGAGCCGGCTTCCGCTTCGGGCGCGGTGAGGGCTGGGGCATCGACGCCGCCACCACGGCCTACGCCACGGGCGACGACGCGCTCCGGCAGACCTTCAAGCCCTGGCTGGACGACATCCGAGACGTGTCCGTCGACGGGCAAGCCTCGTGCAGCGGGTTCCTGCAGGCCAACATCTCGCCGCAGTTCGTGAGCGGGCTCTACCGCGCCCGGAACAACATCGAGCAGGCGATCCTGGAGACTGCGCTCCGGGGCATGGTCGAGACCGTCTATCGCGGCACCGACCCCGCCTCCGTGGTGATGCTCGAGGACGTACTCGAGAAGTCGTACTACTCCTGGTTCAGCACCTTGTCGTGGAGCTTCAGCAAGAAGGGTCCGTGGTCCAAGGCCGCAGTCGGGCCGCTCGACGAGACGCTCCCGCCGTGGTGCAACGTCGCGCTGCCGCCCAACGGCACGTCGGGCTGGGTGGACACCTACCAGCTGTGGTCGAGCCTGGCCTATGCCAACTGGATGACCGGCGACCCGATCTTCCTGCAGCGTTCGGACGACATGCTGTCAGGCAGCAGCACGCTCATCACGAAGCTCGAGAACCAGGGCACGAACAACATCGGCAACCAGGCCGCTCTGCTGGCCCTGGTCCAGTACCAGAACGGGGATATCTAGCCCGCATCGAACCCGTGAGGGATGCGGGCTAGGAGACTCCGCTACTCGCCGCCGCCGTACCCGATGGCGTCCAGGTCGGCCCGCGTCTCCTCCGAGGGAGGCGCGGCGGGGATCGGCTCTCCGGGCGGAACGAGCGCGCGCACGGCGTCGGCGCGCTCCATGAGGCTCGCGTGCAGCGAGGTCAGCTCGTCGCCCCGGATCGGGACGAGCTCGTCGGGATCGCTCTCGATGTCGTAGACACGGATCCCGCGCCCGAGCTTCGAGCCGGTCATCTTGTGACGCCCGTCGGTGACCGAGATCATCCGCTTGCGCTCCGCGTAGATCGTCTCGCCGTCCGCTCGCTCGCTCCGGAGCGAGCGCCCGGGCAACCAGGGCTCGGCCTCGAGGCCGAGCATGTCGAGGACGGTCGGGACGAAGTCCACGATGCTCGTCAACCGATCTTCGCGCGTACCCGCCCCGCTCCCGTCGGGGTAGCGCACGACGAGCGGGATCCGGATTCCCTCCTGCCACATGCTCCCGTGCCCGTCCCACTTCCCCCAGCGCTGCCCCAGGGACTCGCCGTGGTCCGCCGTCAGGATGAACAGCGCATCGTCGAGGATGCCCTCGTCCCGCCAGTACTCGATCCACTCGGAGAGCTCGTCGTCGAGGTAGCGGATACCCGCGTCGTAGAGCGCGATCAAGTCCTCCGGTTCGCCCGGTAGCGTCTTCTCGTCGCCGTAGAAGATGTCGTACGCCGGACGCCCGCGCAGGCGGTCCGCCGCCCCTTCCCGGAAGAGGTCCTTGTACTCCGCCGGCGGCACGTAGAGCGTCGAGTCGGGGGCGCTGATGTCCTGGCAGTGCGCGTCGAAGAGGTGCAGGAAGAGGAAGAGCGGACGGTTCCTCGGACGGTCGTCGAGCACCTCGTACATGGCCTCCTCGGCAAGGACGGCGCTGTTCCGCTCGAGGAAGACGTCGAACCCGCGGTCGTACCCGAAGCGCTCGTCGATCCAGCCGCCGCGGAAGATCGCGACGTTGTAGTACGCGAGCTCCGACAAGCGCTCGGCCAGGAGCGGGATCTCCGGCGCGAGCGCCGTCTCCTCCTGCACTCCGTGCTGCGCCGGATACAACCCCGCCAGCATGCTCATGTGCGCGATCAGCGTGAAGCTGGCGGTCGTGTACGCGTTCTCGTACACGACGCACTCGCGAGCGAGCTCCTCGAGGAACGGCGTCGTCTCGCGCTCGTAGCCGTAGAGCGAGCAGTGATCACGCCGCACCGTATCCCACGAGACGAGCAGGATGGACGGAGGCAGATCGGCGGGTTCGCTGCACCCCGGAAGAGCCCCGATCAACAGGGCCAGGAGTCGGCTGTCGGCGCGCAACACGGCGGAACACTCTGACAAAGTGCGCGCGAGCGAGCCAGGCTACGCAGCCTTCTCCGAGGCGCTCGCCGGGACACCTCAGTCCCCCCCGCCGCCGTAGCCGAGCGCCTCGAGGTCCGCCCGCATCTCCTCGGAGGGGGGCTCGGCCGGGATCGGCTCGCCGGGCGGCGTCAGCTCGCGCACGGTCTTCACGCGCGCCATCAGGCCGGCGTAGCCGGCGGTCATCGCGTCGCCCACGAGCGGGCGGAGCTCGGCCGGGTCGTTCTCGATGTCGTAGACCCGGACACCCCGCCCGAGCTTCGATCCGGTCAGCTTGTGCCGCCCGTCGGTGATCGAGATCATCCTCCGCCGCTCCGCGTAGACCGGCTCGTCGGGACCGCGCTCGGCACGCAGCGAGCGCCCGGGCAGCCAGGGCTCGGGCTCGAGCCCCAGGAGGTCGATGACGGTCGGAACGAAGTCCACGACGCTGGTCAGGCGCGCGTCCCTCGCCCCCGCGCCGCTCGCTCCCGGGTAGCGCACGACCAGGGGGATGCGGAGCCCTTCCTCCCACATGTCGCCGTGGCCGTTCCACCGGCCCGAGCGCTGCCCCAGCGACTCGCCGTGGTCCGACGTCAGGATGAAGAGCGCGTCGTCGAGGATTCCCTCTTCGCGCCAGTACGAGACCCACTCGCCGAGCTCGTCGTCGAGATAGCGAATACCCGCGTCGTAGAGCGCGATCAGATCCTCCGGTTCGCCCGGCCGCGTCTTCTCGATCCCCAGGTAGATGTCGCTCGCGGGGCGACCCTGCATGCGCTCGGCCGCTCCATCGCGGAAGAGGTCCCGATGCTCCGCAGGCGGGCTGTACACCGTCGGCCCCTGGGAGTGCGCGTCGAAGAGGTGCAGGAACAGGAACAGCGGTCGGTTCCTCGGGCGGTTCGCGAGCACCTCGTACATGGCCTCCTCGGCCAGGGCCGCGCTGTTCCGCTCGAGGAAGACGTCGAACCCGCGGTCGTACCCGAAGCGCTCGTCGATCCAGCCGCCGCGGAAGATCGCGACGTTGTAGTACGCGAGCTCCGACA
>JAJDET010000040.1 GCA_029259655.1 Planctomycetota bacterium
GGACGTCCTGATCGAGTGCCTGGAAGGAGAGCGTCCCGAGGTGGCTCGCAGCTCGCTCCAGCAGCTCGCCGCGTCCGGGGACGACGAGGCGCTCTACGCGCTCGGCGATAGGCTCGTCGCGGCGACGGACGAGTCCGAGCGCGCCTCCATCGCCGAAGGGCTCATGCTGGCCTGGGGCAACGAGCGGCTGCCCTCCCACGTCCGGGCAACGATGGTCGAGACGCTGGAGACGGCTGCGCTGTTCTCGACGGAAGCTGCGGCGAGACGGAGCGCGGTGCACTGCCTCGGCGCGACGCTCGAGCCGGGTCGGGGAGACTCGCTCTCCCGAGCGCTCACGCAGGACCCCGACCCGCGCGTGCGCGGTGCTGCGGCCGACGCGCTCGGCCGCCTGCCGGACGCGGACCGGCACGTCGAGCTCTTGCGCTACGTCGTCGAAGCGGATGCCTCGGGGGTCGTACGCCGCACCGCGGGGAACCAGCTGAGACGCCTCGGGGTCGAGGTGCCGGCCGAGGTGCCGGTACCGACGGTCGAGGACTGACCCCTCGGCGCTACTCGGCGCGGGCCCAGTCGCGCGCTCGCTCCACGGCGCGGCGCCAGACCTCGCGCGAGGACTCGACCTTGTCGCGCGACAGTGCGGGCTCGAACCGTCGTTCGACACGCCGGTTCTCGGCCAGCTCACCGAGCCCCTTCCAGGTCCCGACGGCCAGTCCCGCGAGGTAGGCGGCGCCGAGCGCCGTCGTCTCGGTCACCTGCGGGCGGACGACGGGAATGCCCAGGAGGTCCGCCTGGAGCTGCATCAGCGTGTCGTTCGCAGAGGCTCCGCCGTCGACTCGTAGCTCGGGGATCTCGACACCGGCGTCGGACCCGAGCGCGTCGATCAGGTCGGCGACCTGGTGGGCGATGCCCTCGAGCGCGGCGCGCGCGATGTGGGCAGCGGTCGTGCCGCGCGTCATCCCCACGATCGTTCCGCGCGCATGGGGATCCCAGTAGGGAGCACCGAGGCCGGTGAAGGCGGGAACCAGAACGACTCCGCCGGCGTCCGGAACCGATGCGGCGAGCTCCTCGACGTCGGCCGAGTCCGTGATGATGCCGAGGCCGTCGCGCAGCCACTGCACGACGGCGCCGCCGACGAAGACGCTGCCCTCGAGCGCGTACGAGAGCTCGCCATCCCTGCGCCAGGCGACGGTCGTGAGCAGGCGGTTCTCCGAGACGCGCGGTTCCGTGCCCGTGTTGACGAGGGTGAAGCAGCCGGTCCCGTACGTGTTCTTCGCCAGGCCAGGCTCGAAGCACAGCTGGCCCGCGAGCGCCGCCTGCTGATCTCCGACGATACCGGCGATGGGGATTGACGCGAGCGCGGAGGGCGCCGCGACCTCGCCCAGGACCTCGCTCGAGTCGCGCACCTCGGGCAGGAGCTCGCGCGGGACCCCGAAGAGCTCGAGGAGCTCGTCGTCCCAGTCTCCCCTGCGGATGTCGAAGAGGAGCGTCCGGCTGGCGTTGGACGCATCGGTCACGTGCAGGGCTCCGCCGCTCAGCTTGTGAGCGAGCCAGGTGTCGATCGTGCCGAAGGCGAGCTCGCCCGCGCGCGCGCGTTCCCGGGCGCCGGACACGTTGTCGAGGATCCAGGCGATCTTGGTGGCCGAGAAATAGGCATCGAGGACGAGGCCGGTCTTCGCCCGCACCAGCTCGTCGCAGCCGTCGGCCACGAGTCGCTCGCACGCCGGGGCCGTGCGGCGATCCTGCCAGACGATCGCGTTGGCGATCGGGATCCCGGTGGCGCGGTCCCAGACGACCGTCGTCTCGCGCTGGTTGGTGATGCCGACGGCGTCGATATCGGCCGCGGAGAGCTCGGCCCGCGCGAGCGCCTGCGCAGCCACTTCGGACTGGGTGCGCCAGATCTCCTCCGCGTCGTGCTCGACCCAGCCGGGCTGCGGGAAGTGCTGCTCGAGCTCGCGCTGGGCGACCCCCGCGACGCTGCCTGCACGATCGAACACGATGGCGCGCGAGCTCGTGGTTCCCTGGTCGAGGGCGACGAGGTGGGACATGTGCCCTACTTCAAGGAATAGGGCGGACCGACGCAATCTCGCGAAGGTGCCGTGTCGCGCGCGCCTCGAGCGAGCGCGCGCTCTCACCGGCGCCACGCAACTTGCCCGTCCATGCTTAACTTGCCCTTCCATGCTTAAGGATAGGGCCCGCGCCTGGACGGCCTGGACGCGCCTATCGCTGCTCCGGACATGCGGGATCGACCGCTGCCTGCTAACCTCTACGCGCGCAGCCGCTGGCCCGCGGCTTCGCCACTCACCTCGAAGGTCCCATCCGTTCCTTGACGGCGCGTCCGGTCTCCTCGTCACCCCGGGCACGCCAACCCCCTTGAGGTCCCTGCAATGATTCATCTCCTGACCGTGAGGCGCGCCCTGCTCGTCGCCTCCGCGATCACCTCGTTCGCCGCCCCCATCGCCGCACAGAAGTTCGTCGAGCGAGCTGCGGCCCTCGGAATCGACTTCAGGACCAACTGCGGCCTCGACCGCATCGGTGCCCTG
>JAJDET010000005.1 GCA_029259655.1 Planctomycetota bacterium
GAACGGCCGGCTGCGCCGGCCTCTCGGCTCCTGCCGGCACTTTGCGCGCACCGGCGTCCTCGACGACCTGTTCAAGGTCGACTGCGGGGCCGGCACGCGCAAAGCACCAGCAGAAACCGACTCGAGGCGTTCTGGCTCACGACCCCGTGAGGGATGCGGGCTAGACCGACTCCGGCTCGCCGTTCCCGTTCTCGTCCTCGACGTCGTCCACGGACCCGAACCGGCGCCGGAAGCGCCAGGTCGCGAGGAGGCCGAGGACCACCGCGAACCACAGCGTGCAGAGGCGCGTGATCAGGACGGCGCTGGCCGCCGGGGAGCGCGCCAGACCGATGGCGGTCTCGGCCGCGACGCCCTGGGCCGTGATCGCCGTCGTGAACTCGCGGCGCAGCAGCGTGCCGCTCGCGTACTCCGTGACTCCGATCCCGCCCGGGAAGATGATCAAGACGGCGCCCGCGACGGCGCTGAAGGCGTAGGCGAAGACCGCGAAGAGGAAGCTCGTCTCGTAGAAGGCGTTGGCGACGAACCAGAACGCCGTGCACTCACAGCCCCACGAGACGACGGAGATGGCGGTGGGGAAGAAGAGCTCCTTCGGGGCGAGCAGGATGCGGGTGCTCTCGAAGGACCGCTCGACGCGGCTCTTCAGCCGCCAGAAGTAGGGAGTCTTGCCGACGCCCCGCGTGATGAACCGCGCGAAGGCCTCCGAACCCGCGAGGAAGAGCGCGACCACGCACAGGGCGAGCGTCGCCCAGAACATCCACTGGTACTCCGGCAGCGTGAAGATCCCGCCGATCGCGACGAGGATCAGATACCCGAGCAGGTCCGTGTAGCGCTCGGCCACGACGATCGGCGCGCTGTAGCTGATCCGCGTGCCGTTGACCTTGCGGATCATCCAGCTCTTGAAGACCTCGCCCATCTTCCCCGGCGTCACGCCCATGGAGAAGCCGGCCATGTAGATCAGGAACGACGTCCTCCGGTCGAGCTCGATGTCGAGCAGGTGGAGGTAGCGCTCCCACTTGAGGAAGCGGATCAGGTAGTTCGCGAACGCGAGCAGGAGCGCGACACCGACGACGTGCGGCGGGAAGTCCACGAGCGAGGCGCGGATGCTGTCGTAGTCGGCCCAGAACACGATCCCGGCGTAGACGACGACGCCGAACAGGGTCCCGAGCAGGACCCGCCGTCCCATCGAGGAGGCCGAGCTCACGCGATGGGCTCCGGAGCGGCGTCGGCGCGCTTCCCGCGCAGCACGAGCACGAGCACGAGCAGGCCGAGCCCGACGACCCAGCCGTACCAGGGCGAGTAGCCCTCGATGAAGGTGCAGGGGAAGTAGCCGGCGACCATCGCGACGATCATGGTCAGGATCGCGTAGGGCGCCTGCGTCCGGACGTGGTCGATGTGATCGGAGGCCGACGCGATCGACGACATGACCGTCGTGTCCGAGATCGGCGAGCAGTGGTCGCCGAAGATCGCGCCCTCGAGCACGGCGCCGATCGAGAGGATCATGAGGCCCATGCCGCCGAGATGCGGGAGGTTGTCCTCGCCCATCGTGAAGGAGATCCCGACGACGAGCGGCAGGAGGATGCTCATGGTGCTCCACGAGGAGCCCGTCGCGAAGGCGATCGCGCCCGCCAGCACGAAGAGCAGCATCGGAAGGAAGACCGGGTCGAGCGCGTCGGTCAGGAGCTCGGAGAGATAGGGGCCCGTGCCGAGGTCGTTCTGGCAGACGGCGCCGATCATCCAGGCCAGGTAGAGGATCCCGAGCGCGACGCCCATCGAGCGCAGCGTCGTCCACGCGGCGCCGAGGATCTCTCCGCGCAGACCGACCGCGAGCGAGAGCACGATAGCCAGGAGGAGCCCGGCGCCCGAGCCGACCATCAGCGGCCGGCTCCCGCTCCCGTCGTAGAGGACGCTCGTCATTCCCTCGAGGGTGAAGAGCGCCGACCCCATCCCGAAGGCGCCCCCGGCGCGCGCGATCTCGAACAAGGTCGCGAAGATGAAGAGCAGGATCGGCGCCACGGCGAGACGCGCACGCGGAACGACGCCCGCCGCCGGCTCCATGTGCGTGGCCTCCGAGCCGACCATCGGCCGCCCGCCGTCGCGCACGAGCTTGCCCGTCGAGCGCGCGCGCTTCTCGGCGACGAGCATCGGGCCGAAGTCGCGTCCCGTGAAGACGACGAGCGCCACGAGCGCGAGCGTGAAGACGCAGTAGAAGCGGTACGGCAGCGTCTGGAGGAAGACCGCGTACCCCTCGCTGGTGAGCAATCCCGCCGCCGGGAGCTGGGCGCTGAAGGTCGAGACCTCGAACGCTATCCACGTGCTGAACACGCTGATCCCGGCGACCGGGGCCGCCGTGCTGTCGACGATGTAGGCCAGCTTCTCGCGCGCGATCCGGAAGCGGTCCGTGAGCGGCCGCATGGTGGAGCCGACCAGGATCGTGTTCGCGTAGTCGTCGAAGAAGACGACGAGCCCCATCAGGTAGGTGGCGACCTGGGTGCTACGGGCGGTTCCCGCGAGGCTCGAGATGCGGTTCATCAGCCCGCGGATGCCGCCGTTCTTCGTGATCACGCCGACCATGGCGAGCATGAACACGACGAAGGCGACGATCATCGCACGCTCACCCGCGACGAGCTCGTTCCAGAAGTAGACACGGCCGACGTCGAGGAACCCGCCGCCCGCGCTCGCGAGGAGCCCGCTGCCCGTTCGCAGCTCCACGAGGAAGGCGCCTGCCAGCACGCCGCAGAAGAGCGCCAGGAGCGGCCGGCGGAAGAGGATCGCGAGCGCTACCGCGACGATCGGCGGCACGAGCGACGTGCGGTCGGGTTCGCGGTAGCGCTTCGAGACGATGATCGCGTCGCCCTCGAGCGGCTCGTACTGCAGGAAGAGCTTGTCGTTGCTGACCCAGCCCAGGAACGCGGCCCCGCGCACCACCGGCATCTTCTCGCCCGGCACGACGAGCGAGATCCCGCCCGCGGAGGCCGTGGTGCGCAGTCCCTGGATGATCGAGCGCCGGAGGTGCAGGTGCCCGTGGTCCGCCATGTCCGCCCCCTGCAGGCGCACGCCCGCCAGCGCGAACTTCATCCGCTCGCCGTCGCGTTCGTACACGTGCGCTCCGGCGAGCACGAGCTCGCCGAACGTCGCGTCGGCTCCGATGGGCTTCTCCGCGAACAGCTCGTGGGCCTGACGCGCTGCCAGCCGCGCCCGGTCGGCGTCGGGGAGCAGGAAGAGGCCCACGACCAGGAGGAGCGGGACGCCGATCCGCATGACGAGCGTCATGGCGGGCCACTCTAGGGCCAAGCGTTCGAGCTGCAAGCCTTGGTCGCGACCGGACTTCGGTTCGCGCTCCCGGGGTTCTTGGGGCGTCGCGCGATGCTATGCTGCTCGACCGGGAAAGGCGCTCCCACGCCGTCCCCATCCGATGGACACCGCCCTTCAGACCGAGATCCCCGCCTGGCTCGTCGCGGCCGTGCCGTGGTTCGCCGGCGTTCTGGTGCTGCTCGGGTTCGCGACGGCCCTGGCCGCCTGGATGCTGGTCGCCCACGCGCGCGGCCTCGAGCGCCTCGGCCGCCGGCTGGACGCGCTCGAGGAGCTCAAGACGCTGCTCAAGAAGCTGGTGGCCGAGCGCGACGACATCGACCTGCGGCGCCTCGAGCACGTGGTCGTCGACATCCGCGACGCCCAGAAACGGACCGAGGACGTGCTCCTCCGGGCCCTCGAGAAGGCGACCCACGAGGCCGAGTCGCAGCGTAACGGCGCCGCCGCGAACGCGGCCGAAGCGGGGCCCTCCCTCGGCGAGCGCGCCGTCAACCGGCTCCTGGCGCTGGGCTACGAGCGCGTCCAGATCGTGAGCCCGGTCGACGACCTCGGGCGCCTCGGCGAGGACGACGGCGAGGTCCTGCTCGAGGCCCACCGGCACGGCGTCCTCCACAAGGGGCGCGTGCTCGTGCGCCGGGGCGTCCTGGCCGACGTCGAGCTCTCGCCCTCGTACTCGATCTTTCCCTAGCCTCCAGGGCCCAGCGCCATGTCCGCGATCACGACCGTAGAGCACCTCTCGGAACACGTCGGCGAGACCGTCGAGCTGCGCGGGTGGATCTACAACAAGAGCTCGAAGGGCAAGCTCCACTTCGTCCAGCTCCGCGACGGCTCCGGCATCTGCCAGTGCGTCCTGCTCAAGAAGAACGTCCCCGAGGAGCTCTTCGACGCGGTGGGCGCTGCCGGACAGGAGTCCAGCCTGAAGCTCACCGGCGAGGTGAAGGCGGACGAGCGCGCGCCCGGCGGCTACGAGCTCTCGGTCGTCGCGGGCGAGGTCATTCAGGCCGTCGACGGCTATCCCATCACGCCCAAGGAGCACGGGACCGACTACCTGCTCTCGCGCCGCCACCTCTGGCTCCGGTCGAAGAAGCAGTGGGCGGTCATGCGCGTGCGCGACGCCGTGATCACCGGACTGCGGCGCTTCTTCGACGAGCGCGACTTCGTGTGCATCGACTCGCCGATGTTCACGCCGAACGCCTGCGAGGGGACGTCCACGCTCTTCGAGCTCGACTACTTCGACCGCAAGGCCTTCCTGACGCAGTCGGGCCAGCTCTACGCCGAGGCGGCCTGCATGGCCTTCGGCAAGGTCTACTGCTTCGGGCCGACGTTTCGCGCGGAGAAGTCGAAGACGCGCCGCCACCTGACCGAGTTCTGGATGCTCGAGCCGGAGGTCGCGTACGCCGACCTCGACGACATCTGCCGCCTGGCCGAGGACATGCTGGTCTACGTCGTGCGGCACGTGCTCGACCACCGGCGCCCGGAGCTCGACGTGCTCGAGCGCGACATCTCGAAGCTCGAGGCCATCGAGGCGCCGTTCCCGCGCATGACCTACGACGAGGCGGCCAAGATCCTGGCCGAGGACGAGGGCAGCGAGTTCACCTACGGAGCGGACTTCGGCGCGCCGGACGAGACGATCCTCTCGAACAGGAACGATCGCCCGCTGATGGTCACGCACTATCCGTCGGAGGTGAAGGCTTTCTACATGAAGCGCGACCCCGCCGACGAGTCGAAGTGCCTGTGCGTCGACGTGCTCGGGCCGGAGGGTGTGGGCGAGATCATCGGCGGCAGCCAGCGCGAGGACGACCTCGACGCGCTCGAGAAGCGCATCGCGGAGCACGAGCTCCCCGAGGGCGCCTTCGAGTGGTACTCGGATCTGCGTCGCTACGGGACCGTGCCGCACGCGGGCTACGGGATCGGGCTCGAGCGCACGGTCGGCTGGATCGCGGGCGTGGAGCACGTGCGCGAGTGCATTCCGTTCCCGCGGACGATTTACCGGATCGAACCCTGAAGGTATTGGCCGGTGATTCGGGCACGGGCACGGGCACGGGCTCGGGCACGTTCGGGCATGCGTGAGCTGAGACTGCTTGGGCCGTACTTGCGGCGCTACCGGGGCACGTACTTGCTCGGGGCGGCGGCGATTCTCGGCGCCGTGTTCCTGCGCGTGCTGGTTCCGTACCTGCTCGGGGACTCGATCGACGTCCTGCAAGGGGCGAGCTCGGCGGAGCTCGGCGGGGCGGCGGTCTCGCGGCTGATCGCCAAGGGTGCGTTGCTCATCGTCCTCGTCGCGGTCGTCGGTGCCCTCGTACGCACGGCGAGCCGGCTCCTGATCCTCGGGGGCAGCCGGCGCGTCGTACACGACCTCCGGCGCGACGTGTTCGACGTGCTGCTGCGTCTCTCGCCGTCGTTCTACGTGCGCAACAAGACCGGCGAGATCATGTCGCGCGCCGTCAACGACGTGCGCAACGTGCAGGGGCTGATGGGGCCCGTGTACATGTACCTGGCGGAGACGGCCGTCATGTACGTGTTCTGCGCCTGGATGATGCTGGCCATCAGCCCGAAGCTGTTCCTGGTCGCCGTCCTCCCGTTCCCGCTCTTCGTGTGGGCCGCGCGCCGGCTCGCGGGACGCATCCAGCGCGGGTCGAAGGCGGCGCAGGAGAAGCTCGCCGACGTCAGCTCCAAGGTCGACGAGAGCCTCCAGGGCCACATGGTCATCCAGACCATGACCCTGGAGGAGTTCGACTTCTCCCGCTTCGAGGAGCGCTGCGAGGAGTACCGCCGGCTCAACCTCGAGGTCACCTGGGCGCGCGGCACGCTGGCGCCCCTGATGATGGGGCTCGCCTCGCTCGGGACGATCCTCGTGCTCTGGGCCGGTGCGCCGATGGTCGCGCGCGGCGAGGTGAGCCTCGGCAACTTCGTCGCGACCGTCTTCTACCTGCAGATGATGGCGGCGCCGACGGGCGTGCTCGGGTTCGTCATCAGCTCGCTGCAGCGCGGCGCCGCGGCCCTGTCGCGCATCCGCGAGCTGGTCGAGACCGAGGTGACGCTCACGGATCCGCCCGAGCCGCGCGACGTCCCCTCGCCGCTCGGCGACCTCTCCGTGCGCGGGCTGACCGTCGAGTACGCCCCGCCCGAGCTGCCGGATTCCGAGGGCGAGAGCTCGAACGGGAACGGCAAGACGCGAACGGCTCTGCGCGACGTGTCCTTCGAGCTCGCCGCGGGCGAGACGCTGGGCGTCGTCGGGCACACGGGGGCGGGCAAGACGACGCTCCTGCGCGTGCTCGCGCGCGAGCTCGAGGTCGAGCCCGGCCACGTGCGCTTCTCCGGCACCGACCTGACGGACCTCACCCTCGCCGGCGTGCGCGAGCGCGTGGGCTACGTGCCCCAGGAGACGTTCCTGTTCTCGAGGACCCTGGCGGAGAACGTCGCACTCGGCCGCCCCGATGCAGCGCGCGAGGAGATCGCCCGTGCACTCGACGACGCGCGCCTCTCCAAGGACCTGGACCAGCTTCCGAACGGGCTCGACACGCTGCTCGGCGAGCGCGGCGTGAACCTCTCGGGCGGCCAGCGCCAGCGCACGGCGCTCGCGCGCGTGATGCTGCTCGAGCCCGAGCTGCTCCTGCTCGACGACACCCTCTCGGCGGTCGACTCGGGCACCGCGGACGAGATCCTCGAGCGGCTCGTGCCGATGATGGAGGGCCGCAGCACCGTGATCGTCGCCCACCGCCTCTCGACGATCCAGCACGCCGACCGCATCCTCGTCCTGGAGGAGGGGAGCGTGATCGAGGAGGGGACGCACGCGGAGCTCCTCGAGCTGGACGGGACCTACGCGCGCCTCTGGCGGCAGCAGGCGGAGCGCGACGACGACGGGGGCGACACGTGACTCCGGCCCACCACGCTTCCGTGGGGTCGCCGCCGAGCGACGGCTCTTCGGCCTTCGACCGGCGCATCCTGCGGCGCCTGTGGGACTACATCGCGCCGCACCGGCGGCTCGTGTACCTGGGGCTGGCGCTCCTGATCGTCACCTCGGCCAGTCGCCTCGCGACGACGCTCTTCGTCAAGATCGCGATCGACGACCACATCACGCCGAGCGACATGGACGGGTTCGGCGTCCTGATGGGGATCTTCGTCGCGATCACGATCGCGGAGTTCTTCCTGCGCCGCTGGCAGATGTACACGGTCGACAAGGCCGGCCAGAACGCGCTGCTCGACCTGCGCCGTGCGCTGTTCCGGCACATGCAGCGGCTCTCGATGCGGTTCTACGACCGGAACAAGACGGGCACGCTCGTCGGTCGCGTCACGACCGACGTCGAGGCCGTGGACGAGCTCTTCTCCTCGGGCGTCGTGACCATCCTCGGGGACTTCGTGTTCCTCGCCGCGACCCTCGCGATCCTCTTCGCCACGAACTGGCAGCTCACGCTGATCGGCCTGGTGATCGTGCCTGCGCTCCTGTGGGTCACGAGCCGCGTCCGGAACCGCGTGCGCTCCGCCTACGAGATCCTGCGCCGCGAGCTCTCGCGCATGAACGGCTTCCTGCACGAGCACACCAACGGGATGCCGCTCGTGCAGCTCTTCCGCCGCGAGGCGATCGCGCGCGGCGAGTTCGGAGCCGTCAACGTCGGCGTGCGCGATTCCCAGCTCGACGCCGTCCTCTGGGAGTCGACCCTGTCCGCCGCCGTCGAGATGCTCGGGTCCTTCACGACCGCGCTGATCCTGTGGTACGGCGGCGGAATCGTCGCGGAGTCGATGGGGGCGCCGGAGGTGCCCGGGGGACTGACCCTGGGAGCCCTGTTCCTCTTCGTCGACTACATGCAGAAGTTCTTCCGGCCCCTGTCGGACCTGTCGCAGAAGTACACGGTCCTGCAGAACGCGATGACCGCCAGCCGCAAGATCTTCGACCTGATGGACGAAGGCGATGTCGTCCCCGAGCCCGAGCGCCCGGCGCCGCTCGGCCCGACCCGCGGCGAGATCGAGTTCCGGGACGTCACCTTCGCCTACGACGAGGGAGAGCCCGCGCTGCGCGGCGTCTCCTTCGCGCTCGCGCCGGGGGAACGCGTCGCGATCGTGGGCGACACCGGCGCCGGGAAGACGACCGTCTTCAAGCTCCTGACCCGGCTCTACCACGACGAGGATGCCGACGGCGCGATCCTCGTCGACGGCGTGGACATCCGCGACTACCCGCTGGCCGAGCTCCGCCGGCGCGTCGGCATCGTCCCGCAGGACGTCTTCCTGTTCGAGGGGACGATCCTCGAGAACATCCGCCTCGGCCACCCCGAGGTCGACGAGGAGCGCGCCGCCCGGACCGCGGATCGCCTGCACCTCTCCGAGCTCGCGCGGCGCTTCCCGGACGGCTACCGCGAACGCGTGCAGGAGCGCGGCAAGAACCTCTCGGCGGGGGAGAAGCAGCTCGTCTCGTTCGCGCGCGTGCTCGCCACCGATCCGGAGATCCTCGTGCTCGACGAGGCGACCTCCAACGTCGACTCGAAGACCGAGCACCTGCTCCAGGAAGCCGTCGCGGAGATGACGAAAGGCCGCACGTCGCTCGTCATCGCTCACCGCCTCTCGACCGTCCGCGACGTGGATCGCATCCTGGTGCTCCAGAAGGGACGACTGGTGGAAGCCGGCACGCACGACGAGCTGATCGAGAAGGGCGGCGTCTATCGGGGCCTCTACCGGCTGCAGTACGGCGAGGAGTCGAGTACCCGCGACGCGGAGGGAGCGACCTCCTGATGGCGGGGCGCGGGAAGAAGCTCGCGCTCTCCGCCGCCACGATCGTCGGCCTGCTCGCGGTCGGTGAGCTCGGCGCACGCGTCGCCGTCGCGCGCCTCCCGCGCTTCGCCGAGCTCTCCGCGACGGACTGGCACGTCCTGACTCCCGACACCGGGTGGGAGCGCCGGCCCGGCTACGAAGGCAAGGTCTACGGCGTGTGGCGCTCGTTCGGAGAGCGCGGAGTCCTCGCCGCGGACGTGCCCGAGCTCGCGAGCAACCGGCCGCGCGTCGTCCTGCTCGGCGACTCGTGCACCTTCGGGCATCGTGTCGCCCTCGAGGAGACCTTCGCCGAGCTGCTGGAGACCGAGCTCGACGGCGTGGACGTCGTCAACCTCGGCGTCCCGGGCTACTCCTCGTTCCAGGCGCTCGCCTTGCTGGAGAAGGTGGCCCTGTCCCTCGAGCCCGACGTGATCGTCTTCTCGACGAACTACAACGACCGGCGCTACGTCCTGCGCGAGGTGGACGCCGCGTTCGACTGGGAGGAGAGCGCGCGGGTGGGGTCGGGAATCCTCGCGCGGTCGCGACTGGTGCGGGTGTTGCGCAGGCTGGCGGGCAGGGAGAGCGAGGAGGAGGAGCGGCCGGTTCGGGATCTGGACGTGCTGGATCTGCGCCCGCGCGTGTCGGCCAAGGCGTACCGCGAGAACCTGAAGAGCGCGGCGACGGCGGTGCACCTGGCGGGTGCGGATGTCGTCTTCCTCCTGCTCGGGGACTCGCCGGACGAGACGGAGCGCTTGTACGAGGGGGAGGCGTTGCGGGTCGCGGGTGAGGGGGTGGAGGC